>DKEX01000005.1:1152-1985 GCA_002452295.1 Firmicutes bacterium UBA6811 | reverse complement strand
CAAAGGCGACCAAGGTGACCAGAATTCTGCCAGTCCTGTCCGCCGGGTGCCCAAAATCTTGGCAGATCGACCACTCTGGCGGTTCCAGGGAAAGCCTCGTCAACGGCCGCCGGGGATCTGCGGAGCGCCTCCTCGATTGCGACCGTTTCCCTGGCCGAGACTTCAGAGAGGCCGACCGCCTCCGGGGTTGACGGGTGCCGGAGTTCGGACCCCCAATCGACGGGGCAGGTCGGCNNGTGCGCGTGCAGTCCACAACCTGGAATAGGTCCCGCGCCCAAGTGCAACATTATGGTCGCCGGTCGTGCGTTCCAAGCCGCCGCGCGTCCACGCACAAACGCAAGAACAAGGACAAGAACACGAACACGAACACGAACACGAACAGGAGTATCGGTGCGTTGCATTTCTGGCAAGGCCAGGCCTCTCTGACGCCCGCCCAGTGGGTGGCGAGGGGGGTGATCTTTTATGTGGTGCTCTTCCTCACCGCCCGGGCGATGGGGCAGAGATCCATAGCAAACCTGCGGTTCATCGATTTCACCTCCGCGATCGTCATCGGAAACCTCGTCGCCCACCCGCTTTCAGACAGCCGGGTCCCGTTCTCCGGGGCACTCCTTGCGCTCCTTGTGTTTGCATCCTTCCGCATCATCCTGACCCGCCTCTCCACTTTCAGGCCGAACCTCCGGACGTTCCTCGAACCGAAGCCCATCAAACTCGTGGAGAACGGCGAGATCCTCCCGGAGGGGCTCGCAAGAGCAAGGATAGGCCACAACGTCCTCATGTCCGAGCTGCGGCTGAACGGCTCGGTCGGTCCGGAGGAGGTGGCCGTGGCGGCTCTC
>DKEX01000005.1:0-1092 GCA_002452295.1 Firmicutes bacterium UBA6811 | reverse complement strand
TCATTATGGTCGAGGACGGCGCGCCAGTCGAGGAGAACCTGCGCCTCGCGGGACTATCGAGGGAGGCCCTGATGGAGACGCTGGCGCCCCTCGGCGTGACAGACCTCCGCGAACTGTCCCTCGCGTACCTGGACTCCGGCGGCGTTGCCCACGTCGTGCGAAAGCCCCCTGTATAGGCACCCCGGGGTCGCCACCGGGATGTTTCACTTCTTCCAGCGAATTGCCACCATGACCGGTGTTGACAGACCCGGCATCGTGCTGGTATTATATCCAAAACAATCCCTGCACTGCGGTGCAAGCTGACGAAGCAGCACCTCGGTCACACTCCAAAAGCGATGACGGGGAGCAGTAGGTGAGCCTCCCGGATCAAAGAGAGCCGGTGGCTGGTGCAAACCGGCGCCTGGGACGCGCCGAACTCGCCCCCGAGCCGCAAAGCCGAAACCTCAGCCGTCCGCGGCCGCACCGGAGCACGAAAGCGCAGGGGCGGGGCTCCGCAACGGGTCTCTGCAGCGAGACCCCGAAGCACGCAGACACGCCGGGCAAGTAGGCTTTGCCAGGTCGTAGCATTTGCATCGAAGCATATGCCAAGCGCCTGTTATCCGCCTGTTTCCTCCCTGGCTGGCCGCCGTACGTGGCCAACGCCGGACCGGCCTGCTTCGTCGATTGGTCGGAGGGAACGAAACCGAGGCTGCCGCCGCGAGGCTGCAGCGAAGCCGGGGTGGTACCACGGAAGGACTGTCCTCCCGTCCCTGGTGGTCCGAGGAATCTCGGGCGACCGGGGGCGGGAGGCTTTTNNTTCTGCGGGTCGACGGCAATCCTCCAGCAGGCCTTGCCGGGCGGCGGCCCATCACGTCACACAGCCCAGAGGCCGCGCAAGCTCCGCGCAGGCCGCCCGCAGGCCGTCCGCAGGCCGCCCGCAGGTTGCGGACCAGCCGCACACTGGCAGCGCGCAAGCTGCGCAGGCTGGAGCAGGCGCCGCCGTCCGCACAGCGCAGCCGCGCCTGAAGGCCTTTCCGGCTGTCAGGCGCCAGCCTTGCGCGAGGGGGGGGGTGAGAGATGGACCTCGCGAGAGCCATGTGGATTCGGGAAGAA
>DKEX01000013.1:3909-5840 GCA_002452295.1 Firmicutes bacterium UBA6811 | reverse complement strand
TTTTCCTCCCCAACTACTATAGTGAGGTCCCCCTCCAGATCCAGCAGGCGCGTCGCCTGGGTTACACCGGCAAGGTCCTCGGCAGCGACTCGTGGGGCTTCCCGGACATCCTGAAACTTGGCGGCGCTGACATCGAGGGCCACTTCTTCAGCACCCACTACGCCCCCGACATTGCAACGCCAGTAGCGCAGAAGTTCATCAAAGCCTACGAGGAGCGGTTCAAGGAAAAGCCTGATGACGTGGCGGCACTCACATACGACTCGTTCGGCATGCTCTTCCAGGCCATAAAGGCCGCGGGCAAGCTGGACCGCGAGGCCGTGCGCGACGCCCTCTCGAAGATAACGCTATACGATGGCGTCACCGGAAAGATGAAATTCGAGGGCACCGGCGACCCCGTGAAGAGCGCGGTCTTCATCCAGATCAAGGGCGGCAAGTTCACATACTACGACAGCGTGGCGCCGTAGCTACAGCATGCGGTGTCGTCGTTCATCGCTGGCAGGCCTGGGGCCCCTGTCCCGAAGTTGTCCGGGGCGGGGTCCCCCCTGCGCTCGTGGCCCCCGGCGCCCGGAACGGGCGGTACAGGGGATAACACGCAACAGCCGGCAGAAGCTCGGGGGTGATACTTTGGCCGTCATACTGCAGCAAACACTGAACGGCCTTCAGCTCGGGAGCGTATACGCGCTCATAGCTCTCGGCTACACGATGGTGTATGGAATCCTTCGGCTCATCAACTTCGCTCACGGCGACATCTTCATGATCGCCTGCTACATAGGGTTCTTCGCATCCGGCGCGTTCCTTGCGCGCCACCTCCCGACGTGGGCCGTGTTCGCCTCCACCCTGCTCGCCAGCATGGTCCTCACCGCCCTCCTGGCCATGCTGATAGAGCGCGCGGCCTACAAGCCGCTGCGATACGCCCCGCGCGTATCGGCGGTCATCACGGCCCTCGGCGTCGGCCTCTTCCTCGAGCACTTCACCCTCGCCACGCTGGGCCCCGCCCCGCGAGCCATCCCTCCCCTCCTTCCCGCCGCCAACTACAACATGGGAGGGCTCACCATCTCCAGCTTGCAGGTGATGATCATAGTCATCTCGATCATCCTGATGCTCTTGCTGGACACGGTGGTGCAGAAGACGATGACGGGCATGGCGATGCGGGCGATATCATTCGACAAGACGGTCGTGCCCCTTATGGGGGTTCCGGTCGACAGGATAATCTCCCTGACATTCGCCATAGGCTCGGCGGTGGCGGCCGCCGGCGGCATCCTATACAGCCAGGCCTATCCCATCATCAATCCGTACATGGGCGTGCGACTCGGCTGGTGGGCGTTCATCGCGGCCGTCGTCGGCGGCATCGGCAACATACGCGGCGCGATGCTCGGCGGGTATATCCTCGGGTTCGTCGAGGTGTTCACTCCCACCATCCTGCCGTCGTCGACCTACCGGGATTTCGTGGCGTTCACCATACTCCTCGCCGTGCTCATAGTCCGCCCGACCGGGATCCTGGGCCGCGTGGCCGCCCAGAAGGTCTAGCGTTCGGAGAAACGAGGTGCATGCGGACGTGCTCAAGTCAAAGCGGACGCTTCTGCTGGTTGCTGCAGGCCTTGCCCTGAGTTTCCTCGTGGAACGGTCCGGCCTGGTCAGCTCGTATGTCCTTCAGATCCTCATGTATGTGGGGATCAACATAATCCTCACCCTCAGCCTGAACCTGGTCAATGGCTACATGGGCGAGTTCTCGGTGGGCCACGCGGGCTTCATGGCCGTGGGAGCCTACATGGCGTCCATCGTCACGGTCTGGGTCTTCCGGAACAGCCTCGGGTGGCTGGCCTTCCCCATCGCGATCCTCGCCGGGGGCGCCGCCGCGGCCGGGACCTCGCTCATCGTCGCGATCCCCTCCTTTCGCACGAGGGGAGACTACCTCGCCATCGTGACGCTGG
>DKEX01000013.1:3368-3815 GCA_002452295.1 Firmicutes bacterium UBA6811 | reverse complement strand
ATATACATCATCCGCAACTTCGTGTATTCGAACTACGGCCGCGCCATGCTCTCAATCCGCGAGGACGAGGTCGCCTCGAACCTCGTGAGCGTGAACACCAGGCAGACGAAGATGCTGGTATTCGTTATATCGGCCTTCTTCGCAGGCGTGGCCGGCGCGCTCTTCGCCCACCTGGTCCAGTTCATCAACCCGAGNNACGTTCTCCATCCAGAAGTCCACGGACATCCTGGTGATGGTCTACCTCGGGGGCATCGGCAGCATCTTCGGGTCCATCCTGGGCGCGACGGTCTACACCGTGCTGCTCGAACTCCTCCGCCCGCTGGGGGTGTGGCGCTGGGTGGTCGGGCCGCTCATGCTGGTCGTCCTCATGATCACCCGTCCCACCGGGATAATGGGCCTGCGCGAGTTCCTCGGGTTCGTCCCGCGCGAGGAGAGGGCCGAGCGAAG
>DKEX01000013.1:2501-3269 GCA_002452295.1 Firmicutes bacterium UBA6811 | reverse complement strand
CCGGCAAGACCACCGTCTTCAACCTCATCACCGGCGTGTACAGGCCGACGCGCGGCCGCATCCGGCTCGACGGGAAGGACCTCGTGGGGATACAGTCCTGCGACATCGTGAGCATGGGGATAGCTCGGACCTTTCAGACCATCAGGCTCTTCCGCGAGCTATCCGTGCTGGACAACGTGCGGATCGGCCACTTCTCCCAGGCCCGCTACAGCGTGGGCGCTGCCCTCTTTCGGTCCGGCCCCTTCCGTCGCGAGGAGGAGAGGGTCCGCGAAAAGGCCTACGAGCTTCTCGAAACCTTCAACCTCGCACGCTACGCTTCGAGCCCCGCGAAGGCGCTCCCGTACGGGGAGCAGCGCAGGCTGGAGATAGCCAGGGCCCTCGCGTCGCACCCGAAGATCCTGCTGCTCGACGAGCCCGCAGCAGGGATGAACCCCAACGAGATCGACAGGCTCCTCGAGACCATCGCCTGGCTCAAGGACCGCTTCGGCCTCACCATACTCCTCATCGAGCACCAGATGCGCGTGGTCATGGGCATATGCGAGCGGATACTGGTCCTCGACTTCGGCGAGACGATAGCGGAGGGCACGCCGGACGAGATCCGCACGAACCCGCGGGTCCTCGAAGCCTACCTCGGAAAGGAGGCCTCGTGATGGCTGAGCCTCTTCTTTCCATCAGGGACCTGCACGTGTCATACGGTAACATAAAGGCCGTCAGGGGCATCTCGCTGGACGTGGAGGAAGGGCAGATAGTGACCCTCATAGGCGCCAA
>DKEX01000013.1:357-2485 GCA_002452295.1 Firmicutes bacterium UBA6811 | reverse complement strand
GTCGTGTTCCGGGGGATGGAGCTTTCGAAGCTCGCGCCGCACCGGGTCGTCGAGGCGGGGATTGCCCACGTGCCGGAGGGACGGGGGATCTTCGCCAACCTGACGGTCTACGAGAACCTCAAGCTGGCGACGTATTCCAGGAAGGACCGGGACAGGATCCCGGCGGACGAGGAGCGTGTGTTCGCGCTCTTCCCGCGCCTCAAGGAGAGGCTTTCCCAGATGGCGGGGACCCTCTCCGGGGGCGAGCAGCAGATGCTTGCCGTGGCAAGGGCGCTCATGACGCGCGGCAGGATCATGCTCCTCGACGAGCCGTCCATGGGCCTCTCGCCCATCCTTGTGCAGGAGATATTCAGGGTGATCGTCGAGATCAACGAGGCGGAGACGACCATCCTGCTCGTGGAGCAGAACGCCAACATGGCGCTCAAGGTGGCGCACCACGGCTACGTGCTCCAGACGGGCGAGATCGTGCTGGCGGGGGCGGCGGAGGAACTTGCGAGCGACCCGAGGGTCCGCGAGGCGTACCTGGGAGGCTAAGTGCGAGTTCACAAATCCATGCTGGTTTGGGAGAAGCTGCCGGGTTGCCGGTGCTTGCACGACGGGGCGCTCTCGATTTGGCAAGCCTGAATGCCAAATCTAACGAGGCGCGCCGCAAGCGCGCCGTCCCCGGAGTGCAACACCGGCAACCCCTGGAAAAGTGGCGGTGATTTCTGAACCCGCACTTGGTAGGACGAACAGGACGCGTCAATGCGAGCACGGGCAGAACCGCTCGTAGCCTATGAGCTTCGCGGGCCCGGCGGCCGTGACGCCGTAGAAGATGGTGGGCTTGTCGCTGAGGACGTCCTCGACCGTCCCGTTGGCAAGCACCGTGCCAGTGGAAAGGACGAGGTCCGCCCACTCGATGATCTCGTGGTTCCGCTCGGCGCTTTCGATGACGACGCCCTGGCGGAACGTGCCGATGTTGGCCGGGTCCATGTCCGTCGCGCGGACCCGGAACCGCCCTGCCAGGGCGCTTATTATCGCCGGCTGCAGGCCGATGACGGCAACGGGGGGGCTTCCGAAACGCTCGCTCACATGCTCGCAGAGAAGCCTGGCGCACTCCTCCGGCTCGTTGTCGCGGCAGTGGAGGGTGCGGTCGACAAGCCCCAGGTGGCGCATGACAGCGTTGCAGGTAGCCACGAACACCGCCCGCTCGAAGTTCGTCTCGAGCGGCAACGCCATGACGTCGGCAAGACTTCCCCGGAAGGGTGCGGGCATGTCGGTGTACGCCTGGCCGCTGCTCTCGCGGAAGCGCGCCTGGATCATGACCTCCTTGCCCTTCAGCAGCGGGAAGTCGCGCCTTGTTGGCACGCCGATGGCCTCCTCCGGCGCCAGCGGCCGGGCCGTGACCACCTCCACCTCGTCGCCGAGAAACTCGTGCGAACTGACGAGCTCGTCAAACTTGCGTCTGCACAGTCCAAGAATCGGCATCGCCGCCTGTCCTCCTTCGCGCGTTCTCTTCGACTCCACCAGGCGTTCCCTGCACCCAATCCCTGCCCGGCCCACCAACACCCCGCAGGAGACCGTCTGCTCCCCTTCCTCGGTCATCGCCGCAAGCCCGTGCTACGCGCACCCGCAGCACCCGCAAGCAGCCGCCAGATGAGACACCCAACACCGTCGGCAGGTACCCCAATCATGCACTTTCCAATGACCGCGTGCATCACGGCATCCGACCACGCAGTCCTTTCCCGGGCGCGGCGCGAGTTGATGGTACCTGCCGCAGCATGGTACCTGCCACAGCCAGGGCAGGGACGTTTACTCCTCAGGCATCCCGAACCCGCACTGCTCGAACCCCTTCCTGGCTTCCGGCGAGCGCAGGTACGCAAGGAACCTCTGCACTTCCTGCCCGTGCTTTGTCCCCTTTACCATTGCAGCCTCGAATATTACGCTCTCATGAGACCCCGTGGGGGCCTCCGCTACCGCCTTCGCCTTCGTCGATTTGTAAAGGGTGCTGCCGTACACAAGCCCGGCGTCGGCATCTCCCAGCTCCACGTAGGTCAGGACCTGCCGCACCGTCCTTGCGTACACGAGCCGCTCCGCCAGAAGCTTATCGAGCCCCATGTGTTGCAGAACCTGCACGGCGTATGCTCCC
>DKEX01000013.1:0-338 GCA_002452295.1 Firmicutes bacterium UBA6811 | reverse complement strand
CCAGGGGTCCCCGGACACCTTCGTGTCGCTGGGAACCACGAGAAGGACCTTGTCATGGGCGGCAACGAACCGCGTCTCCGGTGCGATAAGCCCTTCGCCTTCGAGGGCATCCATATGGCCGCCGCCCGCAGGGAAGATGACCGCATCGAGCGGGGCGCCCTGCTTCACCTGCGCCGTTATAGACCCGCCGCTTGCAAACGTGAAGGACACCGTAATGTCACTGTTTGCCGTCTCAAACGAGCTCTTGATGAGCTCGAGAGCGTCGAGCAAGCCCGCCCCTGCTCCAACAGTTATCTCTGTGCGCGCGCCAGCCGCGGCACCAGAAGCAGCGGTAAGCA
>DKEX01000095.1:3560-11339 GCA_002452295.1 Firmicutes bacterium UBA6811 | reverse complement strand
CCCCGGCCGCCGTGGTATCGACTGCCCTCACCTTAAACGCTGGTATCGCAAGGTTTCGCTGCCTTCCAGGGGATTCGTCGTTTGCCACGCGTGCTCCGACGACACCACGTTTCTCCGCCCGCCCACTGGCGTTCACGTTAGCCGAAGATGGCATGCGCGCTGGTGTTGAGCAGACACAGCCGTTCTTACCGAGGGTTATGACGACCGTGCCGCACGTAGCTTCCGCGAGCCGGGCTGCAACCGCGGCTGCCTGTCGCGGGTCGGAGAGGTCAGAGGCGCCCACAGCAGCCTCGCTGCCAGCACCCCGTTTCGCCATGTGGCAGGCAAGGGAGGCGGCCTCCGTTTCGTTGGGGACGAGGTAATCGGCAAGTTCCAGCACATTGCCGGGGATCGGAACAGAAGGAGCAGGGTTGAGGACCGTTATCACGTGATGGCGGCGGGCTATCTCGAGGGCTGCGACGACGGCATCAAGCGGGATCTCAAGTTGGGTCACGAGCACGTTTGCCTGCGCGATGAGGCCCTCACACTCTCGGCAACGCTCTGGCGTCAGCGCGAAATTCGCCCCCCGATGCACCACTATGGTATTGGCGCCTGAGGAAGATACGGTAATGAAGGCAGACCCAGTCGGCTCCGACGCTTCGACCCGCACCGCAGAAACGTCAACCCCAAACGCCTGGAGGCTTCCAAGAAGCGCCCGCCCGGCCGCGTCGTCGCCCGTGCAGCCGAGCATCTTGACTTCGGCTCCAAGACGTGCAGCCGCCGCTGCCTGGTTTGCGCCCTTGCCCCCTGGAGCGGTGGTGTACCGTGTTGAAAACACCGTTTCCCCAGGGCGGGGCAGCTCATCAACCTGCATGACATAGTCCATGTTCAAGCTGCCGACAACCACTATGCTCATCCGCATCTCGATCTCCTCTCAAGTGTGGAGTCTCGGATCACCAGCATCGGTTGGAGGACCTCTTGCTGCCTGGGAAGGTTGGGGTTGGCCATTCGCCGCAGGAGCATCTCCGCCGCAAGCACGCCCATCTCGTACTTGGGCTGAGCCACGGTAGACAGGCGCGGCCTCGTCACAGAAGCAAGGGCTATGTCATCGTAGCCGACGATCGCGACCTCTGACGGCACCGCGATCTCGTGCTCCTCAAGAGCGGTGAGCGCTCCCACGGCCATGAGATCGTTGCAGGCAAACACCGCTGAGAGCTTCGCGGACGGTCTCCCGCCGCACTGCTCGATCAGGCGCTCCATTGCGGCCCGTCCCCCTTCCTGGCGGAAGTCACCTTCAACTACCAGCGATTCATCGAAAGGAATGCCCGCTTGACCCAGGGCGTCCCTGTAACCTTGTAGCCTCTCCATGCCGGTCGTAAGGCTCAAGGGACCTGATATGACCGCGATCCGGGTATGACCGAGACTGATCAGGTGGCTCGTGGCCAGGAACCCGCCCTTGACGTTGTCGGTTTTCACTATGTCGTAGGGTTCATCGAGATCACGGTCCACGAGCACCACGGCGCTGGAATCCCCTATGATGCTACTGATCCGAGCACCCGGAAGCTCTGACGTAGTGAAGACGATACCATCGATCCGCCGAGACCTGAGCATGTTGAGGTAATCGGCCTCTTTTCGCGGGCTTCCGTCGGTGTTACACAGGATGACGCTGTAGCCCTTTCTGCTCGCTGCATCCTCGACACCACGCGCCACCGCCGGGAAAAACGGGTTCGTCACGTCGGGGAGCACCAGGGCTATGGTGTAGGTCTTTCCGCTGGTGAGGCTGCGGGCGTTAACGTTGATGTGGTAGTTGAGCCGGCGCGCCGCCTCCAACACGCGGCTTCTCGCCTCTTTGCTCACGTATCCGGTATTGTTGAGCGCCCTAGATGCGGTGGCCACCGACACCCCGGCAAGCTCTGCAACTTCGTAGATCGTGGTGATGTTCCCATCCCCGTTTCCGAGCTGCAATGGGTTACATATGTCATCCTACCAGCCATGCAAGAAGCCCATCGTAGCTCGCATTGCTATCTGTAGCCGGTTACATATCTTCGCCGGCTCTGGGGGCTTCTCCTGCCGAAACTGTCCCCCTCGCACAGAAAAATCGCACCCGGGACGATCACATTAGCCGTGGGAAGGTACAAAGAAGGGACCGCGCCCGAAAGCGCAGTCCCTCCCATCAGCATCCTTGCTTTTCTGTTTCACCGGAAGCTCTCAGTAATTCTCGGCAAGAGGCTCATAGAACGCCCTCGGGTGTGCGCAGGCCGGGCATATCTCCGGTGGCTCGGTGCCTTCATGGATGTACCCGCAGTTCCTGCAGTGCCACCTGATGGGGCGGTCGCGGCGGAAAACCGTCGCGCTGTGGATGCGCTGGAGAAGTGCGCGATAACGCTTCTCGTGGGCCTCCTCGACCTCGGCGACTTCCTCGAAAGCCTTTGCGAGATCCTCAAAGCCCTCGCTGCGTGCCGTCTCGGCGAACTCCCGGTACATGGTGGTCCACTCGTAGTGCTCGCCGTTTGCGGCTTCCTCGAGATTGGCAGCTGTGTCGGAAATCATGCCGAGGGCTTTCGCCCAGAGCTTCGCGTGCTCCTTCTCGTTGTTCGCAGTCTCCTCAAAGATGCCGGCGATTTGCTCGTAGCCTTCCTTGCGGGCGACGGAAGCAAAGTAGGTATACTTGTTCCTGGCCTGCGACTCGCCGGCGAACGCGGCCTTGAGATTGGCCTCTGTCTTCGATCCTTTGAGTTCCATGCTTCTTGCACCTCCGGTAATCTAGTGATCGGGTATTGGGACCCGGGACACCTGGCACCTGGCATCCGGAGTTCTGCCTAAGCCCGGAAGCCCTTGTCGGCCCGTCGGAGCGTCAGGGCAGGACGCCGTCACGCGTTGTAAACACGCAGCTCCCGGCCGGCTTACACGGCGCTCAGCCCCCGGCACAGGGTATACGGCCTCGGGTGGGGCTCGCGCACGCTGCCGTAGGGCGTGCAACATGCGGGCGCTCAAGTCCGTGTGAACGCTTCAGACGCGTTCCTTCGGTTGGAAAAGACGCTGCTCTTGGCGCCAGGACGACAGCCTCTGGCTGCGTAGCTACTTCAGCGCTCCAGATCTCAGCGCTCCAGCCTCGCAACCCACTGGCCGGCCTCGACACCGAGCCGGACGGAGACCCCGCACTTCGGGCAGCGCACAGTCTTGCCCTGCTCGGGGGAAATGCCAAAGTCGATCTCCCACCCGCAGAGCGGACAATAGAGTCGTACGGGACGGGCACCCGCTTCGATCTGCTGTATCAACTCACGGAAGATGTTGACATGCCCCTGCTCCGACTGTGCCTGATCCTTGAACATCCTGGCGATCTCTGGGTCCCTCGCTTCGGACGCGAACCTGCGATAAGTATCTCGCGCCGTCTCCTCGAACTCAAGGTTGAGCTTGAGGTTAAGCAGGGCCCAGGACCAGCCGTCCTTCTCAAGCCCCCGGGCGAGGTAGCTGAGGTTGTTTTCCACGTGATCCCCCTCTGTCAGCATGACACCCCTGAGAACCGACACAAGCCCGGGGTCGGTGGATCTCTCGATTTGATACTGGTATCTCCTGTTAGCGCCGTATTCGAGGTTCAGAGCGGCTATGACGTTCTGCCTGTCGTGGTCCTCGCCTTGCACCGGCCCCGCCTCCTTCTCCGGCCCCGGCTGCGCCTCTGAGCCTGGCTGCAGCGCAGGCTTGTCCTTGAGCTCACGGTAGTCGCGGTAGGTCAACGGGACTGCGTCGCGGAGCACGCCGCCGCCCACCACATCCGCCACGAACAGCGTGTGCGTGCCCGCATCAACCGAAAGGCCGGGCACGAGGCGTGCCTCGAGGAACGCGATCCCTTGCTTGAGGACCGGGCACCCGGTCTCGGCGCCGAGCGCGTAATCTACCCCCGCGAACTTGTCGGTGGTCCGCCCGGACGCGAATCCGAACCTCCTCACGAGGTCGAGGTTATCCCGGCCAAGCACCGTCACTGCCAGGACTTTGCTCTCGCTGATGAACTCGTGTGTGAGGTTGCGCTTGTTGATCGCGAGGGCGATCCGCGCCGGCTCGCTCGTAATCTGGACGACGGTGTTGCAAGCCTGACCGTTGAACTTGCCGTCCTTGTGCGACGTCACGACGAACAGCCCGTAACTCAGGGAGTAAAGTGCCCCCTTCAGGCTCCCCTCGGCCACCAGCGGCGCGACGGGCGATGATGACGGACCCCGGCCAGTCGGGCCTGCGCCCGTGCCCGTGCCCATGCCCATGCCCGTGGATGAGGAGCCTGCTCCAGGCTGGCCGGTCGGCAGAACGTCCTGATGTGCCCCATCCGGTTCAGGCACGCCGCTCTTGGCGGCGCCGGCATCTTCGACGACTTCCTCGAAATCCTCCTTCGGAGCCCCGCACACCGGACACACGTCAGGCGGCTCCGGCCCTTCATGGATGTATCCGCACACTCTACATCGCCATTTCTTCATGTCTCTTCGCGGCGCTGGTCCTGCTCCGCAACCTGTGAGAACAGGGCTTTTCTCCTGCCACTCTGGCGTTGCGATTTCAGGAGGGGTGCCTCCGCCTCCGAGCCCTCTCCTGCTAGTGCGTCGGCATCGGCGCCGCCGGATCCTCCTCTCGCTTCGATCTTGAGTGGATCTCGTGTGCTCAACCTGATGGGGTCCGGCCTTTCATGGCAAACCCGGAAGTCGCCGTCAGGCCGCAGCGGTCTGCGCCTCCCTCTCGTCGCCTCGACGCGGCCTGGTCCTCAGCCCCACTTGCCCTTCGACATGTGCGCGGCGATCTCGGCCTTCGCGGCCTGGCGAAGCTCGGTCGCCTTCACCCCCAGCTGCTTGTAGAGCTGCACACAGGTGGGATCGAGGTTGTCCTCTATGCCCGCTTCTGCCAGGGCAAGGAGATCCTCGCTGATGGAGATCAACCTGCAGAGGAGGCCGTTGCCCTTTCTGGACCGCTCGATCAAATCTGCCGCCGCCGCATCGATCTGCGCGAACTTCTCTTTCGGTGCGCCACACTTGGGGCACCGCTCTGGAGCTTCATCACCGTCGTAAACGTAACCGCATACCTGGCAGCGCCACTTCACATCAGACAACCTCCTTCATGGGATGGATTGGAACCGAAGTCCACTCAACCATACAGAGAATTCTATGAGCCGCCGCAAGATCCTTCAGTGCGCGGAAGCGGCGACGCGACGTTTCTCGAAGTACCGGCCTAGGGCGCAACATCCCTCAGTGCGCGGAGGCAGCGAGGTTGCGTTCACGACGCTCCGCGCAGTATCGCTGGGACAGGTACAGGACAGCGCCTGGAGAGAATCTTGAGAAGGGGAATTGACAGGCGGGACTGTGAGCATATAATATAAGTAGCAAGCTAAGTAATATGGCAGGTGATGGGAGTGATCACGAGCAAGGTCGAGTACCTTCTCCTGATACTCATGGATCTTGCGGAGAACAGGACGCCGGGGTACGTGCTTTCCCGGGACGTAGCTGAAAGACAGGGCATTCCACCCAAATACATGCCGCAGCTCATGGCGCTCCTCACTAAGAAAGGGTGGGTTGCCTCGGTGCGGGGCGCGAGGGGCGGGGTCAGGCTGGTCGCGGATCCCCGGGACATCACCATTAAAGACGTGATCGAAGCCGCAGGCGAGAAGTTTCAGGTCAAGCCGTGCATAGACGAGGGCCATCCGTGCTCTAGAAAGGAGCGATGCCCGCTCCGGCCGGTGTGGCTGGAAGCGCAGACCCAGGTAGACAGGGTGATGGAGAGCGCGACGCTCGCCGCGCTCATCGAAAGCCGAAAACACTAAACATGATAAGGGGGTCGTGACGATGTCGGTGTCAAGGTCCATGTCGAGGATTGAGGAACTGGCTAAAGTGCTGCGGGGGATTAACGACGGGACGGTCCCGGAGGAAGAGGCGAGGAGAGTTCTTGCGAACATCGATCCGGTGGAGCTTTCCCTCGCTGAGCAGCAGCTCATCCACGAGGGGGTTGCGCCGGAGGAACTTCGGCGGTTGTGCGTGGCCCACATGAAGGTGCTCGAGGGGGAGACGGAGGACCTGAAGGCCGCGGCAGGCGAAGGCCACCCGCTTCACACTCTCATCTCCGAGCACGAGCTCATCCTGGGATTCCTGGACTCGCTGGAGGCGGCGGTTGCGAGGATCGAGAAGAAAGGCGCTCTCGCGCCGGGCGACGAGGACGTCGCGCTCGTTGCCGGGCTGGCGGAGCATCTCGCGGAGACTGAGAAGCATCACAAGCGCGAGGAGGACGCGCTCTTTCCGGCGCTCGAGGAGCGCGGCATCACGGGCCCGACCAGGGTGATGAGGCTCGAGCACAACGAGATGAGGCCGAGGAAGAAGCACCTCCTGGAACTGGCGAAGGGCGCGGGCGCAGGAACTGTGCCATACAGCGAGTTCGTGAAGGACTTGCGCGAGACGGCGTCCTTCATCATCTTTAACCTGAGGGACCACATCTTCAAGGAGAACACCATCCTCTATCCGACCGCGTTCAGGGCCATTCGCGAGCCCGAGGTGTGGGACGAGATCCTGCGGAAGTGCGACGAGATCGGATACTGCTGCTTTACGCCCAGGTATGTGCGCGGCCAGCACGGGCACGGTCAGGGTGACGGACCGGGCCGGATGGCCGATCCGTGTTGCGCATGAGCCCATGCCGAACGGTGCCCTGTAACAGGCGAAATGCCATGAGGCCTGGTAATCAGCTGGTCTGTCGGTCTGTCGGTCTGTCGACCTGTAGGGGTGGCGGGCTGGTGCTCCGTAGGGCTGGCAGGATCGGCGCAGGCTTTGCGGATCGTGAATGCCTGGAAGCTTGCGGGGCCTTAGAAGGGCGCTCCGAAATGCTTGCCCCAGGCAGGCGTCGGCGTCTAGAACCTGGAAATCGCCAGCCTGGGGGCGTAATGGTGGGCGGGTTTACCCTGAAGGGGCGGTTTTGGAGCATTCTTCTAGGAGGCCTGTCGCGGGGGAGGCTCCCGGTCCCTGCGCCCGCAGGCTACGCGATTGCTTCTGCGCGCTGGGATGTGGCGCTGCCTCCCGGCCCCTGCGGCCCGCAGGCTACGTGCTCCGAGGAGGATCCGTTCGGTGCGGAGGTGCGGAGATGGTGTGGCGAATAGGATGGCGCACCTTTGTTAGAGGCAAACACTTAAGACGCAAGCAAGACGAGGGGAGGCTTGTTCGATGAGTACGGCAAGAAAGATCAGGGTAGAGGAGCTTCCAGTCACTGTGTCACCGCGAGGCCCCAGGATCCGAAGGGTGTTGTCGTCGGATGACGTCGTCGTCACCAACGTGATCCTCGGGCCAGGGCAAGACCTGCCCGTCCATACGACGCCGGTGGACGTGTTCTTCTACGTGCGCTCGGGGTCCGGTGTCGTCATCGTGGGCGACGAGGAGATCGAGGCGGCGAGCAGCGACATCGTGTTGAGCCCTAAGAACATACCTCATGGTCTTCGGGCCGGCCAATCCGAAGATTTCAGCGTCCTTGTCGTCAAGACCCCGAATCCTGAGAAGCTCAACTAAGGCGACGGGGCATGACGGAAAACGCGGCGGCGCAAGCCCTGGCGTTTCCTCAACCCGCAACTTCGCCGCGCTGAGGGAGGAACGCGGCATCCACTGTCGAAAAGCCCACACGGACCCTTACTTAGCGTGCAGTGGGATGCGATTGCGTTGGGAGGGGCAAACAGGTGCGAGGACGCTACATCATGTCGCTTGACCAGGGCACGACGAGTTCCAGGGCGATAGTTTTCGACCGCAACGCACGGCCCGTGGCCATCGCGGCGAAGGAGTTTCCGCAGATCTACCCGCGACC
>DKEX01000095.1:0-3531 GCA_002452295.1 Firmicutes bacterium UBA6811 | reverse complement strand
GCAAAGGCCGGGATCGGCCGGGGCGACATAGCCGCCATCGGCATCACGAACCAGCGCGAGACCACGATCCTCTGGGACCGCGCCACGGGCGAGCCGGTCCACAACGCCATCGTGTGGCAGTGTCGCCGCAGCGCCCCCATATGCGACGATCTCAAGGCGCAGGGGTGGGCGGGGACGGTGGCGGGGAAGACGGGCCTCGTGATAGACGCCTATTTCTCGGCAACGAAGGTCAAGTGGCTCCTGGATAATGTCCCGGGACTCCGCGAGCGGGCGGAGCGGGGCGAGATCCTGTTTGGCACGGTGGACACGTGGCTCATCTGGAACCTCACAGGCGGGCGCGTGCACGTCACCGACTACTCGAACGCGTCCAGGACCATGATGTTCAACATAAACACCCTCGACTGGGACGACGAGATCCTGGACCACCTCGGCATCCCGAGGGCGATGCTCCCCGAGGTGAGGCCGTCCTCGTGCGTGTATGGCGAGACCGCGCCCGACGTGTTCGGCGCCGCCGTGCCAATAGCCGGGGACGCCGGCGACCAGCAGGCGGCCCTCTTCGGACAGGCTTGCTTCGAGCCCGGGATGGCCAAGAACACATACGGGACGGGCTGTTTCATGCTGATGAACACGGGCGAACGGCCCGTGCGCTCGAAAAGCGGCCTTCTCACCACGATAGCCTGGGGCGTCGACGGCAAGGTGGAGTACGCGCTCGAGGGGAGCGTGTTCATCGCGGGTGCCGCCGTCCAATGGCTGCGGGACGAAGTCAAGCTCATCGCAAGCGCAGCCGAGTCGGAGGAGCGGGCTGCCGCGGTGCCCGACTCGGACGGGGTGTACGTGGTGCCCGCCTTCGTCGGACTCGGGGCGCCATACTGGGACATGTATGCCCGCGGCACGATCGTAGGCATCACGCGGGGCACGAACAGGGACCACCTCATCCGCGCCACCCTGGAGTCCATCGCCTACCAGTCCAGGGATGTGGTGGAAGCCATGGTCAAGGACTCTGGCATTCGCCTCGCGGCCCTCCGCGTTGACGGCGGGGCGGCGCGCAACAACCTCCTGATGCAGTTCCAGGCGGACATCCTGGGCGTGGCCGTGGAGCGGCCGCAGGTCACGGAGACGACGGCGCTCGGTGCGGCTTACCTTGCCGGCCTTGCGACAGGGTTCTGGGGGGACCGGGCCGAGGTGGCCCGGCGCTGGCGTGCCGGGGCTCGGTTTGAGCCTGCCATGGAGGAGAGCAAGCGGGAGCGCCTTTATGGCGGCTGGCAGAAGGCCGTTGCTCGTGCTCTGGGCTGGGAGAGGGAACGTTGACAGCGACAGCGACAGCGACAACGAGAGCCAGAGAGGGTGAATATGGTTGAATCTCCGACGGCCCTGGGTCAGGATCCTGGCGTTTTCCTTTGTCATGCTGCTGGCAGCCGCATTCTGGGCAGCGATCAGAGTGATCGTCGCGGCCGAGCCGGATGATGCAAATCCTTCCACTTCCCGACATGGGCCTTCGCACGCAGGGGCACTGTTGCAGCCGCAACAGATGCTGGAGGACCTCCAGTATATCAGCTCCGTCATACAGCAAGTCCATCCGGCCATGAGCAGCCGTTCTGCCCTGGATGAGTTTGCAGCGCGCGCGGATGCGACGAAGGCGGCGCTACATCAGCCCTTGCCGGCGTGGCGGTTCTTC
This sequence comes from Firmicutes bacterium UBA6811, assembly GCA_002452295.1. Taxonomy (GTDB): domain Bacteria; phylum Bacillota; class SHA-98; order UBA4971; family UBA4971; genus UBA6256. The sequence continues at coordinate 1,856 of DKEX01000095.1, read as the reverse complement.
GCCCTGGCCAATGCCCTGGTCGCTTCGCTGCAGGACGCACACACATCGCTCTGGCCCCCTGGTGCTGGAACACTGCCGGTGGGCCTGAGCTGGGCCGAGGATGGCATCGTGGTAAGCCGCGTTCTCGACCCCACCCTTCCCATACAGTCTGGAGACGAACTGGTCAGCCTGGGCGGCCGGACACCCGAGCAGTTGCTGGCGCACCTCAGCGCCTGGATTCCTCACGGAAACGCGTATTGGGTCAAGGCGGTCGGCAGCCAGTACCTGGGAAATGCGCTGGTTCTGCAGGGCCTGGGCCTGGTATGCGGGCAGGACACCGGGGAAGAGACGGTGCGAATGGTGGTCCGCCGCCCGACGGCCAGCCGACCAGATTCAGTGCAACCGCGAGAATCTGGCGCATCCCAGGATTCCGACATATCCCAAGTGCCTCAGGGCTTCGGCACGCCTGCGGAACCTCCCCAGACATCACAGGAATCGCAGGCGCCTCCATCACAGGAACCGCAGGTGCCCCAAGAATCCCGGATAGCCTCGCAGGCTTCGATGGGCACCATCGTTGCCGCCGAGGTCCCGATATGGAGCGGGCTCACAATCACGCGAACTGTAGCTAACGCCGACGCAGCCACGGGTCGCACTTTTTCGCCTGCCGCTGAAGCGGGCCTGCGACCGGGCGACAGGATCTTGAAGGCGGACGGCGCGCCGGTCCTTTCCACTGATGATCTCGGCCGCGCAATCCAGGAGTGCGGACAAGAGGGCCGAGATCTGACCCTGGAGGTGCTGCGTCGGGGTCAGCGCCTTGAGTTCACCGTGCGTCCCATACCCCGGCGCGATCCTGGTTCCTCTGAAACATCATACGTGATAGGCGTGATGCTCGGCGGCGTGCCGACGTCGGAGGCCGAGAAGCGCCCGTGGTTCGGCTGGACTATCGATCGCTCTGCCGGATACGGCCTCTTCTGGTTGGATGAGTGCAATAACACGAAAGACTACCGCCGGGCCGTGGACGAGTTCTTCGCTGCGGTCCGCAACGACGGCATCCAGAGGATCGCCATCGACCTCCGGCGCAACGGCGGCGGCGATTCCATGGTGGTGAGCGCTTTTCTGAAATACCTGCCATATAGGGATCTACGCGCCCCATCCCGCAGCACACGCTCTTCTCCGCAACTATCCCAGCAGCGCAGCTTCTGGCTTCGCTCACTCACATGGATAGGCGAGACCTTTTTCAACGGGCGATGGTTCCCCTATCCCATCCAGCCCCGGGCGGGCGCGAACCAGCTTTTCCGAGGCCAGGTCTATGTCTTGACCTCGTGGCATTCCTTTAGCTCTGCCGTAGACTTCGCGGCAATTCTATCGGATAATCGTTTGGCACAGGTGGTGGGGGATCCCACCGGCGGGACACCTACCGAATACGGCGACACACTGAATTTCACAACGCCAGACACCGGCTGGGATTTCACCGTCTCGACCACGCGCTTCGTCCGCCCCGACCCGGCCCGCGACCCGGCCGATGCCCTTTACCCGGATGTGCCCGTCCCCACCACCATGCGTGACATCCGTGAGGGCCGTGACCCGGTGTCGGAGTGGCTGCGGCAGGGCGAGTAGCGCGCATGAGAACGCCTACTACCAGCGGAGGCAGGCATCAGGCGGGTTGAAGAGCTCCTGGAGACCCAATCGAGAATTGCGAAGGGTGTCCGACGGGACTTTCTGGAGCAAGCCGTTACCGAGACCGACTGAATGGAATGGCTGACTCAGACCATGCTCAGGATCGTCCGCCTCAAGGCTGGTGTGACCGAGTTCAATAGGCAGTCCGAGGATCTGGTGGAGCGGGAATTGAGCTAAGTAGATCGCCACAAGTTCGCGCT
>DKEX01000023.1 GCA_002452295.1 Firmicutes bacterium UBA6811 | reverse complement strand
TCATGCCTTATGTCCCACGCCTCGGGCGCATCGATGTCGGCATCAGGAGTGCCGCTCATGCCAGGGTAGAACTCCTGGCCGGTGTTGTTGAGACCCCACATGTAGCTGAAGTACGTGTCGCTGGGAATCGCCTGCCGGGACACGTCGTCAGCATATAGCTTGCGGTTGGGCGAGGCGTACTTCACCCTGCTGTCGGCCCTGAGCGCCCTGACCGCATCCTCAGCCAGGACCTTTGCCCCGGCCTTCACGTGGTAAATCCTGAGTCCGTCCGGGAACGCCTTGCTCGGCTTGAAGTAGATCTCCTTGAGGAACTCCATCCCCGTGCTCCCGAGCGCTCCCAGGGCCTCCTTCCTCGTCACGCCGTCATGGAACCTCACCAGGTACTCGCCGGGCACGAACTCCTCCTTCGGCTCCTGCCAGGCGGTTCGGACATCCGGGAGTACCTGGATGCCCTTCGCCTTCTCCTTCGCAGGGGCGCCGAAGGAGATCGCCAGCACCAGTACGCAGGCCAGCGCGGCAAGGGCCAGCCACTTAGCATGTTTACGTGTAACCAAAACTGTCCCTCCTTCCGAGAATCCCGTAGCCCATGTGTAGTCGGACCCGTCCCGGCGGATAGCCGCCGGATGCTACGTGTGGTTCGGCTTGTCACTCACCCCCCGTCGTCACCGTTTCCGGTGGAAGCGGACCGGTGCCAGACGCGGCCGCAGCATCGAGCACCCGGAAGGCCCCAGGGCCTGCTCGACGGCAAGGCCTGACCGCGATCCCTGGGGTCCTCGGGCGGTCCCGCGTCGGGGTCAGCCCACGGCGCCCACCGACTCGCACGCACGGTGCCTCTGAACATCTCTATGGCGAGGTGGACACGATTATTCTTCGCTCCGGCATGGGTATCGCGATGCCAGGCGCCGCCGCCCCCTGCACCTGATAAGGCACCCCACCGTTCCTGATCATTACCACCTCGTGCTTGTCGATTCCTCCGGAGAATGGTGTCGATTGCGAATTTTGTTTATAGTTGGAGATATCGATTTTCTTAGCCGCGTATGATTTGATGTGGGAAGATGCGATCCATTCGTCAGGAAGCTCGCTGAAAGCACAGCGCCATCAGGCGGCCTGGGCTGTCATGCAATCTGACAGGCGATGCGGATATGAGGGTGATTGCAGAAGGGGACTCGTTTCGACAGGGGGGACGGACGCGGTATTGCAGCGAGCCGTCGTAGCACGATGGCGCGTGGTCGCGCCCCGATGCCCGGCCCACGGCCGCGGCCTTCTGAGCAGGCAGGTGGGCGGGCAGCAGCGTCAGTTCTGGTCTGTGTGGCTGCTTGCAGGCAGATGCGCCTTCGCGCGGTGGGATTCGCACAGGCGGCAGCCGGGGCAGGCCGACACCCGTCCTTCGAACACCTTCCGGATGGTGTCGGTGACGCCCTCCGCCGGCCCGAAGTGAAGGATGACCTTTCGGGGGGACACACTGATGAGCGCGCTCATGAGGAGGTCCTCGTAATCGACCTCGGCGTCCACAAGCTCGGGGGCGACGCCCTCGAGGTAGTCGTTGTCCACCACGTTGCCGTCGCGGTCGAGTAGCCTGAAGAGACCGCCCGGCCGCACCACGACGTGGACCTCGTCCATCCTGGGTTCCTGGATGTCCACGAAATACTTGAGAAGCCTGATGAACTCGTTGTACTCGCGTTCTATCATGTAGTCGTCCACGGCAGCGTCCGCAGCTTCGCGTAGCTCCTCGACGAAGCCCTTCAGCCTGAACCGCACGAATCCGTCAAGCACGAGGCAGCTCGCAGTGTCCAGGTAGTCCAGGACCCCAAACAGCACGTCGTTTCTCCGCTGGGCGAAAGTGCGCGACTCCTTGTCCACATCGGCCGCGCGGCCATCCGCGCCGTTCTGCCGCTCGAGGGCGCTGGACGCGCACGCCACGATCTTCTGCCGCTCCGCCTCGTCGAAATACGGGTATCGGTCCCGAATGGTCCTCGTGACAAGCTCCTTCGCGACATCGAGAAGGATTACGTCGGCCAGGGCGCTTGCCACATGGTAGCGCAGAAGGTCGCGCTGCCCGGGCGGGATGCCGCGGCCCGTGTCACGCAAGTTGAAGCACAGAAACGTGAGAGGTCCTGTGGACCTCTCGGTCATATCCACCTGAATTCCCTTCTCACACAGCATCCGGACCTTGCAGGCGAACCGGTCGCGGACGGAATCCGTGTGATCCTGGACCCCAATGGCAAGAAGCTCCATCAGGATCACGCCCCTTCCCCGACTATTATATGTCCGGCCCGTACCGCATATACAGTCATGGGTGGGACGGCCTGCCTAAAGCAACCGCAGCATCCTGGATCGCCCAGACGCACCAATTATGTCCATGTTCACGAACCTGCGCCTATAATCTTATGCTTCGACCAGCCCGTACCTCTCGCAAGCCAGCCCAAGGATGGTCATCACCAGGTCGCCATACGAATACCCCGCCGCTGCCGCGGCCTTCGGGAAATCGCTGAAGCCCTCCTTCATGCCAGGCAGCGTGTTGACTTCGAGCACGTACGGCTTCTCGTGCGCATCCACGCGGAAGTCGACCCGCGCGTAGTCGCAGCATTCGAGCGAGCGGAACGCAGCCACCGCAAGCTCCTGAAGCCTCGCCGCGAGGTCGCCGGGAATGCGCGCCGGGCACCTGGTCCTGACAAGGTCCTGTGACTTCAGTTCATGCGAGTAGAAGCCGCGCATGCCGCGGCCCGCAGCCGCAAAGTCCACCTCGACCACGGGCAGCCCCCGCGGCGGAGAGTTGCCAAGGACTCCCACGGTGAACTCCCTGCCTTCTATGAATTCCTCCGCAAGGACGGGTGCGCCGTATGTCTCGAGCGCCCGGCGCAGCACCCGCCTGAGCTCGCGCTCCTCGCCCACCACGCTGTCGTCTGCGATCCCCACGCTCGACCCCTCGTACGCGGGCTTCACGATGACCGGAAAGCGGAGCGCAGGGCTTATGGGCTCGTCCGGCCCGCAAAACGCCTGAAATGGAGGGGTCGGGACGCCGTCGTACCCCAGGGCCTTCTTGGTCATGTGCTTTGCCAGGCCGAGGGCGTGGGCCAGGGCGCCTGACCCAGTGTACTTCACGCCCACCAGGTCCATGGTGGCGCACACCTGGAACTGGGAGGCCCGGCCCGTGGCGCCCGAGTGCGTGTTGAACACGATATCGGTGCTCGCGCTTCTCACGCGTTCCATGAAGCTCGGGCCCACGGGTATCTCCACCATCTCGTGCCCGGCCCCCTTTAGGACGGCGGCGATGGCGGTGGTCGTGGCCTCCTGCTGCGCCACGCTGCGGGCCCGTTCGACCCGGGTTCCGCCTTTGACCGGCGAGGCCGGCGGTGCGTCGTCGCGCACCTCTTCCGACGGCAGAGTCAGCACTCCGATTCTCATGCTGCCACGGCACCTCGATTTCGTTTCCTCCGTTGGGTCCTGCGCCCGCGCGACGGCGGGACCGCGCGAGCGCGCGAGCGCGACCGGACGACCGCACAATCGCATGCGAGCTTCACACCAGTAGTCTCTTCAATGCAAAGGCCGGGGAATCCTCCCCGGCCCACGATGCACGCGCCAGCTCACGATGCACGCGCCCCCATGCTGCGGCGCGCCGCTGCACGAGCATCGAGATGCATGATCCTTCAGGACCGAATATTGTCCGCAGGTCCGGACGCTGTCCGCGCTTGGCTCGCGAAGTATTTCAGGATCTCCATGGGCAACGGGAAGAGGATGGTCGAGTTCTTCTCCACCGCGATCTCCGTCAGCGTCTGCAGGTACCGGAGCTGGAGCGCGGTGGGCTCGCTCGCGATGACGAACGCCGCCTCGCGCAGCTTCTCCGATGCCTGGAACTCCCCGTCCGCCGATATGACCTTCGCCCTGCGCTCCCGCTCGGCCTCGGCCTGCTTGGCCATGGCCCGCTTCATGCTCTCCGGGAGCTCGACCCCCTTTATCTCGACGGCCGACACCTTGACCCCCCAGATGTCCGTGGCCTGGTCGAGGAGGGACCTCAGCACCTCGTTGAGCTCTGAGCGCTTCGCCAGCATGTCGTCGAGCTCGTGCTGGCCCAGGACAGACCGGAGGATGGTCTGGCCGAGGAGCGTGGTGCTCTGCACGTAGTTTGCCACCCTGGTCACGGCGAGGGCCGGGTCGAACACGTTGAAGTACACGACGGCGTCTACCATGACGGGCACGTTGTCGCGCGTGATTATCTCCTGCCTCGGAACGTCGATGGTGAACGTGCGCAGGTCCACCATCCAGACCTTGTCGATGCCGAAGGGGAATATCACGTTGAGGCCCGGCCGAAGGACCCCGGCCAGCCGTCCGAACCGGAACAGCACAGCGCGCTGGTACTCAGGGATTATCCTCGGCATCCTGGGGAGAATGACGACTGGAATGAAGAGCAGCAGTATGGACAGCACCGTTCCCGCCACGCCAAATGTGAACGCCCCCCACAGGACGCCCACCACGACCATGAACACGAAGAGCAGCCGCACCCTCGCCACGAGGGCGAGGACCGTCCACAAGGCCCACCACGCAGCCACGAGCCAGAACGCGACAAGGCAGATCTCGCGAAGCCCGGGCACCAACCTCGCCACCTCCTCCTGACGCTATCGTCCCCCGGCTGCGACCGCGCCCCCCGCCCGGGCCCTGGCTCCGCCCCGGCTCCAGGCCCGGCGCCGGCCGCTGCCGCAGCTCTCCGGGTTCGCAGGCATTGTTACCGCGGTGCACCCGCGATCCCTCCGAATCCTGATCGCATTCCCAGGCCGGAGGTACCCGATATCTTCCTTTTTCGAGGGCTTGTGCTACAATGGATTCGCAGCGCCTCGACCTCATCGGGGCGGTCCCTTCGCCGCGTTCACTCGGAAGCGACATCGCATCGCGACGGAGGATACGCGGCTTGCATCTCATGAAGAACGGAGGATGTGCGACGGCTCATGCGAATTGCAGAGGTGCGCGCCCTGCTACAAGGGTATTCTGACGAACAGTTGCGCCTGCTCGTGAGTGAGATGTACAAACGAATCCCGAGGAAAGTCATCGAAGAGCGGGAGATCGACGAGTTGGTCAGAAACCCTGAGAGGGAGGCCAGGGCTGGCAGAAGAAGGGCCAGGGAGCCCGCTGAGCCTCCCGATTTTGAGACAGTCAAATGGGAAGCGGACGAGTTCATCGATAATGCCACGCGTGGCTTCTACTTCGCGCCGAACCGCGTGGTCCCGAAGAGGCAGCGGCCGAAGTGGCGATTTGTCGCGAAGAGGCTATACAGGGATCTGCTTGCATTGACCCAGGACGAGGAATACCTGCCGCAGGTGAGCGATCTCCTGACGAAGATCTACTCCCTGCTATGCGATGGATGCGGCCGGTACTTGTTTACCAGCGATGCCCCTTTCCGCACCATGGGAATCAGCCAGGAGGACTTCTATCGTAGCGTGGTTGCCGCCAAGAGAAAGGCCAGTTCGTCCCGGGAATGGGTTGGCGCTGCCGTCCAGTTGCTCGCCGATGAGAACCACGATTACTCCACGACTGCCGGAAGCCTCGCGCATGTCCTCCTGGAGTTCCTCGACACTCCGTCGCTCAAGGAGGAGGCGCTCGAGCAATGTGAGCGCTTCCGCCGCGACAACCCTGTGCGTTCCAGGGAGCGAAAACGGTGGGAGGACACAGCCTTGCGATACAGGATAGAGAAACGAAACAACAGGCTGGTGGAACTGGCCTTCATGCTGAAAGTCGCTCTCTCGGAGCCTGAGACGGCGGTCGATTACTTCAAGGCGCATTACCTCGAGTCCAGCAAGGAGACGCGTCTGTACGTGCTCCTGGCGACGCTCTTCCGTTACGGCCTCAGGGACCTGTGGGTGAAGGAATATGAGGCTGGCGTTCGAGCGGGCGTCAAGCCCAGAAAGGCCCTGGAGGACACATACCGGTTCATCGAGCAGACGGGGAGATTTCCTGAGTACATGGGATGGGGATAGAGCTGAACCCGAAGGCCCGAAATGGCGACAGGCGGACGTGCAGCCCGGGTCATTCCTCCAGGCGCGCACTCTGTTTCGGGAGTGTGCATAGCCTTCCTTGCCGGAAGCACGTGTTGGGATGACGGTTCGACCGGTGGCGACCGGACGAAAACTGGCCACAGTCGCGTGCGACCTGCCTCAGAGTTGGCCACCTCACCCGTGAGCGCGGCGGAGTGGCAGTCGAGCGGGAGGGGGCCGCCCATCGAGCGCCGGGCGGCCCCCTCCACTCTGGTGTTGCGCCCCTTTGGTGTCACGCCTGTTCCAGCGCGCCCGCTGCCCGCATACACGCCCGTACATACGCTCGTACATACTCCCGTACACACGCCCGCAACTCTATGCTCGTGCCGCAGGCATAGCGGGGGCGCGCCTTACAAGGAGGCCAGGATCTATGTCTTCCTTCTCGGTAGCAGCCACGAGGGCCGCCGCCACGGTGTCGTCCACCACGTTCACGCAGGTACGCGCCATGTCGAGGATCCTGTCGATGCCCGCGATGAGCGCGAGGCCCTCAAGCGGCACGCCGATGGCGCCGAGCACCATGGTGAGCATGATGAGCCCGGACCCCGGCACGCCCGCGGTTCCGATGGAGGCCAGGACCGCGGTGACACCAAGCAGCACGTACTGCGGGAATCCCAGGTGGATACCGAACGCGTTCGCGAGGAACACCGCGCATACCGCCTGGTAGAGCCCGGTGCCGTCCATGTTGACCGTAGCGCCCATCGGGAGCACGAACCCTACCGTGGCTTTGGAAATACCTGCCTCCTGCACGACCCTCATGGTCACGGGCAGCGTGCCCGAACTCGAGCACGTGGTGAACGCCACGAGCGCCGCCTCGCGGATCCGGTAGAGGTAGCGCAGCGGCCTGATTCCGCCAAGGAATCTCAGGAAGGCCGAGTACACGATGCCCACCTGCAAGATGCAGCCGAGATAGACCACGAAGATCAGGAGCGCGAAGGGTGCCAGCACCTTCGCCCCGAAGTTGCCGACCGTCCAGGCGATGAGAGCGAACACGCCGACTGGTGCATAATAAAGCACGATGTCTACGACCCGGTACATGGCCTCCGCGAGCCCCTCGATGGCCTTCTTGATCGGATCGGCTGCCTGGCCGGCCATGCCCATGGCGACCCCGAAGACGATGGCGAAGAAGATGATCTGTAGGGCGCTTCCGCGCGCGGCAGCGTCAACCACGTTGGTCGGGACGAGCTCGAGGACGATCTGCGAGAACGGCGGCGGCAGTTTCGGCTCGACCTTCGCAAGCTCCCCCAGGCTGAGGCCGACCCCGAGTCCGAATGCGTTCGCGAGCAGTAGCCCGATTATGACAGAGCAGATCGCTGTTGCGTAGTAGTAAATGAACGTCTTCAGCATCATCCTGCCCAGCTTGATGCCGCCCACGCCTGCAACTCCGACGGCAAGGGTGCTGAAGATGAGAGGCACCACGAGCATGGAGAGCAGCCTGATGAAGAACGTGCCGAACGGCTTGAGCCATTCAGCCTTCGGCCCGAGGACGAGGCCGGCGACGATTCCCAGCAGGAACCCTATGAATATGTAGAGCACAAGCCTCTGTCTCTTCACACAATTCACCTCCTCTCTTGCATGATTACAGGCAGAACCCTGACTTGCTGCACGGTCCCACACCGTGATGTCCTGCCTGCGGCTTCGATAGTTCTATTCGATGTGCCACGCGGCAATTCCTGCCTCGCATCTCACAATTGCGCTGCAACCGGCGAATCGCGCCGCAAGCGCGTCAGGGTGCGGAGTACCGCACCTCCTGGGGAGGGTAGCAGGTCATTCTTTGGAGTACTCCCGCTTCCGTGACCTGGAGACCACCCAAGCGTTCTCCCCCAAAACAGGGGCCGCGCAAGCTGATTGAGCGTGGTACTACACCAAAAGCCCCGGTCGCGCGGTTCAGTGAGGGCCGCGCCGCCGGGGCTTAGAAAAAGGACACAAAAATGGTGCGACGTGCTGGAATTGAACCAGCGACCTCAGCGATGTCAACGCTGCGCTCTAGCCAACTGAGCTAACGCCGCACTACAACACGAGTATGGGTTAATCGCTTGCTATCTTACGCAAACCTAGTCTATGGGATTTCCCCGCGTTTGTCAAGCACCGCGCGAACCGAGAAACCGCGCAAGACGCCGAAACGCACTGTCCCGAAACGTAGATGCCGGACAACCGTATAACGCCGAATCGTGGCCAGGGCACCGCGCGGAAGGCGCTCGAAACGCGTGATGCGGACGCACGGGGGGAGGAGAAACGCCCGAGAACAGCGCAAAACGGCACACGGACACGCGCAAAGCCAGATGCGAAGACGGGCGCGAAGGTAGTAGCGCCGGGGGCGACGCCGAAGGCCGCATGATCTCTGGGCGTCGCCCCACGCATGGTAGCACAGGAAGTCTGCATGTTGCACGTAGCTGAGAACCGTGGCACCACAAGGCCCCGCCCCTTCGGCACCGTGGCGCCGTGGCGCCGTGGCGCTACGGCGGGCCCATGCCAGGCATCCCTGGCATGCCTGTCATGCCCTCCACCACTCTACATTCCGGAATGCCGATCCGCCTCAAGAAGGCGAACTCATCAGCAGATAGCCTCACTATGGTGATCCGTTCCTCCCGCTCGTTCTGGAGAACGAGGAAGTACTGGTTCATGCCGATCCGAAAGACGCAGTGCATAACGAGACGTGCGCCCGCCTGCTGCGTCGTCGGGGGCTGCTCTCCCACTGCCCTGACCCCCCTTTCGTAGTGGCAGTCCACCTTATACTATGAGAGGGTTCATGAGTGTGTTCCTGTGGCTCACGTGAGCAGAGGCGGGCGCTGCGAGCGCCCAGGTGGTGTTTGGAAGGCCGGTTACAGGCGGGCATAAAAAATGGAGGCGACACCCGGATTCGAACC
>DKEX01000084.1 GCA_002452295.1 Firmicutes bacterium UBA6811 | reverse complement strand
GACAACCTCGACGCTGTCAGGAAAGCCCTGGGCCCGAAGGATATTTACTGCCTGGCCCTGGGTCTCTTCTCGTTCCCCGAGTTCGCGCAGGGGTCGTTCATCAATCCCAGGAAGGAGCGTCGCCAGGAGGCGGTCTCCATCACGAAACGCGGGATCGACCTGGCTGCCCACATAGGAGCGAGGTTTATCATCTGGCCCGGCGGCGAGGGATACAACTACCCGTTCCAGGCCGACTACAAAGAGGTGTGGTCCTACTTCATAGACGGCATTGCTGAGGCCGTGAGCCACGCCGCTGCCAAAGGCGTGACGGTGTTCCTGGAGCATAAGAACAGCGAGCCCGCCATGAAGATCCTCATGCGGAACATGGGCATGAGCCTCTACGTGGTATGGAAGCTCAGGGAGAAAGGCGTCGATACGAGCAATCTGCAGCTCAACATGGACTGGCAGCACCTGCTCATGAACGGCGAGCACCTCGCCGAGTACGCGGCCCTCCTCGCGAAGGAAGGCCTCCTCGGCCACCAGCACGCGAATAGCGGCTGGGGGACGTTCGACGATGACAACATGGTCGGTGCAAGCTTCTTCACCGAGACCATCGCGCTCGCCCGCGAACTTCAGAAGGCCGGCTACGGGAGCCGGGGCGAGCGCATCGGCTACGACCTCTTCCCGTACACAGAAAACCAGGTCGAGGCCGTGAAGCAGAGCATCATCCAATGGGAGTTCATCGATCAGATCGCGTCCAGGATCGACGAGGAGGCCATGTCCGCCGCCGAGCGGGACAGGGACGCGGTGAAGGCGTACACCGAGATCTTCAGGGCCATGGGGATGGATGTGTCTCTCGTCAAATGATGACATGGCTCTGGGCTCTCGCGCTGTGGCGGCGTGGCTACCTTGCGCCCCGGCGCTTTCACCCTTGCATCGGTGCCAGCCGGCGCCGCGCAGAATGGGCGTCACGTGGGATGACCGGGGCCGCGTGCCGCTTTTGATGGGGCGGGATCTGGCATTGGCGAGGGGCGGCTGCCGGCAACTTGCGGGGCCGCTACCAGCGGTACGGTGCGCGAAGGTGTTGCAGGGCCAGTACGCCAACCGATACACACCAGTGTGGCAGCTTGCCACCAAACATATCCGGAAGGGGAGTGACACCATGATTGAGGGCAAGGACGGCGGATCTGCCGCGAGGAAGCTTCGCTTCGGGATGGTCGGGGGCGGCCCCGGTGCATTCATCGGGGACGTCCACAGGAAAGCTGCGATGTTCGATGGGAAAGCCAAGCTTCTGGCGGGCGTGTTCTCCAGAAAGCATGAGAACACCCTTGCGACGGGCAAGAGTCTTGGGCTCGACGAGTCGCGCCTGTATCGCGATTTCGAGGAGATGGCGCGCCAGGAGGCCGCCAGGGATGACGGGATCGATTTCGTGTCCATCGTGACGCCGAACTACGCTCACTACGCGGTGGCGAAGGCGTTCCTCGAAAACAGCATCAACGTGGTGTGCGACAAGCCTTTCACCTTCACGGTGGAACAGGCCGAGGACCTCGCCCGCATAGCAAAGGAGAACGGCCTTCTCGTCGCGGTCACCTACACGTACACTGGGTACCCCATGGTGAAACACGCCCGTGAGATGATCCGCCGCGGCGACATCGGTGACATCAGGGTGATCTCCGCCGAGTACCTTCAGGGGTGGCTTGCGACCCCGCTCGAGGCGACAGGGCAAAAGCAGGCTTCGTGGCGGACGGACCCGGCGCAGACCGGCATCTCCAACTGCGTGGGCGACATCGGGAGCCACATCGAGAACCTGGTCTCCTACATAACGGGGCTCAAGATAGAGTCCCTCTGCGCGAGCCTCGACGTCTTCGGCGAGAATCGCAGCCTCGATGACAACGCAGAGATCCTCGTGAGATACGAGGGCGGCGCGACCGGGGTGTACCACTGCTCGCAGGTGGCGATAGGCCACGACAACGACCTGCGTGTGAGGATATTCGGCACCAAAGGCTCCATCGAGTGGGCGCAGGAGAGCCCCAACTACCTGAAGGTCGCCTACCTCGGCCAGCCCGTCCAGGTGCTGTCGAGGGGCGAGGGTTATCTCTACCCTGCTGCGGCGCGGCTCTCGCGCATCCCGTCCGGGCACCCTGAGGGCTATTACGAGGCGTTCGCGAACATCTACTCGACCTTCATCGGCGCCCTGATGAAGAAGCGGGCGGGCGAAACGCCAGCCCCTGAAGACATGGATTTCCCGAGCGCAGAGGCGGGCATCGCCGGGGTGAGGTTCATCAACAAGTGCGTGGAGAGTTCGAAGAAGGGTGCTACATGGGTCAATGTGGGTTGACGCGAAGCCCCGTGCATGTGAGGTCCCATGCAGGGTCTTGCTGCCAGGGCCTGTTCGCGCGTGGCCCTGCGAGTCGGTTTCGAGTCTGGGATTCTAGTCCAAGGGAGGTAGTCTGAGATGGCGAGGCCAGTGACCATCTTCACCGGGCAGTGGGCCGACCTGACCTTTGAGGAGATGTGCCGGAAAGCAGGGGAGTGGGGATACGACGGCCTGGAGATCGCCTGCTGGGGCGATCACATGGACGTGAAGCGGGCCGCCGAGGACCCAGACTACGTGGCGGAGCGGAAGGCGATCCTCGCGAAACACAACCTGAAGTGCTGGGCGCTCGGGGCGCACCTCGCCGGGCAGTGCGTGGGCGACCTCTACGACGCGCGCCTGGACAACTTCGCCCCGCCGGCAGTGAAGGGTAAGCCCGAGGCGATTCGTGAGTGGGCGATCCAGGAGATGAAGTACACCGCGAGAGCCGCGAAGAACATGGGGTGCCGCGTGGTCACCGGGTTCACGGGCTCCCCCATCTGGAAGTTCTTCTACTCGTTCCCGCAGACCTCCGAGGAGATGATCGACGACGCGTTCAGGGAGATCGTGAGGCTCTGGACTCCCATCCTTGATGAGTTCGATCGCTGCGGCGTCAGGTTCGCGCTCGAGGTCCATCCGACTGAGATAGCGTATGACTTCTATACCACCCAGCGCCTCTTCGAGGCGTTCGAGCACCGTCCGACCATGGGCCTGAACTTCGACCCGAGCCACCTCCTGTGGCAGGGTGTGACCCCGCACCTCTTCCTGCGGGAGTTCGCCGATCGCGTGTACCACGTGCACATGAAGGACGCCGCCGTCAAGCTCGACGGTCGCTCGGGCATACTCGGCTCGCACCTGCCGTTCGGCGACAGCCGTAGGGGCTGGAACTTCCGCTCCCTCGGCCACGGCGACGTCAACTTCGAGGAGATAATCCGGGCGCTCAACGACATGAATTACGATGGGCCGCTTTCAGTCGAGTGGGAGGATAGCGGCATGGACCGGGAATTCGGCGCCAGACAGGCCCTCGAGTTCGTCCGCAAGGTCGACTTCAAGCCGTCGGCGCTCGCCTTCGACCAGGCGATGAAGAAGTGATGGCCCCCGGGCCAGGAGGATCACAGGATCTCATGCAGAGTCGCATGGATGGCATGGATGGCGTGATCATCAAGACCGCCGGTATCTCCAAGGAGTTCTCGGGGGTGTATGTCCTGAAGGACATCAACGTCGAGATCCGCCGGGGGGAGATATTCGGCATTGTGGGCGAGAATGGTGCCGGCAAGTCCACCTTCATCAAGATACTCGGTGGCACCTACACCCCCTCCGAGGGGCAGATCCTCTTCGAGGGAAGGCCGGTCCATATACGGGATGCAGGGGTGGCGAAGAGAATCGGGATCGCCACGATCCCTCAAGAGGTCAACCTGGTGGGCGACCTCAACGTCTACGAGAACATCTTCCTCGGGAACGAGTACCGGGTGGGTGCCTGGCTTCTCGACAAGAAGAAGATGATGTCGAAGGCGCGTGAGTTGCTCCGTGACCTGCACACCGACATCGCGCCCGACGAGAGGATCGACAGGCTCAGCGTCGCCCAGAAGCGCATGGTAGAGATCGCGAAGGCGATCACCCATGACCCGAAGGTCCTGATAATGGACGAGCCCACAGCGTCACTGACCCAGTACGAGACCGACGTCCTGTTGAACCTCATGCGCCATCTCAAGGAGAGGGGCGTCACGGTCATCTTCATCTCCCACAGGCTGAAGGAAGTGAAGCGCGTCTGCGACCGGGTGATGGTTCTCAGGGACGGCGAGACCGTGAGCGTCGACTCCGCTAGGGACCTGAGCGAGCACGAGATAGCGAAGCGAATGGTCGGGCGGGAGCTTGACACGATCTTCCCGGAGAAGGTCGAGGCCCAGGGGACGACCGTGCTGAGGGTGGAGGGCCTTTCGGTAAGGGGCGTGCTCCACGATGTAAGCTTCGACCTCAAGAAGGGCGAGATACTGGGGTTCGCCGGGCTCATCGGGGCTGGACGCACCGAACTTGCCGAGGCGCTAATCGGGGTGCGAAGGAAGACCTCGGGGAAGATCCTCGCCCACGGCAAGGAGTGCGTGGTGAACTCGCCCGGCGACGCGATAAGGCACGGCATCGCCTACCTGTCGGAGGACCGGCAGGGGATCGGTATCCTCACCAGCTTTAACCTGGTCGCCAACACGACCCTGGTCTCGCTCGGCAAGTATTGCAGGCTCCTCATCAACGCCAGGAAGGAGCGGGAGAAGGCTAGGTTCTACGTGGATGCGTTCAACATCAAGGCGCCATCCATCGAGACGAGGCTGGAGTTCCTGAGCGGCGGAAACCAGCAGAAAGTGTCGCTTGCGAAAAGCCTCGATCCAGGGCCGGAGATATTCATCCTGGATGAGCCCACACGCGGGATAGACGTGAACGCGAAGAAGGAGATATACGACTTCATCCGGCAACTGGTGATGTCGGGCATCTCCTGTATCCTTATCTCCTCGGAACTCGAGGAGATCATCGGCATTTGCAGCCGGGTGGCAGTGATGCGCGACGGGCGCATCGCGGGGATCCTCGAAGGCGACCGGATCTGCGAGGAAGAGATCATGTACTATGCTACAGGCTTGAAGGGACGGGCTTCCTGACATGAACATCAGGGCAATTCCGAAGAGGGTGATTCCGAAGAGGCTGGACTACGAGAGGTTCGGCTCGCTTTACGCGTTGATCCTGCTCTTTATCGTATCGTCGATTGCGAGCCCATACTTTTTGCAGTTGCAGAACATCCTCAACATACTGCGGCAGGTCTCGTACACGGGGATCATCGCGCTGGGGATGACGTTCGTGATCATCTCGGGCGGCATCGACCTCTCAGTGGGATCGATGACCGCGCTCGTCGGCGGCATCGTCATCCTGACCCTCAACAAGTTCGGCGGGGAGATCGGGGCGATCATCATCGCCATCGTCGTGGGGATGCTCCTTGGGCTTGTGGGCGGGGCGGCAAACGGGTTGATCATCACCGTGGGCAAGGTCGCGCCGTTCGTTGCCACGCTGGGCACCATGGCCATCTTTCGATCCCTGACCCTGTACGTCAGCAATGCCGGGGAATTCCGCTCGGTGAGTTCGATTTATCCCGGTCTCGGGATGGGCGACCTCCTCGGCATCCCCGTCCCGGTGTGGATCATGCTGGGGCTTGCGGTCGTCTTCCACATCGTCCTGACGCGCACCCGGTACGGGCGGTACGTATGCGCCGTTGGGTCGAACGAGAGGGTTGCCAGGTACGCCGCGATAAAGACCGAGGTCATCAGGTTTACCTCATATCTCGTCGTGGGCCTGACAGTCGCGGTATCGGCCGTCTTGCTGTCGTCGAGGCTCAACTCGATAAGCTCCACGAACGCCGGACTGAACTTCGAGCTTGACGCCATCGCAGCGGTGATCATCGGCGGCACGCCGCTGACAGGCGGGAGCGGCACGATCCCGGGGACCGTGTTTGGAGCGATCATTCTCGGGATAATCAACAACATGCTGAACATGCTTGGCGTGTCTCCGTACCTGCAGGGGACCGTCAAGGGGCTTGTGATTATCGGCGCGGTGCTCATCCAGCGCAAGCGGCGATAGGCGGATGCCGGGACTCGGCGTGGGCCCGGGGAGGGGGGCAGCCGTGGGCGGGCTCGGGCTCAGGTTCGGGCTCAGAACGGGACCGGTGCGGCCGGTGCGGCTGACCGGCAGGCTTCCGGGCAAGTCGAGTGGGCCCGGGGTTGGAGGGATGCGTTGCGGACGAATTGGGGGTGCGTTGCGGGGCGCGAAGGATGCGAGGAATGCGAAGGCTGCGAAGGCTGGCATTCTGGTTGGGGGTGAGAGCCACCAGGCATTGCTGCGCGGGGCGTTCGTTGGTGTGATCATACGTATGCGTAGAGGAAGTCTGGCATCTGGTACACACTGTTACACAGCGGAGACTCACTACAACAACGAGGAGGAGACACGATGATGAAGAGGTTCAGAGTTGGGCTGGTCCTGCTGCTGACGCTGTGCCTGGCGGCAACGGTTCTGCTTGGTTCCGCGATTGCGGCGCCCAAGAAGATCCGGGTAGGCGTCTCGATTCCCACGGCGGACCACGGTTGGACGGGCGGCATCGTCTGGTGGGCCAAGAAGGCCATAAGCGACTGGCAGGCGAAGGACAAGGACGTCACGTTCTTCCTCGTCACGGCTGACTCTGCCCAGCAGCAGGTGGGCCAGGTCGAGGACCTGATGGTCAAGGGCATAGACGCGCTCGTCATCCTCGCCCATGACTCGGCGCCGCTCACGCCTGTTGTGGAAAAGGCGAGCAAGAAAGGGATATTCATCGTCTCAGTCGACAGGGGTCTCACGAAGCCCGTTGAGAACATCTACGTCGCCGGCGACAACCCCGGCCTGGGAAGGGTCGCGGGCGAATGGATGGCCAAGGAGCTAAAAGGGAAAGGCAAGATCGTGGTCCTCGAGGGAATCCCCTGCGTCATCAACACCGAGCGCGTCGAGGCGTTCAAGGCCGTCATGAAGGAGTACCCCGGTATCGAGATCCTCGATTCCCAGCCGGCCTACTGGTCGACGCAGAAGGGCCTCGAGATAATGGAGAACTACCTCCAGAAGTATAAAGAGATCGATGGCGTCTGGGCGCAGGACGACGACGTGCTGAAGGGCGTTCTTCAGGCGTACAAGGAGTCGGGCCGCAAGGACATCAAGCTCTTCCTGGGGGGCGCGGGTTCCAAGGACATCATCAAGATGATAATCGACGGCGACCCGCTGGTGCGCGCCGACGTCACCTATCCGCCGTCCATGATAGCCACCGGCGTAAGCATGGCGGTGATGGCGCTTCGTGACCAGAAGCTGAACGGGTTCTACCAGAACAAGCTTCCGTCGAAGGTCATCCTCAGCGCTGAACTCGTCACGAGAGAGAACGCGAAGGACTACTACACGCCGGAGTCGGTGTTCTAAGTATGGCGGTATGGCGCCATGAGCTTGCGCCACTTCGCCTGACGGTGTTGGGGTCGCCGGTGCTTGCCAGGGCGGGGTGCCTGGAATTTGGCTAGCCTTGAACGCCAAATTCGAACACATCTCACCGCACGCGACGTCCCCGGAGGACGAACCGGCAACCCTGGACAGGGCTTGCGGGCTCAAAAGCAGCGCGAGTTTGTGGCGATCTACCTAGCCGAGCGGCGTGACGTGCGAACTCCGATACCCGGGGCCTGGGCCGCCAGGCCCCGGGCGCTCAAGGCCGCCAGGAAGGCCGACGGATGGGGCGCAGGATGTCCGCCCGTCCCGCCCCGCGCCGGGCTGGCCCATCCGGAATATGGAGGCCAGCCCGACGAAGCTTCGCCGCAGACGAGCAGGAGGTGTCCGCCTTGCCTTCACTCCTGGGTATCGACATAGGGACTTCAGGCACCAAGGTCATCATTATGGACGAGGACGGGACCATCGTTGCGTCCGCGACTGAGACCTATCCCCTGCACACCCCGCACCCGAACTGGGCGGAACAGGACCCGGCGGACTGGTGGGCCGCCACCGTCGACGCCATACGGCGGGCGTGCGAGCGCGGGTGTGTGGAGCCGACCGATATCGGGTGCGTGGGGCTCACTGGCCAGATGCACGGGCTCGTGTTGCTCGACGAGAAGGACCAGGTCCTTCGGCCGGCCATCCTCTGGTGCGACCAGCGGACTTGGGACGAATGCCGCTGGATCACCGGGGCCATCGGCGGCGCAAAGCGCCTTCGCGAGCTTACGTGCAACCCCGCCTTGACCGGCTTCACGGCGCCGAAGATCGTCTGGGTCAGGGATCACGAGCCGGACGTATACAAGAAGATCCGCAAGGTCCTGCTCCCCAAGGACTACATAAGGTTCATGCTCACGGGTGAGTACGCGACGGAGGTTTCAGACGCCTCAGGCACCCTCCTCTTCGATGTCGAGGACCGCAGGTGGTCGCATGACGTCCTCGGCGCGCTCGGGGTTAGCGAGGACTGGCTCCCCCGATGTTACGAATCCCCGGAGGTGACCGGGCGGGTCACGGGGATGGCGGCGCGCGAGACCGGCCTTGTGGAGGGGACGCCCGTGGTCGGAGGCGGCGGCGACCAGGCAGCGGGGGCCGTGGGCAATGGGATCGTGAAGCCGGGAGCGATATCCGTGACAGTGGGCACGAGCGGCGTCGTATTTGCGTATATGGACGAACCTGCGCTTGACGCCGAGGGGCGGCTTCACACGTTCTGCCACGCCGTGCCAGGCAAGTGGCACGCGATGGGGGTCACGCTCGGGGCCGGCGGCTCGATGCGGTGGTTCCGCGATACGCTGTGCGAGGCCGAGGTGGCGGTGGCGAGATGCGCCGGAACGGACCCGTACGAGCTCATCACTGCCGAGGCCGCGCAGGCCGAACCCGGGTGCGAGGGCCTGGTGTTCTTGCCGTACGTGACCGGCGAGAGGACGCCATATCCGGACCCCAACGCCCGCGGCGTGTTCTTCGGGCTTTCTCTGCGCCACACAAAGGCCCACATGGCCCGGGCGGTCATGGAGGGCGTGGCCTTCAGCCTCCGCGATTGCCTCGAGCTGGTGAAGGCCCTTGGTGTCTCCATGGGGGAGGTGCGGGTCTCCGGCGGCGGAGCGAGAAGCGCACTGTGGAGGCAGATCATCGCCGACGTGTTCGGGGCTCCTCTCGTGACGCTCAAGGTAACCGAGGGACCGGCATACGGCGCGGCGCTCCTGGCGGGAGTGGGGGCAGGGGTCTACAGAAGCGTGCCGGAGGCATGCGAGAGAACCATCAAGCCCGCCGGCGTAACTGAGCCAGAGCTGTCCGGCGTAGCCCTCTACGAGGAGTATTACGGCCTGTATCGGGATCTCTATCCGCGGCTCAAACCGGAGTTTGATCGGGCGGCCGAGATCGTGTCCCGGCGCAGCCGAGAGCACTAGTAGCGAGGCATTAGTAGCGAAGCATTAGCGAGGAGGGGGTCGGCCATGACGACGAACGGCCTCAGGGTCCCTCTTGCAAAGCCCGAGCCGAACTTCGACGAGTTGCGGCAGGTGATCCTGGGACACGAAACTGCCAGGAGAGTCCACTTTGCCGAGCTTTACGCCGATCCGGAGATAGTAAGACGCGTGCTCGAGGACGTCCTTGGGGAGCCGGCGGCGGCGAGCCTCGACCAGGATCCGGAGACCTACTACCGGCAGCTCATCAAGTTCTGGCACAGGATGGGCTACGATTACATATGGATCTCCGGTGCCATCGAGTTCGCGCGCGCCGAGAAGGTGGCGGAGGACACCGCCGACCTTTCGCGGGGCAAGAGGTCGTGGGTGGACGAGCGTGGGGGCCTCATCGCATCCTGGGGGGACTACGAGCGATACCCGTGGCCGAGGCCGGAGGACGTCGACTATTCGAGGTACGAGTTCGTCGCGAGGCACCTCCCGCCTGGCATGAAGATGATGGTTTGCCCCTCGAGCGGGGTGTTCGAGGTCGTGTCAGAGCACCTGCTCGGATTCGAGGGCATGAGCATCATGCTGTTTGAGAACCCGGAGCTTGTGGAGGCCGTGTTCAACAGGGTCGGCGAGACCATCTACGGCTTCTATCGGAACATCGTCACCCTGGACAACGTGGGCGGCTTCTTCCAGGGCGACGACCTGGGGTTTAAGACGTCCACGTTTCTATCACCGCGCCACCTGGCGAAGCATGTGCTTCCGTGGCACAAGCGCTACGCGGAGCTGGCGCATGCGCATGGCTTGATGTACTGGTTGCATTCGTGCGGAAACCTCCGGGAGATCATGGACGCCCTGATAGACGACGTGAAGATCGACGCCATCCACTCCTTCCAGGACGAGATAATCCCTGTGACCGAGTTCAAGGAGACGTACGGGGATCGCGTGGCCGTGCTCGGCGGGATCGACGTGGACAAGCTCTGCCGGCTCGGTGAGGGCGAGCTACGCGCATATATCAGGCACATCCTCGATCGCTGCATGCCACGCCGGTATGCGCTGGGCTCCGGCAACTCCGTGGCAAACTACGTCCCCGTTCGGAATTACCTCATAATGATGGACGAAGGAGCCCGGTGGTCGCAGGCGCAGGCCTAGTGCTACCTTGAAAATAACCGACGGTTGCCATTTTCACCCTCTCGATGGCGCCAGCCCCAGGCTGGCATGGACGACTACTCTGTCAGATACGAAATGACATCCAGCCTCATGGGCCTGGCGGGCTTGTTCGGCAGCGCGACTTCCGGTCTCGGGGACACCCAGGCGTGCAGCTCCCCGAGGGACCCGTGATGTACGGAACGGGAAGAGCTTGACGCGTGATGTGCATCATCCTTGCTCTTGGACGCGTGACACAGGGAATCGATAAGGCACGCACCAGTGATGTACATCACCGGATAGCCCTCAACGATGACGTGCGGAACGGTTGAGGAAGAACCCGTGATGCGCGTCACCCGTCCCGCTTCGTAGTACGAGAGGCTGCTGCCTGTTCATTCATAGCAACTGGTAGACAGGCACCTGGTCAGGTGCGGCGAGATAGTGCTGCGACGGGGCCCCGCGTGCTATAATGGAAGGGCCAGGGAAGCACTGAGTGGTGAGGGACGGGCTCATGGCCGCGACCGGAGAATTCGAACCATTCATACGTGCATGGAAGAGGCGCCTGGACAGGATCAGGCGGCGGAGGGCCTTGCTCGCCCATGAGGCTCGGAGAGAGGCCGCTGCCGCAGGGAGGATGCTTGGGGAGCGGTTTGGAGTGGATGCCGTTTACCTGCTTGTGCCTCTTCTATCGCGGCTTGCCGAAGTCAATGACGACTTTCAGGAGGCGCTCAGCAGGTTCATGGGCTTTGTGAAGGCACTGGCAGAAGAGACCCTGGCCCGATGACCGGCGGCAACCATCGATGGCCGTGATGGCACGCCGCGACGGCCTCGCGGAGCCAGGCCGTCGCGGCGTGTGCCAAGAAAGGGGAGAGACGCGTGGGGTCGGCGTCAACGTCAACGGACGGTGGCGTCAGCGCTCAGCGCTCGACGGTTCCCACGGGCGCCGCGGCCACGGCGCGCAGATCGAGCCTGTTGACGCGCTCGATCTCCCCCGGGGAATGCGCGGCACCGCGTGAGATCCTCCGGTTCTCGTCGCGGCAGCGGCAGCGCCGGCGGAGGCGCCGGAGGCCGGCGCGCTCACAGTGCCCCCATTCCTGTCAGGAGACTCTTCTTCGCGTGCGGGAGGGCTCGCAAAGCACGCACATTCACAAGGCTGATCCCCAGTTGATCTGCCAGGGGGGCGAGTTCACTGATCTTTGTCGCACCACGAAGGCGTATTTCTCCCGGAATCCCCTTGGAAGCCGCTATCAGCCGCACGAGGCTTTCCTGGAGCAGGAACCTCGCGTCTGGTTCAAACAGATCGAAGTGCAGCACAAGGCCGTCCAAATTGACCCAGAGGACCATTCGCGGATAGTACGGCCTCTCGCCCTTTGCGCCCTCCACCGGCGCTGGGATGCTGAAGACGTCCGCCTCGAGGACCATCGAGGTTTTCCTTCTCTTCAGTATGCTTTCCCCGATCGATTTTAGGTCAACCTGTATGCCTTTCAGCGGCGGTTCACCGGCTCTCGGCTTTGGCGCGAGCCGCCTGTCCGTCCACGACAGGTCGCCGTTATCGACGACGGGGACACGGACGAAGTGAAGCCCGGGTCGCGGCGGATCGAGCAAGTCTTCGTCTTCGACGAGGCGGGAGGCCACGATGGTGGCTTGCTCCAAAACCAGGGCAAGATACCTTGCTTCTTCGGAATTGAGGAACCATGGAATGTAGTAAGGTCTTTGGCTTCTTATCAACGGCCAGGCTGATGACCCTCGGAATTTCACGCCGAGGTGCTTTATTACGTCAAGATCAGCACGGTCAAGCTCGTTCCGCGACCCAAAGAAACAGGAGAAACCTCGCACCGCGGCCATCGCATCGAACTGGTCCACCGGGGATCCACCAGCTGACGCCATTCGGCGGTATGCCTCAAGGCCGGCCGTCCCCATATACACCACGATACCCAGCACCTCTCCGAGGGCGCCGAGCACGGCGCAATACCCAACTTCGCCGGTGACAGGGTCCTGTACCCCGAAAACCTCGGAGTCCATCATCCAGTGCCATGGCGCAAGCTCCCGGAGACTCACCGCCGCGCGATACAATCTCTCCCATTCTTCCGTGGTGGGAGCGGTCTCTTTGGCCATCTCCTTCACCCCCGATTTCACGTTCGTGTTACTAATCATGTCCAACTTCGACACGCACTACAGACAGTTTTCTCAGCCATCAGGCATGTGTGCACGCCGCCAAAGCGCGCTCGCTGATTGGTTGCTGAAAGGCGCGGCGCGCAGGTCAACAAATGGCAGGCCGTGGCTCAAGAGATGGCTTGGTACCGGCTTGGTGCCGGATGCCCGTTCCCAATAGCACGCGTTCTTCACAATCCGGCCGACTCCTGCCACGGGGATGAAGAAGCGTCGGATCGACGTCAACGTCAGCGGATGTGGGCGGCGTCAGCGCTTGA
>DKEX01000040.1 GCA_002452295.1 Firmicutes bacterium UBA6811 | reverse complement strand
CCAGGACACCAACCGCGCCCAGTACGAACTCGTAAACCTGCTTGCCGCCGGCCACCGCAACATCTGCGTGTGCGGCGACCCAGACCAATCCATCTACCAGTGGCGCGGGGCAGACATTCGAAACATCCTGGATTTCGAGAGCGACTATCCCGACGCCACTGTGATCAAGCTGGAGCAGAACTACCGGTCCACCCAGGTGATACTGGACATAGCGAACCAGGTGATAGCGCAGAACAGGTCGCGCAGGGAGAAGAACCTCTGGACTACCAACGGCCGAGGGCGCGAGGCCATCTACTATGAGGCCTGGGACGAGCGCGACGAGGCTGCGTTCGTGGCGTCGGAGATCGAACAGGGCGTGCTGAAAGGGCGGCGACCCGCGGATTTCGTGGTTCTGTACCGCACGAACGCGCAGTCCAGGGTGTTTGAGGAGACGTTCATGGGGAGGGGCCTGCCGTACAAGGTCGTGGGTGGCCTCAAGTTCTACGAGCGCAAGGAGATCAAGGACATCCTCGCCTATCTCAAGCTCATCCTGAACCCCGACGACCGGGTGAGCCTTTCGAGGGTGGTCAACGTGCCCAGGCGCGGAGTGGGCGAGGCCACGCTGGCGAAGTACGTGAACTACTCCAGGGATGCCGGGGTGCCGCTGCTCCTCGCGCTGGACGACCCGGACGGGGCCGTTGCCGGAGTCAGCTCGAAGACCAGGGCCGCCCTGTCGGAGTTTGCCACGCTTGTCCAGGGTCTTGCGCAGGTGCAGGACAGGCTACCGGTCTCGGAGATCGCAAGGAGAGTCATAGATGGCTCCGGGTACCTGGAAGCGCTCAAAGAGGAGCGCTCCGTCGAGGCGGAAACGAGGGCCGAGAATATCAGGGAATTCCTCTCGGTGACGCGGGAGTTCGACAGTCGAGACAGCGAGCACAGGGGACTGGCCGCATTCCTCGAAGAGGTCACCCTCGCAACTGACGTGGACCTCCTCGATGAGCGGCAGGAGGGCGTCACGCTCATGACGCTCCATGCGGCGAAGGGCCTGGAGTTTCCCGTGGTGTTTCTGGCGGGCATGGAGGAAGGGCTTTTCCCTCACTCGCGGACCCTTGACGATGAAGAGCAACTCGAGGAGGAGCGGCGCCTGTGCTACGTCGGAATAACCAGGGCCAGGGAGGCGCTGTACTTCACCCGCGCCCAGCAGCGCCTGCTTTACGGCGAGGTCGTGGCAAACGAACCTTCCCGGTTCCTCGGGGACGTTCCTGAGGACCTGTGTCGCAACGTGACGCGGCGCCCCGGGCTCGGCTGGGGGACGGTGCGGCGGGTGCTTGCCGAGCCTGCATGGGGCGGAGGTGCTTCCGGCAGAGATGGGGATCAGGCCAGGGCGGGGCGTGATGATTGGCGTGGGCGGCCGGCCACCGGCGCGCGCGGGCCCTGGTCCGAGTCGCCGGGCGGCGGCAGGCGATCGCACGATGGCGGCGACGTGACCGCACCGGAGGGAGATCCTGAGGCGAGCTTCGAGACGCGGTTGTCCCGGCGGTCGCATCAGGGCCTCTCCGGTAGACTCATGTCTTCGTCTGGCGGCGCCTCCGTGCTGCGGCAACCGTCAGTGGACCAGGCGGCTTCCCCCGTGGATCCTGGCAACCCTGGGGACCGCGGGGATCGCGGGGAACGCGGAAGTCCTGCAGGTCGTGGGGAGACCGGCCCGTACCGCCCGGGCGACAAGGTAATGCACGGGAAGTGGGGGGTCGGCACGGTCGTGAGCGCCGATGGCGAGGGGAGAAACGCCATAGTGACCGTGGCGTTCCCAGCCGTGGGTGTCAAGAGGCTGGCAGTGGCCTATGCGCCCATCGAGCCTATGCTGTAAGAGCGGCGTTCTAAGTATGGCGCTGTTAGTTTTCGCCGGTTTTCTGGGGGTGTTTGGGTTGCCGGTGACTCAAAGAGAGGGTGCGACACCGGCAACCCCGGACAGCACCCGCGCTCTTAAGAACCAGCGACAACTCTTGACGATCTGCTTAGCGTCTTGGTTTTACCCCAGGGACGGCGCGTGAGGCGGCGCCAGACGAATGAAGAGCCGCAGGAGGCGCAAGACAGGAAAGGGAGGCGAGTCGGGGTGGGCGAGGTGGACGAGCTTCGGGCGACAGAAGAGCGCATTCGCAAGCTACGCGAGGAGATCGAGTTCCACAACTACCGGTATTACGTCCTGGACGATCCGGTCGTCTCCGATGCCGAGTACGACGCGCTCATGCGCGAACTGGTCGAGCTCGAGGCGGAGCATCCCGAGCTTGTGACGCCCGACTCGCCGACCCAGCGCGTGGGCGCGGCGCCTGCCGAGGCCTTCGCGCCCGTCGTTCACAGGTCACCCATGATGAGCCTCGCGAACGTGTACTCGATGGAGGAGCTCCGGGCGTTCGATGCCAGGGTGAGGAAAGCCCTCGGCGGCGAGCCTGTCGAGTACGTGGCGGAACTCAAGATCGATGGTCTCGCGGTGTCCCTGGTGTACGAGGAGGGCAGATTCGTCCGAGGCGCCACGCGCGGCGACGGCACCACCGGCGAGGATGTGACGCACAACCTCAGGACCATCCGCTCGATCCCGATGCGGCTTCGGCTCGGCCCGCCCGTGAGCATCGACGTCCGGGGAGAGGTCTACATGATCCGCCGCGAGTTTCACAAGCTAAACGAGGAGCGGCGGGCATCCGGCGAGCCGCTCTTCGCAAACCCGCGTAACGCTGCGGCGGGGTCGTTGCGCCAGCTCGACCCGAAGGTGACTGCGGCCCGCCCGCTTGACATATTCGTCTATGGGGCAGGCTACATGAGCGACATGGGCGGCGCTGCGCTCACCACCCACCTGGAGTCCCTCGGCCTCCTCAAGGAGGCGGGCTTCAGGATCAACCCCAATACGAGGCTGTGTCGCACCATTGACGAGGTCGTGGATTATTGCGCTCACTGGGGCGAGAGGCGCGACACCCTCGATTATGAGATCGACGGCGTCGTGGTGAAGGTCAACTCCCTGGCGCAGCAGGAGCGGCTGGGTGCGACCGCGCGAAGCCCGCGCTGGGCGGTGGCCTACAAGTTTCCGGCCCGCCAGGCCACGACGAAGGTGCGCGACATCATCGTCCAGGTTGGACGCACCGGGACGCTCACGCCTGTCGCCGTGCTCGACCCGGTGGAGCTCGCCGGGTCCACGGTGAGCCGCGCAACGCTGCACAACGAGGACATAATCAGGGCCAAGGACATCCGCATCGGCGACACCGTCGTCGTCGAGAAGGGCGGAGATGTGATCCCCGAGGTCGTGAAGATGGTCACGGAGCGCCGGACGGGCGCGGAGCGCGAATTCCGGATGCCCGCGAAGTGCCCCGAATGCGGCGCCGATGTGGTCAGGCTCGAAGGGGAAGCCGCCTCGCGGTGCGTCGGCGGGATGGCCTGCCCCGCGCAGGTCCGTGAGGGCATCCTGCACTTCGCCTCGCGCGACGCCATGGACATAGAGGGGATGGGGCCTTCGCTCGTGGCGCAGCTTCTCGACGCCGGCCTGGTCAAGACCGCAGCCGACATCTACGATCTCAAGCTGGACGATATCGCCCGCCTCGAGAGGATGGGAAAGAAGTCCGCGGAGAACCTGCTTTCTGCCATCGAGAGATCGAAGAGCCACCCGCTTCACCGGCTCGTGTTCGCCCTGGGGATCCGCCACGTGGGGGAGCGCTCCGCGCGCGACCTCGCGGAGCATTTCGGCACCATGGACAGGCTTGCCGCCGCCACGTACGACGAGCTGACTCGCGTGCCCGACGTCGGGCCGAAAGTCGCCGAGAGCGTGCTGGCCTTCTTCAGGGAGCCGCGAAACCGGGAGAGCCTGAGGAGGCTCGCCGACGCGGGCGTCAACATGAAAGAGACGGAGAAGGCGGCGCCATCGGCCGAAAGCCCGCTTGCGGGCAAGACGGTCGTGTTGACGGGCACCCTCGAACGCTTCACCCGCAAGGAGGCCGAGGAGGCGGTGCTGGCGCGGGGCGGCAAGGTCTCGAGCAGTGTAAGCCGGAAGACCGACTACGTCGTGGTGGGCAAGGACCCGGGTTCCAAATACGACAAGGCCCGCGAGCTCGGAGTGACCATTCTGGATGAGCACGAATTCGAAAGACTGCTGGGTGAGGAATGATCCCGCGCGATTGGAGTGCGGTGGCAGCCAGGGCAGATGAGCCGTGCGGGCCAGGATCTGACGCGCTTGCGGCCGCACGCCAACCGTCGCGGACGCACGGGCGGCTCTACCAGTTGCGCGCCGGCGGGTGGCGCCCACCGTGCGAGCCGGGCCTGCGGCCAGGACGGGCTCCTTTCGCGAAATGTCGCGTGTGACCCCGGCAGGTCACCGACATGCGGAATTACGAGCTAGACGACGCATAGACCTGGGACAGGCCTTAGATTAGGTGCGACCTGACCTAAGTAGGTTGCCATAAGTAATCGCCGGTTCCAGAGAGCGCACGCGCCGTGCAGGGTTGCCGGTGTTGCACTCTCTCTTTGAGTCACCGGCAACCCAAGACCTCGGAAAACTAGAGAAAACTAGTGACCTCATACTTAGACACTCCGGAGGGGATGGGGCTTGAAGATCACCATTGCTGATGTTGACCACGTGGCCATGCTTGCGAGGCTCAGGTTCGACGAGGACGAGAAGGCCGGCATGGCGGAACAGCTTTCGCGCATCGTTGAGTATGTCGAGAAGCTGAACGAGCTTGACACCGGGGACGTAAGCCCGATGGCCCACGCGGTGCCGCTCCGTAACGTGTTGCGCGACGACGAGGTGCGTGCGTCCCTCGACCCGGAGGAGGCGCTCCGGAACGCGCCGGACCGCGAGGGCGACTTCTTTAGAGTACCGAGGATACTGGAGTCCGAATAGGCGTCCGGACGGAGGGCAAGTCGCGGACGCGGGAAAGGCGGATGGTTGCGGTTGAGACTGTACGAGCTTACTGCGCACGAGCTTAAGGAGAAGATCGAGCGGCGCGAGGTCAGAGTCGAGGAGGCGGTCCGGGCCCTGCTCGACAGGATAGCCGAGGTGGACGAGGCTGTCCGCGCATACGTGACGCTCGCGCGGGAGCAGGCGCTCGCGAAGGCGCGCGCAGCCGACGAGAGGCTTGCGCGCGGCGAGCCAGCGAGGCCGCTGGAAGGCGTCCCGGTAGCTATCAAGGACAACATGTGCACGCGGGGGATCGAGACGACCTGTTCGTCGAAGATCCTCAAGGGGTTTGTGCCACCCTATGACGCCACCGTTGTTGAGCTCCTCGAGCGGGCAGGCGCCATAATCATCGGCAAGACCAACATGGACGAGTTCGCCATGGGGTCGTCCACAGAGAACTCAGGGTTCTTCCCGACCCGAAATCCCTGGGATCTGGAGCGGGTCCCGGGAGGGTCGAGCGGCGGGAGCGCGGCGGCGGTCGCGGCGGACGAGGCCGTCGCAGCTCTGGGGTCGGACACAGGCGGTTCGGTGCGGCAGCCGGCAGCGCTCTGCGGCGTGGTGGGCTTAAAGCCCACCTACGGGCTGGTGTCGAGATACGGGCTCATCGCGTTCGCCTCATCACTCGACCAGATCGGCCCCATCACGAAGGACGTGCGCGACTGCGCTCTTGTGCTTGGCGTCATCGCAGGCCACGACCCACGTGATTCCACGTCCGTGCCTCGGAAACGGTGCGATTACCTGAAAGGCCTCGTGCCCGACGTTCGCGGCATGAGGATAGGCGTTCCGAAGGAGTACTTCGGCGAGGGTATGGCTCCGGGAGTAAGGGCGGCCGTGGGCGCGGCCCTCAAGACGCTCCAGGACATGGGGGCGATCCTCGCGGACGTGTCGCTTCCGCACTCCGAATACGCCCTCGCCACCTACTACATTGTGGCCCCGGCCGAGGCAAGCTCGAACCTGGCGCGCTACGACGGCGTGAGATACGGCCACCGTGCCCCGGGGTGCCCAGATTCTGTGACCATGATGACGCAGACGAGGAGCGAGGGGTTCGGCGCTGAGGTGAAACGCAGGATAATGCTGGGCACTTATACTCTGAGCGCAGGGTATTATGAAGCGTACTATCTCAAGGCGCTCAAGGTACGCACCCTCATCACCCGCGACTTCGACCGCGCCCTTGAGAAGTGCGATTGCCTGGTTTCACCCACCTCGCCGACCGTGGCGTTCAGGTTCGGCGAGAAGATGAATGACCCGCTCGCCATGTATCTATCAGATATCTACACCGTGACCG
The DNA here is from genome assembly GCA_002452295.1 of Firmicutes bacterium UBA6811. Classification (GTDB taxonomy): domain Bacteria; phylum Bacillota; class SHA-98; order UBA4971; family UBA4971; genus UBA6256. Next base: position 2,844 of record DKEX01000040.1, on the reverse strand, counting down.
CGAACCTCGCGGGCATACCAGCGGTATCGATCCCGTGCGGGTTCGGTGAAGACAGGATGCCAGTTGGCCTTCAGATCCTGGGTAGACACTACGACGAGGCCACCGTGCTGCGCGTGGCGTACGCCTTCGAGCAGGCCACAGACTTCCATAAAGCGAAACCCGTCCTCGGGGGCGCCGGGGCGGACGGCGCCGTAGTGGGCGTCGCGCCGGCGTGTGGCGCGGCTGCGACCGGCGATGGTTCGGGAGAGGCCGGGGGAGGACCCACCCGCAAACCGGCTGGAGGTGAGGCGGATGCCTGAGAGGGCAAAGGTGGGCACGGCCTGGGCGGCGGAAGCGGCCGGGAGGCCTGGGCGCGCGCAAGACGGAGGGACCGGTGCCGTCGCTTGCGCCTCGGAATTCGAGCCTGTGATCGGCCTCGAGGTCCACGTGGAGCTTTCGACGAAGTCGAAGCTGTTCTGTGGATGCCAGGCGGCGTTCAATGCGCCTCCGAACAGCCACACCTGTCCTGTGTGCCTGGGACTTCCGGGGGTGTTGCCGGTCTTGAACCGCAAGGCTGTGGAATTCGGAATAAAGACAGCACTCGCGCTGAACTGCGAGGTGGCAAGCTTCTCCAAGTTTGACAGGAAAAATTACTTCTATCCCGATCTACCGAAGAACTACCAGATATCCCAGTATGACCTGCCTCTCGGCACCAGCGGTCACGTCGACGTCTCCGTAGACGGCGGCATGCGTCGCGTGAGCATAAAGCGGGTACACCTTGAGGAAGACGCCGGAAAGTCCGTGCACGAGAGCGGGACCATCACGGGGTCCAGCTTCTCGCTGGAGGACTACAACCGCACCGGGGTACCGCTCCTTGAGATCGTGAGCGAGCCGGACTTGAGGTCGCCTGAGGAGGCGTACGCGTATCTTTCAATGCTGCGGAGCATCCTTCGCTACCTGGACGTGTCCGACTGCAAGATGGAGGAGGGCTCGCTCAGGTGCGATGCGAACATCTCGGTGAGGCCGAAAGGGTCGTCCGTGCTCGGGACGCCCATCGAGCTCAAGAACCTCAACTCCTTCAGAGCCGTGGAAAAGGCTCTCGCGTATGAGTCCAGGCGCCAGGCGGAGATCCTGGCGAGAGGCGAGCGTATTACGCGCGAGACCAGGCACTGGGACGAGTCCCGGCAGGTGACGGTGCCCATGAGGCGCAAGGAGGAGGCCGACGACTACAGGTATTTCCCCGAGCCCGACCTCGTCCCGCTCGAGATCGAGGAGGCGTGGGTGAACGAGGTACGAAGCACGCTCCCTGAGCTTCCGGGTGTGCGCCACGAGAGGTTTATCCGGGAGTATGGGCTCCCCGCTTACGACGCCGCCATCCTGACCGAGTCGAAAGACCTCGCCGACTACTTCGAGGCGGCGGTCGCGGCGTACGGCGGGGACGCGAAAGCCGTGAGCAACTGGGTCATGGGCGAGCTTGCGAGGCTCATGAACGCGACCGGCACCGACATACGGGACGTGCGCGTGGCGCCCGCCGCGCTCGCGGCGATGTTGAAGATGATAGATGACGGAACGATCAGCGGGAAGATAGCGAAGACGGTCTTCGAGGAGATGTTCGCCACGGGAAAGGAGCCCAGCCAGGTGGTCGCGGAGAAAGGGCTCGTGCAGATAGCTGACGAAGGGGAGCTTGCGAGGATCGTCGACGAGGTCATAGCGGAGAATCGCGACGTCGCCGACGAGGTGCGAGCGGGCAAGGACCGGGCTCTCGGCTTTCTGGTCGGCCAGGTGATGAAGAAGACACGCGGCCGGGCGAACCCGCAAGCCGTGAACAGGTTGCTCCGAGAGCGGCTCGTTCCGGGCTGAACGGGATGAGCGATCAAGGGGCGGGAAACGGGACAGGCATCGAAGATACTGAGCGCTGCAGCAAGGATGGAGCAGGAGGACGTGACGTGCGGGAAGAGTCTCAAGACCATTTGCGTTTCAAGGAATTCTGGGCGAGCCCGATCCATCGGCAATGGGTTGCCGATGGATCGCTCATTGTGACGACGCTCATCTGGGGCGCCACCTTCGTCGTGGTCAAGGACATTGTCGCGAGGGTGGACGCCGTTGCCCTCGTCGCGGTGCGCTTTCTCATGGCCGCTGCGCTCATGGCGGTGGCGGTCGCGCCCCGGCTCAGGCGTATAACGCCAAGGCTCGCGGGAGCAGGCGTCCTGGTGGGGCTTGCGCTATTCATTGGGTACGCTTTCCAGACCATGGGGCTCCAGTACACGAGCGCGTCCAAGGCGGGGTTCATCACAGGGCTATCGGTGGTGCTCGTCCCGATCCTGTCAACGATCATCCTCAGGAGGCCGCCGGAGCCAGCGGCCATCGTAGGGGTAACGTGCGCCACCGTGGGCCTTGCCCTTCTCACGCTTAAGCTGGGAGGAGGGCCACTCTTCGAGATAGGCGATCTCCTCGTTCTTGTGGGAGCGGTGGCATTCGGCCTTCACATCGTGGCGGTGGGCAAGTTCGCTCCCATGTTCGATGTGCCATTGCTCGTGACGGTCCAGCTTGCCACCGTTTCCGTCGCGGCTTTCGTGGTCCTCGGCGTTCGAGTGCTGGGGCTCGGCCAACACGTGGCGATGCCCGTTTCGGTGCGAGATCTCGGCGGGGTCGCGTTTCTCGCGGTCTTCGGGACGACGCTGGCGTTCTTCGTCCAGAACGTCGCCCAGAGGTTCACCAGCCCCACCCACGTGGCCATCGTGTTTGCGACGGAGCCTGTATTCGCAGGGCTCTTCGGGTGGCTGCTCCTCGGCGAGCGGCTGACAGCCGCCCAGCAGGTCGGCGCCGCGCTCATCCTCGCGGGCATGCTGGCATCGGAGGTCGAGT
>DKEX01000066.1:5488-14723 GCA_002452295.1 Firmicutes bacterium UBA6811 | reverse complement strand
CATACGCGGCAAGCGCAACTTCGAGCGCCCTCATCCCGTCTGTCCCGCTTGCTGCGGCGGGCCTGCCGTCACGAACCGCCTGCACGAAATCTCCCACCAAGAGCCGATCCATGTCGTCTCCCCAGTTCCTGTAGAGGACCGCTCGCTCCGAATCACTCGTCTCAACCAGCACCTGCGCGAAGACATCCATCGAGATCACGCCCGCCGTGCCGATCATCTCCATGGTGACGTCGCCCCACGTGGGATACGCTTTCGGCCTGGACCAGCTCGGGTCGAGCGTGGCGAATGCGCCGCCCCTGAATTCTATGCAGAGCGCGCCGCAGTCGTCGATGTCGATGTCGTGAATCCTCGTATCCACCTCCGCGTACACGCGCAGCGCCTCGTCAGCAAGGAACCACCTTAGCAAATCGACCACGTGGACGGTGTGGTCCAGTACCGCTCCCCCGCCTGAAAGGGCCTGCTCGATAAACCAGCCTCCGGGCATTCTCCCGTGATTGGTGGCGTTTACCGCAAGCACCTTTCCTATTCTGCCTGCATCAATGAGCTCCTTGGCCCTCACGACCGAAGGCGCGTGGCGGACGGGGAATGCCGTGGCAAGCTGCACGTTGCGCACACGGCATTCACGTATCATGGCGAGAGCATCCTCTAGAGTCGTCGCTATCGGTTTTTCGCAGAGCACGTGCTTCCCTGCGCGCGCCGCAGCAATCACGTGTTCTTTGTGGCGGGCGTTCTCGGAGCACACAATGACTGCGTCTACATCGGTGCTCAGGAGAAGGNNGGTAGTAACGCGTGCTAAGCTCGCGTGCGGCAGCTTGTCCGCGCTCTTCATCTTCGTCCGCTATGCCGGCCAGCTCCACACCGGGGATCGTGCGCACCGCGTGCGCGTAGCTGTATGCATGCATGTGCGCAAAGCTGATCATGCCGAAGCGCAGTTCCCGGACCGGACTCCTCATTTCCATCATGCCGCCTTCACCCCACCTATCCACAGCAGATATCCCCAACCTTGTAAGCCCCTTGACGGGAACCCACCGCCTTTAGAGACGGGGGAAGGGTATCGCCACCTTACCCGAGTCCGCCGAGCGGATCGCTGCAAGGCTTATTTCGAGAGCAGCCACCGCGTCTTCCGGGAGCACTCGTGGCGTGCATTCGCCGCGAACGTACGCGAGAAACTCGCGAATCTCACCGAGGTACGGTTCTTTGTCTTTGAGCGGGCTTTCCGGAACCGCCACGCCGGGCGCTGCGTTGCCTGTCGTGCTTGCAGTCAGAACCGACAGCGGACGCGTTTTGCGGCTGTCAAACTCGATCATCCCTGCGCTTCCGCACACCTCGAACTTGTACGAAAACGGACCCGGGTGAGCCCAGCTCCCCTCGACGTGAGCGATGACGCCGTTCTTCATGCGCACCACAGCGAGCGCATACTCGAGGGGCCTGTCCTGCCAGACTTTGCGCGCGTAGACCCGCTCCACCGGGCCGAAGCACCACGCCAGGAAGTCGAAGTCGTGTATGGATAGGTCGAGGAGCAAGCCTCCGCTGCGCTCGTTGTCCGTATACCAGTCCGCCCACGCTCTGGGGAACGGCCCGATCCTCGACAGGCGAACAACGCCGATTCGCCCGAGCTTGCCGGAAGTTATCATGTGGTGCGCCATCTCGTACTCAGGGAAATACCGCAGCACGTGGCCTATCCCGAGCTTTAGGCCGCGTGACTGGCAGGCGCTTATCATGGCCCTTGCGTCATCAACGCTGAGCGCTATCGGTTTCTCGCAGAAGACGTGTTTGCCGAAGCCTGCGGCATGTTCCACAGACTCCCTGTGAAGATACGTGGGAAGGCACACATCAACCACATCAATGTCCCGGTCGGTAAGAGCTACATTCGGGTCAGCCGTCGGCGTAGCGCCGTATGCGGACGCAAGCTGCGCTGCCCTGTCAAGGTCCTGATCGATTATGTACCTTACCCGGGCCTCTCTGCTCCTTCCGTAGCAACCGGCATGTACTCTCCCCATCGTGCCGGCACCCCAGATGGCAACTGTATGCACTCCAGCACCCCTTTCGTTCACCTTGTACCTCTTGTCAGCTCTCGGGACTCGCAAGCGGTACAGAAACCCCAACCCCCAGACTCGATCGCTTCTCAGGCCTTAGCTTGAGGTAGTACACGATGGATTGCGATGTCTGAACCACTTGCCACACCCTCGCCCTATCTTGCTCCACAATGAAAGGCATACCATCAAGTTCCTCTGGAGCGCTTTGTCCGCCGATCTGTCCGCCCGATGTCTCACGCTGGCCGCGCGTTCCCCGGGGAAGGACGAACCTGGCATGCAAAACGACGTCCTTGAGACCCTCATTGGCGAAGACTACCTTTCCAGAAAGCACATCTTGGTGTGAAGCGCGAACCAGGAAGGTGCTAAAGGGCAACGATGATGGCTTGTCCGCCTCGCCGGGAGAAAGGTACGTCTTCAGAAGCCCTGTGGTTTGAGAAGACTTGGGCTCGTTGTAGTTGAAAGACGTGACCCTCCCCTGGTTGACTTCTATCAGCCGGTAACCGACTCCCGTCTCGGCAGCAGCTTGGGCGGTGCGAGTGGTGATAATCTTTGTTGTTTCCGTCTCTTCCGACTGGTCTGTATGTCGGTGCCCTGCGAAAACATACTTTACTCCATAGCGTTCAATCATCTGCCTGAGGGCCAGCCTGCTTTCGTCCATGAAAACCCAACGATCATCGCACGGGTTGTGGTGAAGGGCCATTACCAGGCGCTTCTTCCTGGACGAAGCCAGCCGCAGGTCCCTCTCCAGCCAGTCAAGTTGGGTTGGTCCGATGGTTCCGTTATCTGAAGGATGAGTAGGGTGATCGTACGTGTTGACCACAGCGAAATGCCAGTCGCCCCAGTCGAACGAATAATATAGGGGCCCGAAGTACCTGTGCCAGTAGTCAAAACCACTGGTCTGCCCGACGCGCTGACCATCGTGATTTCCCATGACAGTATACACAGGGAACTCCGCATACTCATCCAGTATGTGCCACATCTGTTCGAAATCCCGGTCATAGGTGTCTGCACTGCTTTCAACCAGATCGCCCAGGAGTATGACAAAGTCGGGTTTCAACAGGTTAAGCTCTGCTATGGCCTTCAGGAGGAGATAGTTGACGGGGTTACCGGTTCCCGCTCCGGTCGAGCGCGCGTTGTTCAAGTGAACGTCAGAAAGGATCGCGAAGCGGAAGCTATCCTGGACGCCATGCGTTACCCTAACGGCGTTCGGCTGCCTGTCAGTGACCGCTTTTCCCTTATCGGTGGATACAGTCACAATGAGATCGTATAACTCAAGCGGTGTGCAGTAAGGAACCCTGGCTTTGATACGCCAGTAACCGTCGTTCTCCTGCGCGACCTGCTCGACTGACAGAGGGACTTCGTAAAGCACAGTTGCTCTTTCCGAAGATGCTCCAGATGCTCCGAAGACTTGCCTGTTGCTGCCAGATAGACCTGCATCACGCCGGTTATCGTCACATCGCGCTTGCGCGTGGTCCAGGCAGGCAATCGCTCCCCCTTGGACTGACAGCCTGGCTTGCCAGCCTGCCGTTCCGGCCGTTTTCTCCGGCGCCAGGACTCTGACGGAGATCGCATCCCCCGGGCGAACAAAGGCGGGTTGAGTCAGCAGCGGAGAGACTATCCTGCTGATCCCTGCAGCTCCCCCTTCATCAGGGATGTCGTTGCAGCGGTTACCCGCGGGATCTGTCGCGCGAGCCCGCGCAACCTCTTGTTCAAAGCCGGGCTCCGAGGAAACCACCTTGCCGCAGGTGAAGCCTTCAGGCGTGGCTGCGTTCCCCTGGACTTCATGCGGGTGTTCCGCTCCGGTCGAGGCGGCTCCGCCCGTCTCGTCCGGCTTGTCGCCCCGCATTCTAGCGATCTTCTGCAGATCAGCGACGTATAGATTCCAACCCTGCCCCGGGTCTGAAGCGAACAAAATCCGCCGTCCGTCAGGCGACCACGCCGGGTATCTTTCGTCCCCATCGAGGTCTGTGACTCTCTGCAGGCGACCGGTCAGCACATCAGCTACCCACACATCCCAGGTTCCGTAGTGATTTGACATGAAAGCAATCTTGCTTCCATCCGGCGACCAGCGCGGATAGACTGAGTTACCTGACAGCGGTTCAGTCAGACAGCGTCGGCTTAGGCCTTCATCACGCTCGTTTAAGCGCAATACCCAGATATTGAAGGTGCCGCCGTCGCAATCCGATTGATACGCGATCGTCGATCCGTCAGGTGACCAGTCAGGATAGCCTTCATCGGCAGGAGAGTCGATCAACCTTACGGGATTGCCCGTTCCGTACAGATCCACTCGCCACAAATCCCAGTTGCCAGCCCGGTTTGACCGAAATACAAGGCTTTTCCCGTCTGGCGACCAGGCCGGGGTAGTATCATAACTTGAATCGGTTGTTACTCTAATCGGCTTATTCTCCCTGTCGAGATCCCATACCCAGATATCCCAGTCCCCCTGCTCCTCATCCAGGTTGACGGCTGAAGAGTACGCTACCCGGCGCCCGTCAGGTGACCAGCGCGGGAACGCCTTGGGGTTCCTGTCGAAGGTAAGTTGGGATACCTCGGTCTGTCCGGTAAACTTGAGAAGAAAGAGGTTCAGGTCGGCCGTTTCCTGGGTCGTGCGAGCACACTTGATCTTCCCCAGCGTGAACACAACTGCACTGCCGTCGGGCCTCCAATCCGGGTACAATTGATCGACGAACGGGTAGGAAGAGCCGGATACCAGGCAGCTCAATTGATAGATACCTTTGTCCGGCAAGTGAACAGGCTGAGCGACGCGATAACTCATCCCGATGTCAGCTTCATCGCCGTCGGCCGCCTTCCGCGCTCTGGATGGGTCACTCCGGATGTCTGCCTGCTTTGTGGGCCGTAGATAATAGAAGCTGTTGTACGGAGGAGCATCATCGCCCTGAACCAGGACACCTGTAACAACCACGTAGTCCCCATTTCTCAAGCTCGTAATGTCAATTCCTGCGTAATCGTAGAACTTGACCTGCATCTTGCCCTTGCCGTCCTCAGTGTTCCCGTCACGGCTTCCGTCTACCCAGAACCCGCGCGTGATCCCCTCGTTATCGTAGCGAGATATGCGCCCCTCTGTGGTCACAAGCTGCCCCTCCAGAGGCTCCGCCTCAGAGTAGGTGGGGTCAGTAGGCAGCGTTACTCCCGCTGTCAGAGTGCCGAGAGGATGAGTCTGCTCAAGAATTGTGATGTCTTCGGATTTAGAGGGCATGACGACAGTGGTGCCGTAATCAGTTGTGTAGCCACGCACTGACACTTTACCGGTTACTCTAACCAGATCTCCGGCTCTCACCTCGGGACGGGTCGTTCCTGGTAGGTACACTAGCACTCCGTACAGCCGCTCGCCAACCGGCTCCTTGGTCCCTGCACCGCGCCCGGCCGAAGGCGGCTCAGGTCCGACGATGGCAAAGTAATTAGCAGCATTGTGCCATCTGCCGGTGTCCACCACTGCAACCCCTTCGACTGTCACCGTTCTATCCAGCAAGACTGGTTCTCCCAGTTCGTTTGTCACACGCAAATCAGCCAGGTTCACAAGGGTAACTGAACGGGGGCTTAATTCAGAGGCGGCGCACAGACCGACTTCTTGAGAAGTCAACGGAATCGACAGCCGGCCTAACAATACCGCCACTACTACCGCCATCATTATGGAAATCAGCCTCGTGCGCCGCCTCATACTCATCGACTCCCGCTTGCTCATTCTGGTCGAGTGATATCTTGGAACGCCCCGGGTTCCAGCGGTCGTCACCGGGATAACGGAGCCTCTGTTCCAAGGCTCGGGCTGGTCAATCCAGACTTGCATCATCTTTGCCGCAAGCCCCCGGCTTTAGCCGTGGGGCTATTGACCTGATACGAGAGAACAATGCCTACTTGATAACGGGCGGGTTGACTGAGTACCATAAGTCGTAGGCTCCGACTCCGCCCTCTCTGTTGCTTGCACTGAAAAAGAAGAATCTCTCATCGAAGGCGACTTCCCGCTCGTCGAACTCGCTGTTGAGCGGCTCTCCCACATTCACGGGCGCGGCTGTGTCGCTTTCCGCGACATAGATGTCGTAGCCTCCCACCGTGCCGTCGCGCTTTCCGTCGATAAACAGGCGGCCGGCGGAATCGACGAAAATGCTCCACTCACTGCCTGCGGTATTAACGGGTGCCCCTATGTTCACAGGAGTAGCCCATTTGTCGCCGCTTCGGGTGGACTTCCAGATGTCACGGTCACCAACTGAGGCGGCGCCACCATAGGATCCCTTGGTTGTAACGTAGGCGGTCGTTTCGTCATCGTTGACCCAGACATCCCACTCCTGGGTGTTCGTGCTCAATTCCTCGATCTTTACGGGTTCGCCCCATTCGCCCTTTGCCCCGTTCCATTCGGAACGATAGAAATCATAGTCAGTTATCGGGTCATAGCGGGCAAAATAGAGCACCTTGCCGCCTCCTGCTACACACGGGTTAATCTCGTTGGCACCAGTATTGATCGGGCCCGGAACAGGCTGCGGCTCCGACCATTTACCTGAGGCGCCGTCCCAGGTTGACGTGTAGATGTCGTAGTCCTTGACATAATAAAGCGTACTTCCAAATATGCACGGCATTCTCTCTATTCCGGCGGTACAATGCTCCCATGGCTTAGGCTTGCCCCACTCGGATGCTGCAACAGCAGCCTGCAGTACCGCCATGCTCAGAATGACAACGACTGCTACCGACACTTTCTTGGACATAACTTTACCCCCTCTTGTAGTTTTGAGGCTTGCAGACGCGTACCATCGCGCGTCGTGCATCGCCGATCTGACTGAAAAGGCGCGGGGCAAATTCCTACTGGACTCGAAGAAACTGCCATTGTGTCGTTTTGTGTCTACTGTCAGTATATCAGTTTCATCCAATTGAGTCAAGAAGTGTTCAGTAATGGGAGGCAAAGGCTAGTTAGCAGCATTTATGATCGCCATCCATGTTGATGTTGAAATGCCATTGAATATGTCGTATCATTGTACTGTGTCCGAGCCCGGGGGATTTCTTTTCGTGTCGAACTTATTCGGTCGAAGACTGCTCCTTACAGACTGCGAGGTAACCATGTATGTCAGATTTCAAGCGGACCGCCGACTCGTCGCTAGCCAAGAAAGTCAATACCATGCTCGTCGTGGACTGTATCCGGAAGTACGCGCCGCTATCAAGGGCGGACGCAGCAAGGCTCACCATGCTGAGCCCATCGACAGTCTCCAGTATAGTGTCAGATCTCGTAGGGGCAGGGCTCGTGCACGAGAGGAAAGGTTGCCCTGCCAACGGTGGCGGCCGGTGCCCGATCCTGCTCAGTCTGAACGCGGGCGCAAGCTTCGCGGTGATCATAGACGTGCAGGTGGCGAGGGTTTTGTCGGGGATCATCGACCTGGCAGGTAACCCGGTGTCGGTGGTGAGGGAGCCTTTGGACCTGTCCAGCCCGGATAACGCTGTAGACCAGGTCCTCAGGGTGACGGCTAAAGCACTCGCCAGGCTGCCGCGCACAGGAGGCGCAGCAGCAGGCATTGGTGTCGGAATCCCCGGTATCGTTGATGTCAGAACCGGAACCGTCGCAAAGTCAACCAGGCTCCGGTGGAACAACCTTCCCCTTGCGACGCTGCTGCAGAGGGAGTTTCCCCTGCCAGCGATCGTCGAGCGCGATGTGCGCGCGGCGGCGTGGGGCGAAAGGTCATACGGACACGGCCGCAACGTGAGCGACTTTGTTTATCTGGCGGTAGGGGAGGGGGGCTTCGGAGCGGGGCTCGTGGTAAACGGCAAGCCCTATGTGGGTGCCCGCATGCATGCGGGCGAGCTTGGGCACATGACCGTGGACATGCACGGCGAGCGGTGCTCGTGTGGGAACATCGGGTGTCTCGCAGGTGTAGCGTCGGCCTCGATTCAGGAATGGAAGGGCGGGAAGGGTGAAGGGGCCGACGGGCAGCTCGTTGAATACACTGCTACAGGCCTGGTTAACCTCGTCAACCTGCTCGACCCCGAGCTTGTCGTGCTCGGCGGCGACATCGGAGGACGGCCGGATTTCGCGTCGCGCGTGGAGGCGGTGGCGAAAGAGCGGGCCCTTCTGGCGCCGGGCCAGATGCCACGCGTCCTTCCGTCGCAGCTTGCGGACATGGCGGTCGCCCACGGTCTCGCGGGCCTCGTTTTCGACAGGTTCTACTGGAACCATGCGCCCGCTGAGGATCTCCCCGAGATGGGCGAACGCGGAGCGGCAAGCTACCGCACGTGAAGCAGCGCCGAAACAGGGCCAGCCGAAGTCGGCCTTCCGAATGCAGGCGGCAATGGGCGTGCCTCTCACCATGAGCGGTGGCGGCAGGACGGATGCGAGGCGGCCGCATGTGCGGGTGGATCCGAAGGCGAAGCCGCATGGGCGGCGGACGGTGCCGCGGCAAGACTGGTGGTACGGACGGCGGTGACACGATGAAGCTGCAGACGGTGGTCATCCTTGCCGGCGCTGCTTGCGCGCTTGTCCTCGGAATCGTGCTCATGGTGGCTGCGTCATTGCCGCGGCGGTCCGTCCCGGCGCTCGGAGGACGGCTCATCGGCCAGGCGGGCGACGTGCCGGGCGCGGTCGAGGCCGGCTCGCGCCCTGGCCTAGGGCCTGGGGACCTGTCCGAGCCTGAGGTTAGATCCAGTCCCAGCTCCAGCTCCAGCTCTAGCTCCGGGTCTGAGTCCGTGTCCGGGTCCGGGCGGGACGAGGGGGAAGAAACAACTCCGGAAGCCGGTGATAACGTGACAGATGGATCGGGCGCCTCGCTTCGCCTGGCGGCGGCGCAGGGCCCTCTCGCGGACTACGTGATATACATTAACTGGGACGGGTTCGCCTACGACTACTACGAATGGGCGAACGCGAGCGGCGGGCTGGGCACGCCCGTTCTGAACTTTCTAGCCTCGCGCGGCGCCCTCTTTACGTCCGCCCGCAATGGTTTCCCGAGCATCACCAACCCGATGCAGACCAGCATCGTTACGGGCGCGTGGCCTGCCGTGCACGGGAATACGTATCGCTACTACGATCCCGTCGAGAACATCGTGAAACAAACGGGCAGGGACAACTCCGCGGAAACCATCGCGGAGGCTGTCGAGAGGTCGGGCCTTTCGTGTGCCTCTGTGCAGCAGTTCACGCTCGACCGCCGGGGGACATACCCGTCTGATCCCTCTCATCTCTACATACAGCCAGGCGGGCCCTGGCGGCGAAG
>DKEX01000066.1:0-5429 GCA_002452295.1 Firmicutes bacterium UBA6811 | reverse complement strand
GACGACCTGGACGCAGCAGGCCACAACTCCGGCATCGCATATGGCCTGTCGCTGGTCTTCAACTACGGCGCGTGGAAGGCGAAGATGGTCCGGCAACTCGCCGCGATGGATCGGGACCTGGGGTCGCTTGTGGACGCGCTGGTGGACCTCGGGGTCTTCGACAAAACCGCCGTCGTGCTCACGGCCGATCACGGGATGTCGCCCGTCTCGGGAAAGTCCAGCCTGCCGGACCTCCTCGTCACGCTGCAGGGCCTTGGCTACAGGTGTGAGCTGCTCGGGCAGGGCGACCGGGCGGCGGACGACACCCAGGTGGTGCTCGTGAGCGCGGGGCTTGCCGTCCAGTTCTACTTCAGGCGGGACATCACGCTCTCCCAATACAACGCCATCATAGATGCTCTGGCGACCAAGCCCTATTTCGGCGGGTACATGTCCCTCCACGAGCTCAGGAAAGCCGGCGCCCACCCTGGCCTGGGGCAATTGCTCGTGTGGTCCATGCCACCTCACCATTTCAAGACCCAGGGGTTTTTCTTCGGGATATCCGGCCAGCACGACTCGGGCGACGACACGTCGCGCCACGTGTTCATGATGCTGAGCGGGGCGGGCGTAAGGCCGGGGGTCGTGATCGACAGGCCTGTCGAGATCATCGATGTGGCGCCCGCCATCTCTCATCTCCTTGGCATAAGGCCACCTGCGAACGCCACCGGCCGCGTGCTCACGGAGGCGCTGCTTCCCGGGCCTGCCGCGCCTGGCTTCCCGCAGGAAACCCCCGGCCAGCAAGAGCCCGCGCCTGCTGTCCTCCCGGCGCCCGCGCCCTCCCCCGCGGCCGCAGAGCAACAGCGCGTGCGCTTGGAGCGGACCCCAGAGTGACACCATAAGCGGGAACCCCGTGCGCCGACCCGGGGCGAGATGCTATAATATGCCCATGACGACTTTCGGTCTCGCACCGCGGCGAGGTGCTGGCGCTGCCCGCGGCCGCGGCAGGTCGCTGATGGCCGCGGTCCGCTGGTGGGGTGGGAGCAGGAGAAGAGGGAAGGCTGGGGTTGGGGCGGGTGCGCCGGGTCCCGCGGCAACTCGCGGGGGACCGGCCGTGCGTGCCGCAACCGGCACAGCGGCGAGGGCGATGGGGAGGGCGATGGCGAAAACAGTTGCCCGGGCCGCTCTGGCGCTTGCTGCGTGTTCGCTGGTGTACTCGTACTCGCTCTGGCGGGAACGCCCTACGCCTTTACCTTCCCACGTTCTGCAACCAGTGCTCGCTGCCCCCACGGCGCAGGATAGAGTGCTCGTGGTCGCGCCGCACTGCGATGATGAGACGCTTGGGCCGGGCGGTTTCGTGTTCGACGCTGCGAGGCGGGGCGTCACCGTGTACGTCGCCGTCATGACCAACGGCGACGGGTTCACGCTCGGAGCACGCAGGGAATTCCTGTCGCTGCGCACAAACTCGGCGCGCCTCATCGAGTTCGGCTACCTCAGGCAGAGGGAGTCGCTGGAGGCCCTCGGCGCGCTGGGCGTCCCGGAGGAAAACGTGTTCTTCCTGGGATACCCGGATAGGGGCCTTGCCGCCATGTGGCACGACCACTGGGAGGAAGAGCATCCGTACGTGTCCAGGTACACGAGGGTGTCCGCGAGCCCTTACGTCAACAGCTACCGCACCGATACCTCATACTGCGGTGAGGAGGTCGTCAGAGTCCTTCAGGACATAATCGTGAGGACGGAGCCGACGATTATCCTGACTTCGGCGCCTGTGGACGGGCACGCGGACCACTGGGCGACTTACAACTTCGTCATGTATGCGTGCGAAGACCTCCGCGAGCGAAACCTTCTGCCGTCGGGGCAGCCGAGGATCTTGTGGTATGTCGTCCACAGGGGCGAGTGGCCCTATCCCAAGGGGCTGCGACCAAACATGGAACTGTGGCTGCCGCGGGGGCTCGGGATCGACAGCGTGCGCTGGCTGTCGTACCCGTTGTCGGAGGAAGCAGGCCCTGCAAAGTCGAGCGCTATCAGGAAATACAGGAGCCAGATGCTCATCATGGCCCGCTACCTTCTGAGCTTTGCCCGCACCACCGAGTTGTTCGCCGAGGCAACGAGGGAGCCTGTGCCCGAAATGGTATCCCCGGGGCCTGTCATTGATGGGAGGCTCAGGGACTGGGCCGCGCTGACAGCGGCCCAGATGGCTCCGGAGCCCGTCAACGACTGCCTCCTGAGGCAGTTCGGGGGTGCCGGCGATTTCACAGGGATGATGGTGGCGCGGGACGAAACCGACCTCTACATCGGTCTTCGGGTCAGGCGTGCGGCATCGAAGGAGGTTGTCTTGCGCGTCCACCTTCACCCGGTCGGCAGGCGCGGCCGCGTGGGGCCGGAGGGGGACGTGGACCTCGCTTTCAGGCCGGGGCGGCCCGGAGCGGTCTCGGTGCGCAGCCCGGCGGCGGGCGGCAGGCGGGATCTTTCGGGCATCAACGCGGCAAGCCGGGGCACGGAGATCGAGATGATGATACCGCTCAGGCTCCTCGGGAACCCCAGGACGCTCTTCGTGGCTGTGGAAAGCAGGTTCCGTGGGATAATGATCGACCAGACCATGTGGCGCATCCTCGATCTGGATGGGGCTATCGGGATGGAACCAGGCTTCGCGAGTGTGCAATCGCCGGAGGCGGCCCGAACGGTGGTGCGGCATGATGCGGCATGATGCGGCACAGTCTGGTGTGGTGTGGTGTGGTGTGAGGAACGGGGGAAACATCGTGAGCACTGAATCTGACGTTTTGCTCGGCCTCGAGGAAGAGGTCTTCATAACAGAGCCAACGCTGCCCTCGCTGGCGTCTCTGTGGTACCTTGCGAGGCTCCTGTGGAGCAGGCCTTCTTACTACTACACGCACTCGGCGTCCAACTTCGCGCGTGGGAAGGACGTGCGCCAGGCCGTCATGAGCGGGGTGGAGGTGTCGACGGGGATCCATGCGAACCCGGAGAGGCTCGTGGAAGATCTTGCGGCAAGAAGGGCCGAGCTTGCGCGCGTGTCTGACGGCCTTCTCGTGGCTATCGGCCACCTGTTCGACCTCGATGCGCCCTCCAACACGTGCGGGCTGCACATGCATGTGGGTCCGGTGGAAGAGGCCGACCTCGAGCGCGTGTATTCGAACCTCGCGCACTTCCTGCCCCTCCTGTCGCTTCTTGCCGCGAGCTCGCCGCTGCGAGCGGGGCGCTACTACGGACAGTCTTACAGGATGGCGTGCTCATACGCGATCGGGCCGCTGTGCAAGTCGGACAAGAGGTTTCGATTCCAGGACATGATCGTATCGAAGCGCCTTGGCACCATCGAGCTGCGCATATTCGACCCGGTGTGGGACCTCGAAAGGGTGCGGGTACTGGCGGCGTGCATCCAGGCGATTGCCCGGACGAAGCGGCGGCTCTCGTGGGACGAGGCTACTTATGCTCAGGAGCGGGAGGTTGCGGCCACCCGGGGTTACGCCGGGACCCTTCGGCTGCGCTACGCAGAGCTGTGCGATATCCTCGGTGGTGGCGCCCGCGGCGGCACCGCCGGCGTGCGTGAAGATTTGTTCGCGCGGACGGCGTCAGACGAGCTGTACGAGTGCTGGAAGCGCCACGGAACCGTTGTGACTTATGCGGCGCTCGATGGAGCATACAGGCATGGCATCTTCGATGCCGAGGGCGCTGCTACGTTTGCAGCTTCATCCGCGAGCGCGACCGCAACCGCAGCCGCGATCGCAACCGCAGCCGAAGCCGGAGCCCTAGCTGTGACTACGCCCGTTGGCGCGCTCATCCCACATGACACGGGACGCAGCATGCCAGGCGCCGGATGGCGGTCCCGAGCGGCGAGGCGCGCGCTGGGGGCGGCGCGTGGGGCGCTGGGGCTTACGTGCTATTACGTCCCGAAGCTGCCGTACATTATCATGAAGGGTCTGAAGGAGCAATGAGAGTCCTCCTTGCTGTGCTGGTGGCGGCGGGGGCCGGGTGCGCGCTTGCGGCAGCGGCCGTCTGGTTCCTGAGGCGCGTCTGGTTCTATCGCGACCCGGTCAGGGTCCCGCCCGACGACCCGGCGGCCATCGTGGCGCCCGCTGACGGCAAGCTCATATACGCCCGAAGGTTCGAGGGGGGCGAGGTGGTTTCCGAGAAGCTCGGGAGGAGGATCCCCATAACGGAGATCACCAGGACTGACTTCGCAGCGCAGGACTCCGGGTGGATCATCGGCGTGTACATGACCCCGCTCGACGTCCACTACAACTATGCGCCCGCGGCGGGGGTCGTGTCGCGGGTGATCCATGCCCAGGCGGCTGTGAACCTTCCCATGCTGGATCTGTGGGAGTATGTCAAGATCACGTATCTGAGGCGGGCGATCGACCTCTTCGGGCGCAAGTATCATCTATCCAACGAGCGAAACACTGTATTTATCGACGTGGACCGGCCGGGCGCGCGGGGCACGGAGCCAGGGGGGCGTGTGGGAGGTGCGTCGGGCGCATCGGGCGTGCCTGGCGCAGGGCGGCTCAGGATCGCCGTCGTGGAGATCGCCGACAAGTTCGTGAACAAGATACGCTGTTTCGTCAAGGAAGGGGACAGTGTGCAAGCGGGCCAGAAGCTCTCGTTCATAGAACGGGGGTCGCAAGTGGATGTCGTCATCCCTGGCGACGACATCGAGATCGTCGCCAGAGTGGGGCAGCAGGTATACGGAGCCAGCACCGTGATCGCCAGGTTCAGGAGCGGCGACGAAGGTAGGACTACGTAAGGGTTTGGGTCGCTCGTGATGCTGTCCCAAATCCGACACCGGATGCGTGATTCGTGCCGTGCGGAACATCCATCGGATGCATGTTTTGCGTTGAGCAGAACGTCCAACTGATGCACGTTTCACATGGTACGGAGTATCCACCGGATGGACGTTTTGCGTCATTTTGAACATGCAGCGGACACCGGTTTTCGACAGCGCAAATCTTGCATCGAATCCTCAACCTGCAACCGGCAGCTTCAAAGCCGGGCTCCGGTCCGCTGAATGTGTCCGGGGGGTGTACGGTTGCTGCAGGACACAGCCATGCTGCTGCATCACTACGGATACCTTGTGATATTCGTGGTTCTCGCTATAGAGGGCACCGGGATGCCGGGGGTCCCGCTGGAGATCGTGTTCCTGGGGGCGGGCTACCTGATCCAGCGCGGCCAGATGAGCTTTGAACTTGCCGTCGTCGCGGCGGCGCTCGGGAACATCTTCGGAAACCTCGCGGGTTACATGGTGGGCGCGACTGCACGGGTGGTTGCCGACCGCCGGAGAGACGCTCTTTGCCCGGCTGGCCGTCAGGGCGGCGAGCGCCGTAGCGGCGCTGCAGGGGCGAACGAGCACGCCGTCGAGCGAGGTGGTGAAGACGGGGGGAGCGCTGCACAGGAACGCTGCCCTCACCGCCACTCTAAGTGTGGGTTCAGAAATCACCGCCACTTTT
>DKEX01000045.1:15792-16168 GCA_002452295.1 Firmicutes bacterium UBA6811 | reverse complement strand
TAGGTCGCTGCCGGAAGGCTTTTTTGTTGTGGGCCTGTCGACGCGAGGGCTCTGCATCGCGCCTATCAGCGCGCGGGTGTTGTCCTGAGCGCTGCGCCCGGTGTGACCCGTGTCCGGGTGGACGCCCGCCGCCACGAAGTCCAGGCAGGAAAGACGGGCATCTCCGAGATCGAGAGCGCCGCCTGTATCGAGGATATCGGCCTCCACCCCGCGAAGCACGCGCACCCCGTCGATCTCATCAGTGATCGACTGAAGGTTGCCGAAGTGGCATGGGTGCGGCGCACCCGGTATTGCAGGGCCATGATCGATGATCGGTCATGGCGATGACCTCGAGGCCGCACGTCTTTGCCGCGCTAAGTGAGGGTGCGTTAGTTCT
>DKEX01000045.1:10540-15669 GCA_002452295.1 Firmicutes bacterium UBA6811 | reverse complement strand
CATTTTTGCACCCTCACTTAGCAAGTTCCGGGACGGTGCTGTACGCGTGTCCGCTTGCCACTGTGTGCACATGTAGATCCGCGATTATCCTCATTTTGCCTGATATCCCTCCTTTCCTGGCCTGATAGTAACACCGCGGCTTAACGGCGCCGTTGCGTTGCCGTCAACATTCATTACAGACGTTCTAAGGATGCCTTAATCGCATGGGCTGGCTCGATCCGCGAACGTCGCCGCGGGATCGCGACTGCGAGCGGCGCGTTCGCGCCGTCGCCGTCGCCGTCGACGTCGAGGCGACGAGGAAGCAGGTGACAGCCTCGGCCATCAGAAGGCGCCCGCAAGAGGTGGTCGCGATTCGACCAGGTCACGGTGTCAAGCTGGTAGCCGGGTTGCCACCTGCCGATACACGCCTGGCACCGTATCACCGTCCCGACCGTCGTAGGGAAAGAACAATGGCGCCATCGATGGAGTGGATGACATCGATGGTTAGCGCTGACCCGAGTCCGAAGAAATTCCCGCATCAAATGGAGGAATTTCGCCATGTGCGTTGAACTGATCGGGTGACATCGATAGACACAACAGCCCCCAGGGCATCTATCCTTTCAACAGGAGCGTCATAGCATGGCAACGATATACGATGTGGCCAAGAAAGCAAGCGTCTCCGTGAAGACGGTTTCGCGCGTGCTCAACAGAAGTCGCCTGGTCAAGGAGGAAACGCGTTCGCGGGTTCTGGAGGTCATGGCGGCACTGGACTTCCACCCGAACTCCGCCGCGCGGAGCCTCAGGCAGAAGCGGACGGGCACCATCGGGTTCGTCGTCCCGTTCGGCTCGGACTTCGTGTTTCACGACCCGGGTATGATCGAGCAGATCAAGGGTGCACACGATCTTCTCAACGAGCGTGGCTACGACATGGTGCTATCAGTGCCCACGAACAGGGACGACGCCCTCAGAGAGGTCGTGCGGCTGACCAAGCGGCGAAATGTCGACGGAGTCATCCTCTATGGGATGGCCGGAGCAGACAGGATAGTGAAGGAGCTCTCAGAGAAGGGCTTCCACTTCGTGTCACTGGGTTACTGCTATCCCGAGCAGACACACAACTTCGTGGAGATCGATGCCGTCGCCGGCGGTACTGCGGCGACCCGGTACGCCGTGTCTCTCGCGCATACCCGCATCGGCCTCATCAGGGAGCCGAGGAACTTCCTTCTGCCGAACAAGCGAAGCATCGCCGAAGGCTATGAAGCTGCGCTGGAGCAAGCGGGCATCTCGTATGACGAGCATCTCGTCCGCGAGGGAGACTACACTGTGACCGGGGGCTACTGGGCGGCCTGCCGCCTCCTCGACCAGGGCAGTGACATCTCTGCCATCATCTGCAGCAGCGACCCGATGGCGCTCGGCGCCCTTCGTGCCCTCCGTGAGAGAGGTCTTGTCGCCGCATCGGGCACCCAGAACGGCTTTCTGCTATTGACCGGCGACTGCCTTCCCTCCACAAGGGCAATTGAGCCATCGCTTGGCGGCATACAGGCGCCCCTCTACGAGCAGGGCCGCCTTGCCGCCGACATGCTGGTGTCCATAATCTCCGAGCACCGTGACATGCCGGGGATCATCCTCAAGCCGACGATGCTGGTTCCTGCCTAAACGGGGGTTTCTGGCCACCGAAATGACATCGATAGACACCCCACATCGCGCCTCACTCGGGGCGGGTAGGAGGTATGCAAGGTGGAAGCGCCGGTTCGTCCAGTTGCAGGTGCAGCAGGGCGGAAGAAAGCGAGGGCACTGCTATGGGGGAAGCCCCTGCCTTACCTGTTGATAGCTCCTGCCCTCCTCGGCACGGTCCTGGTCCACGTCATTCCGATCATATGGGGTGTGTTCATAAGCTTCCGGGATCTCGACATCTATACGATCGCCAACTGGCGCGGGGCGCCCTTCATTGGGCTCGGAAACTACGCGCAGGCGCTCAACCTCGCCGACCCGGACGGGGTGCTTTTCATGAGGTCCATCGCCAACGTCGTTTACTACGGTCTTGTCACCATCACGCTCGGCTACGTGATCGGACTCGGGGTCGCCTTACTTCTCAACCAGCGGTTTCTCGGCAGGACCCTGGTCCGCGGGTTGGTGCTCCTGCCGTACATCATGCCCGACTCCGTTGCTTACAGCGTCTGGCGGTTCATCTTCCAGGCGAGGGTCGGCATGGTAAACGGCTTCCTGCTCTCTCTCGGCCTCATCAAGGAGCCACTTGTGTGGCTCGTTGGCACGAGGACGATGTTCGCGGTCATGGTGGCAAGCATATGGAAGGGCTGGCCGTTTGCGTGTCTCCTGCTCCTCGCGGGCCTGCAGTCGGTGCCGCGGGAACTCCTCGAGTGCGCCGCGATCGACGGCGCAAACTGGTGGCAGAGATTCCGTTACGTCACATGGCCGCACATCCTTCCGGTCACGAAGACGCTCATTCTCCTGTCCATCCTCTGGAACTTCAACGCTTACAACCAGTTCCGGGTGATGCTGGGGGACGATCCCGGGGTTTACGCGGAGGTCCCCTCGACGTTCGTCGTCAGGCAGGCTTTCGACAACCTCAGGTACGGCCTGGGGGCGTCGATGTCCGTAGTCCTGGTGCTGATGATGACCGTGGTGGCCGTCATCTATCTGAAGACCCTGAAGCCAGGCAAATCGGTGGAGGACTGATGCAGCGATGGTTCGCCGGAGGATGGCTCGCCAGAGGTCGAGATCGCGCCGGGTGAGGGCGATCCGGGTCGTCGAGCGGGTGGCGCTATACGCGGCGGTGCTTGCAGTGCTCGTCGTGGTGCTCATCCCATATGCCTGGATGCTGTCGGGCTCCTTCAAGACGAGCCTGGAGATACAGTCGGCCGACATAACCGATCCCAAGCTTGCGCCGCGCTGGATTCCTCGCACATTCACCCTCGACAACTATCGGAATGTCAACCGCACCGTCAGGATCTTGGACTACTTTATGAACAGCATCGCCGTTTCCATCGGGACGATGATGCTCTGCCTTGCGCTCAGCATCCTTGCCGGTTACTCTCTCTCTCGCTTCGAATTCAAGGGTAAGGGTCCCTACGTGCTCTCCTTGCTTGTGACCCAGATGTTCCCCGGGATACTCTTCCTCATCCCGTACTTCATCCTTTTCGTTTACATCAACAAATGGACCGGGATCCAGCTCAAGAACACGTACGGGGGGCTCATCCTGACTTATGCTTCGTTTGCCCTCCCGTTCAGCATCCTGATGCTGCGAAGCTTCTTTGCAACCATACCCAGGGAGATAGACGAGCAGGCTCAGATAGATGGGTGCACTCCAGTGGGCGCCCTGTTTCGGGTGATCATCCCGGTAGCGAGGCCAGGGATAGCGGCCGTGGGCATATACGCGTTCATCATGAGCTGGAACGAGATCCTTTTCGCCTCGCTCCTCACGGGGCGCGAGACCAAGACTGTCGCCGTCGGCATCCTCGAGTACATAACCAACCAGGAGGCTCGCTGGGCGGGAATGATGGCCGCGTGCATCATTGTGACCATACCTGTCCTGGTGCTTTTCACGTTAATCCAGAGGCACATTGTGGAGGGGCTCGTGTCCGGGTCAGTCAAGGGCTGACAGCAGGAACAGCGGAGGTACTGACAGGTAGTGACGGGGGGTGAGGCCGGGGGCCGGGCGCCACGCGGAGGACTACACCCTGGCTGCGAGAGTCAGGTGGCCTGGCCTGGGTGGAAGTCGTGATGAGGTTGAGCTCGAACGGGTTGAACGGGTTGAACGGGGTGACAGGTCAAAGGACTATGCAGGTCCCAAGGTAACGACGACCTACTGTTAAAGGAGGCGAACCGAGATGACGTTGAGGAGAGGCGTTCTCTTGTGCGTCCTGCTCGTGGCCATGCTGAGCGTGGCATCGGCATATGCCGCGCCCAGGCAAATAACCTTCTGGGTCATGCCCAACGCTCCTGATGAGACGCACACCGGGTGGCTCGACAAGGCGGCGCAGGAGTTCGAGGCCGAGACCGGCATCAAGGTCAAGTGGGAAATCGTAGGATGGGGCGATGCGTGGTCGCGTATCGCGGCCGCGATTGCCACCGGTGAAGGAGCCGACGTTTCACAGGTGGGAACGACGTGGAACCCGCAGTTTGCCGCGACGGGCGGACTCGAGAAGACCGACATCGCCGAGTTCGGCGGCGCCTCGGCGTTCATGAAGGCCAACCTGGACTCCACGACGTACAAGGGGCAGAATTATGGAGTCCCCTGGTTTGCGGAAACAAGGTGCCTATTCTACAACAAGGATATGTTCGCCGCGGCGAAGGTGAACCCGCCCCAGACCTATGACGAGGTCATAACAGTGGGCAAGGCAATAACGAAGCAGCTTGGTCAGGGCAAGGCGTTCGCCATGGCGGGCACGAACGCGTGGGATCTCATCCATAACTGGGCTATCGTCCTCTGGGCCAACGGAGGGGATCTCGTTGACGCCGCGCAGAAGAAGGCCGTCTTCAACAGCGAGGCGGGCGTACAGGCTATGAGGTGGTATGTGAGCCTTGTTGAGACCGGGCTCGCCGACAAGGCCTGCGCCGAGTATAACCAACCCCAGGCTGACGCTGCCTTCATAAACGGCAACGTGGCCATGTGCTTCATGGGCCCCTGGAACATAGCCAACATCGAGCAGGAGAACCCCGGCCTGAACTACGGAGTGGTGGAACCCCCGAAGGGATCGCGCGGCCGGGCGTCGTTCTCCGGCGGGAGCAACCTCGTGGTCTTCAAGGCCAGCAAGAACAAGGACGCAGCCAGGGCATGGATCAAGTTCCTTCTGAGAAAGGAGAAGCTGGTTGACTACACCCAGAATCTTTCGCACATGCTCCCCGCGACCCTGGATGCGTTCGAGGATCCCTACTACTCGAGCGGGGTCTGGAAGACCTTCAAGACCACCCTGAGCTATGCAACGGCTTACCCGCCGCTGGCAGTGTGGGGCGACATCGAAAACGCCGTAGTCTCTGAGTTCAAGAAAGTCCTCAGTGACTACATCGTCGGCAAGTATAAGGCTGAGGATGTCAAGATCTACCTGGACGCTGCGGCGAAGAAGGTCGATGAGGCGCTGAAACGGGAGAAGTGACTTGAACGCCAGGAGCCGGAGCAGATCGAGGCGGGGATG
>DKEX01000045.1:6439-10521 GCA_002452295.1 Firmicutes bacterium UBA6811 | reverse complement strand
ACCCGCGGAGGGGCACCTGTAGATGGGCATACGCATAAGGAGGGGCCGCCAGGAATGAAGTACGGGCACTTCGACGTCGAAAGGCGGGAGTATGTCATCGAGCGCCCAGACACGCCGTCGCCATGGATAAACTATCTCGGAGCCCGCGACTACTTCGGTATCGTCTCAAACACCGGAGGTGGGTACAGCTTCTACTCGGACGCCAGGCTCAGGCGCATTTTGCGTTACCGCTATAATAACATCCCTACCGACGAGGGAGGAAGGTACGTCTTCATCCGCCATTCGGATGGGGACTTCTGGTCCCCGACCTGGCAACCGGTGAGAAAGCCTCTGGACTCGTATGAGTGCCGGCACGGCCTTGGCTACACCTCCATAACATCGTCCCGCCGCGGGGTCACCGCCAGCATCACCTACTTTGTTCCGGTGGATGAGCCTCTCGAGGTCTGGGAAGTCGCCCTCGAGAACAACAACGAGTGCGAGGAGGACATCACCCTGTTTTCCTTCGTTGAGTTCTGCCTGTGGGATGCGCTGGATGACCAGACCAATTTCCAGAGAAACCTCAACATCGGTGAAGTCGAGGTCGACGGCGGAGTCATATACCACACGACCGAGTACCGGGAGAGGAGAGACCACTTTGCGTTCTTCGCCACCAGTGGGGAGGTCGCGGGGTTTGACACAGACGGGGAGGCGTTCCTCGGTCCCTACGGCTCACTCTCGGCTCCACGGGCTGTCGTGGAGGGGCGGGCGGCAGACTCCATTGCATGCGGCTGGGCGCCGGTCGGGTCACACTACCTGCGCCTGCGCCTTCGTCCTGGGGAGCGAAGACAGCTGGTGTTCGTCCTCGGACTTGCGTGGAACAGGCCGGAGGAGAAGTTCACCGCGGACGGCCTCGTCAACAAGGCGCCCGCGCGTGAGATCATATCCCGGTATCTCGACCCCGGTATGGCAGAGGCGAAGCGGATGGAACTCTCCTCTTACTGGACCTCGCTCCTCGGGCGCTTCCAGGCGGAGACGCCTGACGCCGCGATGGCGCCGGTGATCAACGTGTGGAACCAGTACCAGTGCATGACCACGCTCAATCTCGCACGATCGGCGTCCTACTATGAGTCCGGCATCAGCAGGGGGATCGGGTTTCGCGACGGAAGCCAGGATGTCCTCGGAGCCCTCCACCAGGTCCCGGCGGCCGCGAAAACCCGGCTTCGCGACCTTGCTTCCATCCAGTTCGCTGCGGGCAACACGTACCACCAGTACTCTCCCCTCACGAGGCAGGGCAACAACGACATCGGGAGCGGGTTCAACGACGACCCCATGTGGCTTGTTATCGCCACAGCCCAGTACCTGAAAGAAACCGGCGATCTCGAAGACCTGTCCATTCAGGCTCCGTTCGCGGACGACCCGCACCTGGTGACACTGGAGGAGCACCTCCACAGGTGCATGTCGTACACCCTTGCGAACCTCGGGCCTCACGGGCTCCCGCTCATCGGCGAGGCCGACTGGAACGACTGCCTGAACCTGAACTGGGCCTCTGTGCACGGGGGCCGCGTGGCCGAGTCGGTGCTCATCGGTGAGCTCTTTGTGCGCGCGGCCTCAGAGATGGCGCGGATCGCGCAGCTCAGGGGCAACGACGAGGAAGCCGCGTTCTACACGAGGGCGGCGCGGGAGATGGCGGCGGCCATAAACGCTCACGCATGGGATGGCCGGTGGTACGTGAGAGCCTTCGACGACGGGGGCACGCCCGTCGGTTCGTCTCAGAGTAAAGAGGGGCGGATATTCCTGGAGACCCAGCCCTGGGCGGTCATGAGCGGGGTTGCGCCGAGGGAGAGGGGGCTCGCCTGCATGGACTCAGTGTGGACGCTCCTCGCCACGAAACACGGGATTGTCCTGCAGCAACCCGCGTTCACGCGGTACTCCGAGGCGATCGGGGCGTGCACTTGCTATCCTCCGGGAGTCAAAGAGAACGCAGGGATCTTCTGTCATCCAAACACATGGGCGATAATCGCCGAGTGCATGCTGGGCCGGGGCGACAGAGCCCATTCTCATTACTCCCGGCTGCTGCCCACCACCCGCGAGGCAATATCGGAGATCCACCGGGCCGAGCCGTACGTCTACGCCCAGATGATAGCGGGCCCTGACTGCCCGAGATTTGGAGAGGCCAAGAATTCGTGGCTCACGGGCACGGCGTCGTGGATGCTCGTCGCGGCCTCCCAGTGGATCCTCGGTGTCCGGCCGGAGTATGACGGGCTGACCATAGACCCGTGCATTCCTCCGGAGTGGCCGGGGTTCTCCGTGAAGCGGGTCTTCAGAGGCCACACCTACCAGATTCGCGTCGAGAACCCCGACCGGGTCAGCCGGGGAGTGGTCTCGCTCGAACTGGACGGGCGTGAACTCGAGCCCATGACTGCCGGCCTCGGGGCGCTCGCGACGGGATCCCACAGACCCCAGGAGCTTGCAGGCTTCATTCCGATCTCTCCCGCACCGTCGCGTGGCGCCGGGCGCGAGCACTCAGTCAGGGTGGTAATGGGTAGAGTCTCCCTTTAGAGGGTCGCGCTGTGATAAAATAAAGTTGACGACCAGATGTCGCGAGCCGGCCACGGACGCATGTCCACAACACTGCCGCCAGTACCTCGCCATGGAACCGTTTGCGGGCATCCACCCCGAACACCAGTTGCCCGTGCTCATCCGTGGATGGTATAATCAGATGGACAGGGGGCGCTTGCCATGCCGAGCGACGCCGGGCTCCTTGCGCAGGGGACGAGCGTGCTCAGCCTGAGGATCATCGGCATCGATCCGGGCCTTGTTGACACGGGCTACGGTATCGTCGACGTGTCCGGCGGCCGCGTGCGCCTGGTTGAGGCCGGGCTGGTCCGAACGACGTCGTCTACGCCGGTCGAGGCACGGCTCAAGGAGATCTTCGATGGCGTCCTGTCGCTCCTGTCAGAGCACCGGCCGGCCGCCGTCATCGTCGAGGACCTCTATACGAGCTACCGGCACCCGAGGACGGCTGTGCTCATGGGCCATGCACGTGGAGTCATCCTGCTCGCCGCGAGCAGCAGGGGGCTGGAGGTCGTGTCTTACCCGCCCGCGCGCGTAAAGAAGGCGCTTACCGGGCGGGGCACCGCCAGCAAGGAGCAGATCCAGAGAATGGTCCAGGTAAGGCTGGGGCTCGACGAGGTCCCCGAGCCGGACCACGTGGCCGACGCGCTCGCCCTGGCTCTGTGCCACCACAACTTCCTGACGCACGCGGCGTCAGGCGTGGGATGACCCGTGCCGCGTGCCGCATGCTGCGCGCCGCCGCCGCGGCGAGCCCCGGGTCTTGGCCCCTGGTAGCCCAGGGAGGCGGGGCGGGGGGGCAAGGCGCGCAATGAGTAGCGAAAGGTTGGGGGCGTCCGGTTGATCTCAGCGATAACTGGCAAACTCGCTCGCGTCCACGAGGACCGCGTGACCATAGAAGTCGGGGGCCTGTCCTACGATGTGCTGGTATCCCCTGTCACTGCCCGGGCGCTCGCGGCCCGGCGGGACCAGGAGGTCAGGCTCGAGACCATCTTCTACATCCAGGGCGCGCCCGGCGGGGTCGGCAACACCGTGCCGGTGCTGGTGGGGTTCACGAGCGAGGTTGACAGGGGGTTCTTCGAGCACTTCATCACAGTCGGGGGCATCGGGCCCCGGGCGGCGCTGAAGGCCCTTGCAATCCCGGCGCCCCGAATTGCCCGCGCCATCGAGAGCGAAGACATCGTGACACTGAGCTCTCTTCCGGGCATCGGGAAACAGAAGGCCGCCAAGATCGTCGCCGAGCTGAAAGGAAAGGTGACCCGGTTTGCCCTGAGCGTCGGGGGGGAGGCCGGGGAGAAGGCGGAGGCACCGGCCGCGGTCGAACCCGCGGACGAGGTGGTCGCGGAGGCGCTGGAGGTGCTGCTTCAGCTTGGTTACAGGCGACAGGAGGCCGAAGACATGATCCGCCAGGTCATGGCCGGGCGCGCCGATATCCGCGGCGCCGAGGCTATCATACAGGAAATATACAGGTCCACGCAGGGGCAGGGTGAGAGACGATGACTCGAGTGAGACTTGTGAGCGCCGAGGAGCAG
>DKEX01000045.1:0-6421 GCA_002452295.1 Firmicutes bacterium UBA6811 | reverse complement strand
ACCGGGCAGAAGCAGGTGGTCGCGAACCTCGCCATAGCCGTCGAGGCCGCTCGCAGGCGCCAGGAGGCCCTGGACCATGTCCTGCTGTACGGACCGCCGGGCCTCGGCAAGACCACGCTTGCCCATATCATCGCGAACGAGATGAAGTCCAACATCATCTCCACGTCAGGGCCTGCCATAGAGCGCCCGGGCGACCTCATGGGCATCCTTACGAACCTCGAGGACGGGGACGTGCTCTTCATCGACGAGATCCACAGGCTGCCGAAGGTCGTAGAGGAGTTCATCTACTCCGCCATGGAGGACTTCCAGATCGACTTCGTGGTGGACAAGGGCGCCTTCGCCAAGACCATCAAGGTGCCGCTCAAGCACTTCACGCTCGTGGGCGCCACGACGCGCGCGGGGCTCCTCTCGGCGCCGCTTCGGGAGCGGTTCGGCATATTCCACCACCTCGACTTCTACCCGCCGGAGGAGCTTGCCGAGATCCTGAGGCGGTCGGCGTCCATTCTCAACGTTACGGCGGAGGACGACGCGGGGGCGGAGATCGCGAGGCGCTCGCGCGGCACGCCCAGGGTGGCGAACAGGCTGCTGAAAAGGGTGCGCGACTACGCCCAGGTCAAGGCGGACGGGGTCATCACGAAGGATGTGGTGGGTGCGTCCCTCGCCATGGAAGGCATCGACGACGCGGGTCTCGACAACCTCGACAGGAAGTACTTGAGGGCCATCATCGAGTTCTACGGCGGCGGGCCGGTCGGCATAGAGGCCCTCGCCGCCACGCTCAACGAGGAGCAGGACACGCTCGTGGACATGGTGGAGCCGTTCCTGCTCAAGATCGGCTTCGTCGTCAGGACGGCGAGCGGCCGCCGCGCGACGGAACATGCCTTCCGTCACCTCGGGCTGACACCAAAAGCGCAGAAGGGGCTACCGTCACTGTTCTGACGCCGCTGCAACTGCTACCATCAGTAACATCTCCGTGCCACGTCAGGGTTCCGGGCCTCGACTGGTGTGCGGGGTGCTCGCGGGCTCACGAGGGTTACGGCGGCCGGTCGTTCCGAGCCTGCTCAGAACCGTTACCGAAGTGAGCATCCCGCCATCTCTTGGGCGTCCGGGAAACGGATGCGCGGCGATCCCGACAAAGACAAAGACAACGGGGTGAATAGGCGTGCCGCCCGGCTCATCTCGCGAGCGAGTGTTGAGCGCGCTGGCCTTTAAAGAGCCTGATCAAGTACCCATAGACTTTGGCGGAACTCCTGCCACGTCCATCACCGTGGGAGGCTACGAAAAGCTTGTCAGGTATCTCGGCTTTGATGAGAAGCCCTCCGTTATGGTGAAGTCGGGATCGATTGCTCTGCCGTCAGAAAAGGTTGTGCGGTTCTTGGGATCGGACTGCAGGGCAATCATCTGCGGTCCAAGGGACGGGTGGACTGACATTGAGCTGCCAGATGGGGGTTACCGGGATGAGTGGGGCGTGGTACGC
Organism: Firmicutes bacterium UBA6811; assembly: GCA_002452295.1. GTDB lineage: Bacteria > Bacillota > SHA-98 > UBA4971 > UBA4971 > UBA6256. Next base: position 4,947 of record DKEX01000045.1, on the reverse strand, counting down.
ACGCAACCCAAAGGGGGCGGCCACTTCATGGTCACCGGGCACCCCCTTGCCAGCGCATCCACGATCGCCGATATCAGGTCCTACCCGTGGCCGGATCCCTCGGACCCGGGCCTTACGAGAGGCCTGCGCGCTAAAGCTCTTGCACTCCGCGAGGAAACGGGATGCTGCCTTATCGCAAACCTCCCGTATTGCATGATCCACGAGGCCCAGGACATGAGAGGGTTTGAACAATGGATGGTCGATATGGCGCTCGACAGACCCTATGACTTTGGCGGTCAGTCCACCCTGGAGCATAAGCGGGCCAGTTCCTCAAGATCGTGCGTATGTGGTACGGGTTCTTCGTGGTAAGCGAGGAATGCCTTCAGGTACTTTTCCACGGCCTGCTGGCAGTGGAAACATGCGGTATCATATGGGCCCTCGCTTGCTACGGTGCGCCTGGCGTCCGCCAGGTCACTTTCTGCCTTACGAATCCATCCCCGTGCAAGATCGCCTTTATCCTTCATATAGGACCTTTCCCTCCCGCAAGACGGTGGTGACAAAAGCATTCGGGACATTCTTCCACTCCTCGACTTCGTTGGGAGTGTATACGACTATGTCCTTTGCGGGGAATAGACCGGCAAGGGCTCGGCGGATCGGTGTCGGACGCTTCCATCTCGGAAGCTCGGACTCGGCGACCACCAATATGTCAAGGTCACTATCAGGGCGAAAGTCACCGCGTGCCCGTGAACCGAATAGCACTATGAGTTTCGCGTCTGTTACGGATCGGATCCGCCTGGCGGCTTCCGATAAGAGCTGTGGGGTAACGGAGGGGAACTGTGCAGAAGTCACTCGCTTTCACCTCCTCTTTCCGATCCCTGGAGTCCACCGGTGTTGGCTCGTCTACCTATTGACACTATAGCATGAGTACGATGCCTCTATCATACTTGCTGTGCAGACTGGGCTATTCCAGCGGCACTCGCCGGGCGGAAGAGCTTATTTGACATGAAGATGTCCTGCCAAGTGAGAGTAGAAATGCATAGAATGAGATCAGGAGCAGGGGTAGATGCAGCACGCCCATCCACCATGCCTCAGGATGGAGGCCGAACCACTGCACCATATTGAATACGGCTGTGACCAGTCCCGCAAAGCCCATGATCCGCATCGCCGCAACATTATCCAGCCCACTTCCTTCCCGGTCGTTCAGCAATACGGCTGTAAAGGGCCGGCAGGTATTTCTCGTACAGCGGGACGTTGAAGTCCAGGGGGCTTTCGTCCCTGAAGCGGTGGAGTGCATCAAGGTCAAGGTCCCCAACCACGATCTCTTCCTGGTCGAAGGTTCTGGCCTGTGCGAGCACGCCGTCCCCCGACGGCGTCATCTCGAGCGGCGCAAGGAGGCCGCTGCGTCCGGTGAAAGGTATCCCCAGGAGGTTACCGACGGCCGCGGCCGAGACCCCCAGCACCTGGCTCTCCTGCACCCTGGGCCAGATGCCCCGCATCGTGGGCCAGAAGAGGTACTCCGCGTTGTTGGCGGACGGGACGATCACGACGTCGGCTCCCCTCAGGCGGGCGATGCGGAAGGTTTCGAAGTAGGTCGCGTCCATGCAGATGGGGAAGGCCATGCGCCCGAGCGGGGTATCGAGGACCTCGAGTTCGCTGCCAGGCTCGAAGCCCCACTCGGCCTCCATGGGCACGAGGTGCAGCTTGCGCTGCTTTGCGAGGACCTCCCCGCGAGGGCCGTAGAAGTAGCCGATGGCACGCATCCTGCCGTCGTCGTCCTCGAGAAAGGCGCTGCCCGTGACGATGTAGACCTGGAAGGCCCGGGCGAGCAGCGAGAACGTCGTCTCGTAGATACGCTTCACCGCAGGCGAGATGACGCGGAACACCTCGGCCACCTTCACGTCGCCCCCGGCCATCCCCTCTACCGCCGCATCTATTCCCCCCGCCGCCAGTTTCTCTATGCCCGGGACGAGCCCGATGAGCGGGGTCCCCGAGTCCTCCGGGAAGACCACGAGCTGGGCGCCCTGGTCCACGGCGTCCCTCGTAAGCCGGTAGATGGTCTCGGCGTAAGGCCGCGCGTTCCTGATGAGCCCAAGGCGCATCTGCACTGCAGCGACCCTGATCCTGGATGGGCGGGCCGATGGGTCGAGCGAGGCGCAGGATGCGCTCGGCGCGATGCGCTTTCTTGCGAGGGCCCTTCGCACTATCGCCGGGCGGGACGCCCGCCAGAGGAGCGCCTTGAACGCCCACATGCGGATGGTCCCGATAACCTTCGCTACGAGCCTCACCTGGCGTCACCTCGCCGCGCAGCGTCTCTGCGTCGTAGCTTCTGGGCAAGGTCGAGCGCGGCGCGCGCTGCCGGCGATACCTCGCCCACCGGGGGATGCGCGGGCATCCCGGGAGATGCGGTCTCCTGCGCTGCGACGTATTCTCTGTAGATGTGAGGAAACCACTGCCGGTAGAGGTCCTCGTTGAAATGGTTGAAGATCCCGAACCGCTCGCGCGTGCCCCTGATCGCCGCAAACGACAGATCTGCAACGATCACGTCCTCCGCGTCGGTGCGACGAGCCCGGGTGAGCACCCCGGTATCGCCCTCCGTCATCTCGCACGTCGCGTATATCGTGGACCTGCCCTCGAACTCGACCCCTCCGGCCAAGCCGACCAGGCACGCCTCAACGCCGAACACCTGGTTCTGCTGGACGTCCTGCCACATGCCGCGCACCTGGTGCCATTCGCTGTACGGCGCCGGCACCGCCACGGGCGCGAGCACGATCTCAGCCCCCTGGAGGGCCAGGATGCGCATGACCTCGGGGTACCAGGCGTCCTCGCAGATGGCGAACCCCACCAGCCCGAGGGAGGTGCGAAACACCTTCAGATCGTCGCCCCTCAGGAAGCCGCTGGCCCGCTCGTCGCGGGAGAGGTGTGTCTGGGCCTGGGTGCCGATGAGATCGCCCTCAGGGGACAGCAGGTGAGCTACGTTCCGCACGCCGCCTGCGGTCGGCATAGGGATGGTGCCCGGCGCGATGTAAACGTGGTGCCGTGCGGCGAGGCCGGAGAAGAGCCGCAGGAAGTCGGTCTGCGGGCTGCCGTCTTGCGACGAGGCAAACACCCTTGCCACAGCCGCGCCGAAGCCCGGACCCAGAAAGAGGTTGGCCCCCGGGCAGGCCGCAGCCAGATAGGCCAGGCCCGTGTAGGCGGGGAACACCACCATGTCCGCGCCAAGTCCTGCGGCATGGGCCACAAGCTCGCCCACGCGCGCGGCGAACTCATCAGGCGACTCCCGGCGCCTTGCCGCAAACTGCACGCATGCCACCCGGCTCACAGCTCCACCCCTTCTCTCTCGATCGCTTCCTTCAACGACTCTCTGCAGTCCGCCGGGTCTACAAGATCGATTTTGAATCGGCTTGAAAGTGCCGTCACGGCGCCCACGGCGGCGTAGAACCGTCTCTCGGGGATACCCCAGGCCGCCAGGTCGATGTCGGACCAACGGTTGAACCGGGAACGGGAGGCCAGGGACCCAAAGACCACCACTTTGCGGGCTCCAAAAGGGCTTTTCAGGAGGGCCGCAGCGCGCCTCGCAACGTCCATCGCCTCTTCGTATCGCGCCGCGAAAGCCTCCTCGGCCTCCGCTGTGCGCGCGAAGGTTAGCGGGTATCGGCTGGCGTAGTAGGCTGCCAGGTCGGGCTTGTCGCTTTTCATGCGAATCCTCGCCTTTCGCGGATCTGGTCAGGCTGAGCACAAGCTTGCAAATCACTGCCACTTCGCCGGAGGCTGCCGGTCCTTCCACGACCGGGCCACAGGCTCTGCCACTCGCCCGCGGGCCGGATTCTGTGGAGGCGCTCCGCTTGGGGCGCCGTCCCCGGAGTGCAGCACCGGCAACCCGCACGCTTCCGCAAAGTGACACCGACTTATGAAGCCGCATCTGGTCGTCCTGCCAAGATTATACCATAGCCCTGCGCGGCACCAAACCACTTGCGAACGCGACCCCCCCGCGCCGCTGCGCAACCGAGCCTCTCGGCAGGAAACACCTGGGCGTGAGTAGAAGGATCCTCAGGCGATAGGCCCACGGCTGCGGGTTCCGGGCGGCTGCGGCTGGCACCAGGGCAACCCAAAGAGAGCCGCGAAAAGGAGGAATGGATGTGCGACTGAGATCCGAGTACGCCGAGCCGTACCGTATCAAGGTGGTGGAACCCATCAGGCTGACATCTCGGGCAAGGCGGGAAGAGGTGCTCCGTGAGGCCGGGTACAATGTCTTCAACATCCCGTCGCAGGAGGTGTACATCGACCTCCTCACCGACAGCGGCACCTCCGCCATGAGCGACAACCAGTGGGCAGGCCTCATGACGGGCGACGAGGCGTACGCCGGCAGCAGGAACTTCTTCCACCTGCAGGAAACCGTGCGCGAGCTGTTCGGGTTCAAGTACGTCCTTCCGACCCACCAGGGCCGGGGCGCCGAGAACATCCTCACCACGATGCTGGTAAGGCCTGGCGACCGCGTGCTCGGCAACATGCACTTCGACACCACCGAGGGCCACATCCGCCTGAAGGGGGGCGAGCCGGTAAACCTGGTGATAAGGGAAGGCTACGAGACCGCAACCCGCCACCCGTTCAAGGGAAACATAGATACAGAGCGCCTCCTGGACGAGATACGACGCTACGGCAGGGAGCGCATACCGTTCATTAACATCACGGTCACGTGCAACAACAACGGCGGCCAGCCAGTATCGATGGCCAACATCCGCGAGGTGAGCAGAATAGCGAGGGAGCACGGGATCAGGGTCTTCTTCGATGCCGCCCGGTTCGCCGAGAATGCCTACTTCATCAAGGAGCGCGAGGAAGGCTACGCGCACAAGAGCATCGGGGATATTGCCCGGGAAATGTTCTCGTACGGCGACGGCTGTACCATGAGCGCGAAGAAGGACGCGCTCGTCAACATCGGCGGCCTCTTCGCCACCAATGACGAAGACCTCT
>DKEX01000016.1 GCA_002452295.1 Firmicutes bacterium UBA6811 | reverse complement strand
AGCGGCGTCTGCCCGCCGAACTGCAATATGACCCCGTCGGGACGCTCGACGTCGGCGACGTTCAGCACGTCCTCCAGGGTGAGCGGCTCGAAGTAGAGCCTATCTGAGCTGTCATAGTCGGTGCTCACCGTCTCCGGGTTGCAGTTGACCANNGGACGCAGCAGTAGTCGAACTCGATTCCCTGGCCTATCCTGTTGGGCCCGCTGCCCAGGATCATGATCTTCGCTTTTCCAGACGACCTGGCCTCGTCCTCCACCTCGTAGGTGGAGTAGTAGTACGGGGTGTGCGCCTCGAACTCAGCCGCGCAAGTGTCCACGAGCTTGAAGACAGGGCGAATCCCGTGCGAAAACCTGTAGCGCCTGACGTCGAGCTCGTCAGCGCCGGCGAGGCGCGCAAGCTGGCGGTCGGAGAACCCCTGCCGCTTCGCCTCACGGATCATCCCGGGCCCGAGGCTTTCGATGGCGCGCACGCCCGGGGAGACGCCGCCGAGCCTGGCCCCGAGCTTCGCCTCGAGTTCGGCCTCGAGGCGAACCATGTCCTCGAGCTGCCACAGGAACCACCTGTCGATCCGCGTGAGGCGGTGGATCTCCTCGATGTCCATGCCCAGGCGGAGGGCGCGGTGCACGTGGAAGATGCGGTCGGGGCCGGAGGTCGAGAGGCTCGACCGCACCTCGCGGAGGAGGCCATCCCGCCGCTCCCGCTCATGCCCCCGCGCCTGCGCCTGCACCTGCGCCTGCACCTGCACCCGCTCAAGCTCGCGCTCGCACTCGCACGCCTGCGCGCGCTGCGCCGCGGCGCCACATGTGTCACCCACGCTGCTTACGCTGCCCGCATCATCTGTATCGATTGCGCCGCTCACACTGCCCGCACCGCTCGGGCCGTTTGTGCCACTCGGACTCCCTGCGCTGCTTACACCAGTCGCGTCGCCTGCGCTGCCTGCGTCGCCCGCATTGTCCCAATTGCCTGCGTCACCTCCACCGATTACTTCACTTGCATCGAAGCCGACCCCGGCCATGCCCAGGTCAAGGGAGCGGACGGCCTTCTGCAGGGCCTCCTTGAACGTCCTTCCGATGGCCATGACCTCGCCCACCGACTTCATCTGGGTCGTGAGGGTGCTGTCGCCTCCGGGGAACTTTGCAAAGTCCCAGCGCGGGACCTTCACCACGCAGTAGTCGATGACAGGCTCGAACGAAGCGGGCGTCTCACGCGTGATGTCGTTCACGAGTTCGTCCAGGGTGTAGCCCACCGCGAGCTTCGCGGCGATCTTGGCTATCGGGAAGCCCGTGGCCTTCGAGGCGAGCGCCGAGGACCGGGATACGCGCGGGTTCATCTCCACGACCACCATGCGCCCGTCGTCGGGGCGCACGGCGAACTGGATGTTGGAGCCCCCGGTCTCCACGCCGACCTCGCGGATCACCGCAATCGCGGCGCTGCGCATGGCCTGGTACTCCACGTCGGTGAGCGTCTGGGCTGGCGCCACCGTTATGCTGTCCCCAGTGTGGACGCCCATCGGGTCGAGGTTCTCGATGGAGCAGACGATGACCACGTTGTCGGCCCTGTCCCTCATCACCTCGAGCTCGTACTCCTTCCACCCGATGGCCGACTCTTCGACCAGCACCTCGTGCACGGGGCTGAGGCTGATGCCAGCGCGTACGATCTCGGCAATCTCGTTGCCTTCGCGGGCCACCCCGCCTCCGGTCCCGCCCAGCGTGTATGAGGGCCGGACCACGATGGGGTAGCCGACGGCCATCGCAAACTCGAGGGCAGCCTTGACCGAGTTGACGTGGCGGCTCCGGAGCACATCGAGGCCGATCCGGTTCATCGCAGCTTTGAAGAGCTCCCTGTCCTCGGCCTTCTCGATGGCGTCGAACCCAGCCCCGATAAGCTCGACCCCATACTTCTCCAGGATCCCGCGACGGTGGAGGTCCACGGCAAGGTTGAGACCTGTCTGACCGCCCAGCGTGGGCAGGAGCGCGTTTGGCCGCTCGCGCTCGATGATCTTCTCGAGAACCTCGGCGCATATCGGCTCGATGTAGGTTCTATCTGCCATTTCGGGGTCAGTCATGATCGTGGCGGGGTTGCTGTTTACGAGGATCACACGGTATCCTTCTTGCTTCAGCGCCTTGCACGCCTGTGAGCCCGAGTAGTCGAACTCGCACGCCTGGCCGATGACTATCGGGCCGGACCCGATGATGAGGATGCTCTCTATATCCGTTCGCTTTGGCATAAGACCGCGCCCTCCTCCGGCAGCATTTCCGGGTGTGCCTGCGGAGCCCGCTCCATCATGCTGGTGAACTTCTCGAACAGGTAACGCGAGTCGTGCGGTCCGGGCGATGCCTCAGGGTGATACTGCACCGAAAAGCACCGGATGTCGGGCGCCTCCATGCCTTCCACCGTGCCATCGTTGAGGTTCACGTGGGTAATGTAAAGGGCCGTCCGACCCGCCCCCCGGGAAGCCTCCAGCCCCGCCGCGCCCGCCGTGCCCGCGCGACCCGCTGTGGCCGTCGTGACTGGTATGCCAGGCGTGCCAGGCATGCCTGGCACGCNNCGCCCGCCGGGGGCGCTTCGCGGAGGGGCGAAAGGGGCGCCTGAACGCAAAAGCCGTGGTTCTGGGAAGTGATCTCGACTTTGCCCGAAGCGAGGTTCTTTACAGGATGGTTGGCGCCCCTGTGGCCGTACTTCAGCTTGAATGTGGAGAGGCCGAGCGCGAGGCCGAGGATCTGGTGGCCGAGGCATATCCCGAAGATGGGCTTCTGGCCGAGCAACCTCCCGACCTCCCGGACCACCGTGGGAACCCCGGCGGGGTCGCCCGGCCCGTTGGAGAGAAAGATGCCGTCCGGGTCTCTCGCCAGGATGTCCCCTGCAGAGGTGTGCGCGGGCACGACGGTCACCTGGCATCCTGAGCCCTCGAGCATCCTGAGGATGCTGCGCTTTATGCCGAAATCCAGGGCGACCACACGGTAACGCCCGGAGGCGTTCCACTCGTACTCCCTGGCGCAGGTGACACAGCTCACCATGTCGCGCCCCACAAGCCCGGGGTAAGACAGGACCTTCCGGAGCAGGTTTTCAGGGTCGAGGTCGGTGGTAGAGATGACCCCGCGCATGGCTCCTGCCTCGCGGACGTGCCTCGTGAGAGCGCGGGTGTCCACGTCCTCGATCCCGAGGACCCCGTTGGCCTCCAGGTAATCGCGCAGGGTCCGGGTGGATCTCCAGTTGCTGGGAATGCGGCTATACTCGCGGATTATGAGGGCTTCTACCTGGGGGCGCGCCGACTCCACGTCGTCTTCGTTTACACCGTAGTTGCCGATGAGGGGGTATGTGAAAGCAACGATCTGGCCACTGTACGACGGGTCGGTGATGATCTCCTGGTAACCTGCCATGCTCGTGTTGAACACGACCTCGCCATACGCTTCCCCACTCCCCGCGAAGGCCCGGCCTTCGAGCGAGAAGCCGTCCTCGAGCACCATCAGGGCCCTCATGTTGCTCTCACCTCGCCACCTCACCGGCCCGCCAGTCTGCGAACTCTCCACCCTGCCACTTCATCGTCCCCCTGCTCAGCCGTCCCGCTCATTCGCCGCGTCTCTACTACGTCGTCCCACTGCTTCGCCAGTTCGCCGCCGGCAGCACGCCTGCCATGCACGCCTGCCCGAAGATGAAGTGATGAGACGGGCCACGGGTGCTTATGGCTGTGTATATTTATGCGCGCTGCTGCTCCTTATTGGTATTATAGCCATAAGCCGCCGGAAGTCAATGGTGTGCATAAACTTTTGCCGTTGCGACGCGGGAGGTGCGGCAGGGTCGCGCCGGGGTCCCCGTGACCCAAAAGGGGCGCGGCAGATCTGGTATACTCTCGACCCCTTCGTTTTGATATTGTCGTTCCCCCGTTCCCCGCCACGTGGGGCCGGCGGACCTGAGCATGGGCGGGCCGGTGCATCGGTGCATCGGTCCATCCCTACGCCGGCGCGTCGGCCTGCCGGCCCGTCAGCGCCACATCGGCGCGCCGGCCGGCAGAAACCCCGCGCGTCCCGACCCGCGCAGCGGCGCCGTTCACCCCTTCGTGCTGCAGGCCCTCAGCCCTTCAGCCCCGTGATCACCACACCCTGCACGAAGTAACGCTGGGCGATGTAGAAATTGACGAGGAGAGGGAGCATCACTATGAGGGATGCCGCCATGATGTACTGGTACTGCGCCGTGTACTGGTTCTTGAAAAGGTTCAGGCCCAGGGCAAGCGTGAACTTCTCGGTGGAGTTCAAGTAGATGAGGGGTCCCATGAAGTCGTTCCAGTGCCCCTGGAAGCCGAAGATGGCAACTATCCCCAGGGCCGGCTTGGCAAGGGGCATCATGATGCGCCACCAGATGCCGACCGTACTGCACCCGTCGATGCGGGCGGCATCGTCGAGCTCGGCCGGGATCGTCATGTAGAACTGCCGCAGAAGAAAGACCAGGAACGCCCCTCCCCCGAAGTAATCGGGCACTATCAGCGGCTTGAAAGTGTTTATCCAGCCCAGGGCCCGAAACATCATGAACTTCGGGATGAGAGTGACCTCGTAGGGAAGCATCAGCGTGCTCAGGAGAATGATGAAGATCACGTCGCGGCCGGGCCAGCGAAGCCGGGCGAAGCTGAACGCCACCATGGACGCGCTGAGCACCTGCCCGATGAGGCTGGTGAACGTGATCATGCATGTGTTCTTCAGAAACGTGAAGAACGGCACCAGCGTGAGAGCGTCCACGTAGTTCCTCCAGACCACGGGGCGCGGAATCCACTGCGGCGGGTAGAGGAAAAGGCTGCTCCACTCCTTGAGCGACGTGGACACCATCCAGAAGAACGGTATCATGATGAGGACTGCCCCGAAGGCAAGCACGATGTAGCTCGTGCTCTGCTGCGTGAATGCGAGCAGCCTCTTTCTCCNNGCGAAACCTCCGGCGGAGCGCATAGATGCGCTGCTGGTCCACGTCAACCGAAACGCCGCTCATACGGAACACCCCCTCGAGACGATCCTCCCCGCATCGCGTTCCCCGCATCGAGCCTGCCAGCATGGATCCCCTGGCATGGAGCACCGAGGTAGCACGCCCATCGCCTGTCATGCTCTCGGACGCCCCTCGTAGTACACCCAGGCAGGCGACGACTTGAACACAAGGAGCGTCAGCGCAAGTATGTAGAGGAACAGGAACCACGCGAGGGCCGACGCGTAGCCCATCTTGAAATCGGCGAACGCCGTCGTGTATATGTGGAGGCCGTAGAAGTATGTTGTGTAGTTCGGGCCTCCACCGGTCATGACGTAAGCTTCGGTGAACACCCGGAGCGCCGAGATGATGCCCTGCACGAGGTTGAAGAACAGCACCGGCGACATGAGCGGCAAGGTTATCCTGGTAAGCTTCGCGAACGGCCCTGCACCGTCGATCTCGGCGGCCTCATAAAGCTCCGTCGGGATGCCCTGCAGACCCGCAAGGCAGATCAGCATCCCGCCTCCCACTCCCCACAGGCTCATGATGACCATGGCCGGGAGCGCCCAGGTCTCGGAGAACAGCCACGACGGCCCCTTGATGTGGAATACCTTCCAGAGAACCACATTGAGCAGCCCGAAGTCGGGAGCGAATATCCACATCCAACTGGTACGCTTCTATGTTCTGGGGGCTATCCAGCACGGCCTTGCCGTCGCTATCGATGATCTCGCCGCCGTTCTGCCGTATCCAGTACGTGTTGAGCGACGTGTCGAACAGGCCGTCCCACCCGTACTGGTCGATGCGGCCGTCGCCGTCCTTGTCCTTCGTGAGCGCCTTCGCGGCGTTGCGGAAGTCATCCCACGTCCAGTTTGCGTCGGGGAACTTGAGGCCCGCTTCCTTGAGCATATCCTTGTTATAGTAGATCACGGAGGTGGTGAAGTCCTTCGGCAGCTCGTAGAGCCCGGCCTTGTAGCGAACCTGCTTTATCAGCGACGGGAAGAAGTCCGGCAGGTTGAAGTCGGGGCTCTTCTCTATCCACGGCATGAGGTCCTCGAGAACGCCCTTGTCGGCGAAGCCGGCAAGGTTCATGTAGTTCATATACACCACATCCGGCGCCGTGCCACCGGCAAACATGGTCAGGAGCTTATCCCAGTACTTCTCCGGGATATTGATGGCCTCAACCTGGATGTCCGGGTACTTCTCCTCGAACGCCTTGACAAGCTCGAGCCGGATACCCCGAGCAATCCTCATCAATCCTCGATCAACCCCCGATCAGCGCTCGGTCGACCCTCGGTCAACCCCGGGTCAACCCTCGGTCAGCGCTCGGTCAGCGCTCGGCCAGCCGTCGATCAACTCTCACTCCGTGCTCGGTTAACCCACAGTCAACGCTCGATCAATCCCTGCTCGACGCTCGATCAATCCCCAGTCAACCGCAAGTAAAGCCCTGGTCAACGCGATGCCTCGCTTTCCCAAAGGATCCCCCCTTCCCTCCTCTCCCCCTCGCATCTCATCTCTCACCCCTCCAGCCTTTGCGTCTTCTTTTCGTGCTTCCCCTCTTCTTCCGTCTCCGCCCCCGTCTTCGCTACCGTCTCCTTCCTCATCTTCCTCGTCTTCGTCGCCGTCTTCGTCCTTGTGCTGGTCCCCGTCTTCGTCTTCGCCTTCATCTTCGTTTTCGTCTTCGTCTTCATGCTTACGGACCGCGCTTCGATGCCGGCTCCCCCGTCACCCATCAACCGGGTCCGGAGGAGACACCGGATGCGCTGCACGAGCAACTCTGCGACCTGGCGGGGACAGGTGCGGCAAGGCTTCTCTCAAGCCTCTCCTGGGCCTTTTCGAGCGCCACCGCGATGGCACCGAACACGCCGGCGTCGTTCCCCAGCTTGGCGGGGACGATGCGCGGCACAAAGGGGACGTGCCTGCCGATGAACTCGGCGAGCCTGTCACGTGCAATGCTGTGGAGGGCAAGGCCGACGCCGCCCCCCAGCACGACCATCTCGGGGTCCAGGACGGCAATGAGGTTGGAGAGGGCCATGGCAAGGTAGGTCACGGTTTCATCGATTACCTCCTGGGCGGCGCGGTGGCCGCTCCCAGCCAGGGCGAACACAGCCTCGGCGTCGGCCATCTCCAGTTGAACCCCTTCGGGGGTCGCGGCCGGAACCGCAGGCTGCGCCGGAATCGGAACCGGGACCGGCACGGGGACCGGGGTCACGGCCGGCGCGGAGGTCGGGGCCGACGTGGATAGCGGTGCGGGCCGGCCCGCTTCGAGTCCGAGCCGGGCCTTGAAACGCCTCACGATCCCGGGACCCGTGATGGTGTCCTCGAGCGCGCCCTGGTCCGAAAAGCTATCCCGCACCAGGCTCCGGTCCACAACCATGAACCCAATCTCACCTGCAGCTCGCCTTACGCCTCTGTGCAGCTTCCCATCGAGGATGATGCCCGCCGCCGCGCCGACGGCCACGTTCACGAACACCAGGTTGTCGCATCCTCGCCCCGCGCCCCAGGTTCGCTCGCCGATGACAGCCACGTCCACGTCGTTCTCCACAAGCACGGGCGCAGCGAAGCGCCTCTCGAGGGTGCTCCTTATTGGCACGCCCTCCCACGAGGGGATGAACGGAAACAGGAGGTTTACCTCTGTCTTCTCCTCACTTATGCCGGGCGCGCCAACCCCTATGGCCAGCAGCTCTGATTCGCCGATGTTGCTGGCCTCGAGGACGCCCTCAAGAAGCGTTACGAGGCGGTCCATGACTCTCGGACCGCCTTCGTACGCAAGCGTGGGGATTTCAGCCCTTTGAAGGATGTTGCCGACCAGGTTCGCCACGGCAAGCCGGATCTTCCTGGCGCCGACGTCTATCCCGACCACATGGCCTTTTCGCGCGTTGAACTCGAAGAGCTCAGCCTTTCTGCCGAGCCCGCTGCTGACCGTCCCGGCAGGCGAGATGAGCCCGTCGCTCAGGAGTTCGGCGATTGCCGCCGCCACCGCAGGAAAACTCAAACCGAGCATGTGCTGGAGCTGAGCGCGCGAGACCGGTCCGTTCTCCTTGATAAGCCTGAGGATTCGTACTTTGCTCATGATACGCTCCCCTTCTGTCAGGCATCTCTCGGCTCGCCAGGCGTCGCTGGGGCCGGGGGCAGCACGGGAGAACTTATGGGCAGCTTTAATAATTCAGTTCGCCATGGGCACGGCAACTCCTTCTTATTGTGCCGCAAATTATGTGGTCGTGTTATGCCAAGTGAGAATGCAGAAATGCTCCCGACTTTTGGAAGGGGTTGCCGGTGATTGCACGAGGGGTGTCAAAATCCGGCCACTGGCCCGACGGGCCGGATTTTGNNTTTTGGCGAAGCGCGCCCCGCTTGGGGCGCCGTCCCCGAGTGCAACACCGGCAACCCACCAGATGTTGGCAAACTGGGAGGAACTAACGAACGAGACCGTTGATTTTCCCCAGTAGCTACCAGTTCGGCCGTAGGCGGCGACCGTTTTCCGGGATTCCAGCGAGCTGCGTTGCCATAAAGTGGAGGAAATCAACAGTCTCACGAACTCTTACTTAGCGGCAACGCCGCCCTGGGGCTTCCGCGGGAATGAAGATGTCTCTCGCTGTGGCCCCGAGCGATTCAAGGAGATCGAGAGCCCACGCGACGTCGCCGACCCTGTCGAGGGAGTGGGCGTCGCTGCCGATGGAGAACTTCACGCCCAGCCCAAGGCCGAGCCTGACCTCGTCGGGCCCGGGTGTGCGGGTTGCGCAGTGCAGCTCCACGGCCTTGCCGGTTGCGGCGGCGCGGAAGAAGAGGGCGTCGTACCAGGAGCGATCAAAGAAGCGCGCGGCGATCTCGCGCTCCATGGCGCGGCGCTCTTGCAAGGTGGACCCCGGGTTAAGAAGGGGATCCATGGGCAGATAGCCGGCGATGTGCCCAAGGACGTCCACCTGGGGGTCGAGGGCGAGGCGCAGCACGTCGTCGCGATACGCCGCCCAGAAGTCGGAGTTGAAGAGGTCCCCCTGGCGCGCCGCCACGGGGCGCGTCAGGTAGTGGACGCTTCCTATGACGAGGTCCAGGTCCTGAGGCAGGCCGGGAATGGAGACCGGGCCGCGCTCGATGCCAACGAGGGCGAGCGTGCCGTCCGGCGCTGCGCCTGCTGCGTGTGCGGCACGGCGCGAATGTGCAAGGCTCCGCACCTCCAGGATCGCCTGCAGCCGGGCGGGGGCGTCATAGTCGCGCCTGGGGTCCATGGGGTCATAGTGGTCGGCGACGGCCACGACGGAAAGCCCCTGCTCACGGGCATGCTCGTGGATAGCGTCGAGAGACCCATGGCCGTCTGAGATCTCGGAGTGGACATGCAGGTCAACGCGGGACAAGCGACTCATCGCACGCACCTTGAACACCTCGTCACTTCCCCACTCGTTTCCTTTTGCTGCTGGTATCCGGCACTGGGGAATCCTGCCTGGATTATATCCCGACGAGGCACGAGGGTCAACGCGCCGTTCTCGGGGCGCCCCCGCGCCCCTGTCGATGCCGCCTGGACCGGGGTTAGAGCCCCTGGTGCGACGGGAACCCGGACGGGAGCCGGGCCCTGGCCTCGGCCCTCATCAGCCATCTCACCCTGCCCACGTTCGCCTGCCCAGCCTCGCCCGCCTAAGCGCGCTTTTCGTCCGCGCGCCGCTCGAACATCCGCAGCACCTCCATGGGCAGCGGGAAGAGGATGGTCGAGTTGCGCTCCACGGCGATCTCAGATAGGGTTTGCAGGTAGCGAAGCTGAAGCGCCGAAGGCTCTGTCGCGATGACGCGCGCCGCCGCCGCGAGCTTTTCCGACGCCTGGTACTCGCCGTCCGCTGCGATGACCTTGGCCCGCCGCTCGCGTTCCGCCTCGGCCTGCTTGGCCATGGCGCGCTTCATCGTTTCAGGCAGCTCGACGGCCTTGATCTCCACCGCCGACACCTTCACACCCCACGGGTCGGTCGCCTCGTCAAGCAGCTTCTGGAGCGTCGTGTTGAGCTCGGTCCGCTTTGAAAGCATCTCGTCGAGCTCGTGCTGCCCCAGCACTGACCGGAGGATGGTCTGGCCGAGCAGCGTGGTGCTCTTGACGAAGTCCGCCACCTTGACCACGGCGAGCACCGGGTCGAAAACGTTGAAGTAGACGACGGCGTCCACCATCACCGGGACGTTGTCGCGTGTGATGATCTCCTGCTTGGGCACGTCGATGGTGAACGTGCGCAGGTCGATCTTCCTAACCTGGTCGATGCCGAACGGGAAGATCACGTTGAGGCCGGGCTTCAACACGCCCACCTGCCGTCCGAACCTGAACAGCACGCCCCGCTGGTACTCGGTGATTATCCGCACCATGCTCGGAAGGAATATGAGCGGGATGAGGATGTACACGACGAACGCAGGCCCCAGTACGAGGTGCAGGCCGAAGTAGGTCCACACAAGGCCGGTGAGGAGCAGGAAGACAAACACCGTCATGGCCCTGGTGAAGAGGGCAAGGCCAGCCCACAGCGCCCACCACGCAACCACCGCCCACAGGATCACCCGAAACACCGTGATAACCGGGTCCGGCATCATCTCAACCGCCTCCTCTTGACAGATTCAAGTTCGCCCATGCGCCCTCTCCGACCTTAGATTCGTCACGATTGTATTGTTTCCCTCCATTGGTGGCGAGTACCCATCGAAGCCCCTCTGGAGCCTCATTCGGGTCGCGCGACCTCGGTGGTACGGAATTCGTCCGCATAGTCCGTTCCACGAGGAGGAGATGACCGGTCGGCTCGCGAACCGAGAAACAGGAAACGGCCAGAACAGCCAGAGGCGCCAGGGACGGAATCTGGCAACGCAGCAATGCAAGGGTGATATACATGGCATACGTGACATACCTCGCCGACCTGCACGTTCACTCCCATTACTCCCGCGCGACCAGCGACGCGTGCCGGCCAGCCCCCCTCGCGCAGGCGGCGGCCCGTAAGGGCCTCGCTGTCGTCGGCACGGGGGACTTCACGCATGCCGGATGGCGTGCGGAGCTCGCTGCGGAACTCGTCGAGGCCGAGGAGGGCTTCTACCGGCTTCGGACGGCTGCAGGCGCCGAGGCCGAGGTGCGTTTCGTCGTGACCGGCGAAATCAGCTGCATCTACAAGCAAGACGGCCGCACTCGCAAAATCCACCATCTCGTCCTCCTCCCGAACCTCGACGCGGCGGCCCGGGTGAGCGCGGCCCTGGAAGCGCGTGGGGCGAACCTGGAAGCCGACGGCCGGCCGATCATCGGCATCGATAGCCGCACGCTCCTGGCCCTCATCCTCGAGGTTGAACCGGACGCCGTGTTCGTCCCGGCCCACATCTGGACGCCCCATTTCTCCCTGTTCGGCGCCAACTCCGGTTTCGACGCCCTCGAGGAATGCTTCGGCGACCTCGCCGGCGAGATCGCTGCCTACGAGACGGGGCTCTCCTCAGATCCCCCGATGAACTGGCGGCTGTCGGCCCTGCATCGCCTCACGCTCATATCGAACTCCGACGCCCATTCTCCCGACAGGCTCGGCCGCGAGGCAAACGAGTTCGAGGCGCCGTTCTCGTACCGCGGCATGGTGGGCGCCCTGCGGCGCCAGGCGGGCCGTGTCGTCGGGACGGTGGAGTTCTACCCTGAAGAGGGCAAGTACCATTACGACGGCCACCGAAACTGCGGCGTGTGCTGGCACCCTGACGAGACCCTCGCAGCGAAAGGCATCTGCCGGGTCTGCGGACGGCCGGTCACTGTCGGAGTGCTTCACCGCGTGGCGGACCTGGCCGACCGTCCTGAGGGCTTCCGCCCGCCCGGGGCGAGCATGTATACCTCCCTGGTTTCCCTGGACGAGATCGTGGCCGACGCCCTTGGCGTCGGCGCGGCGAGCAAACGGGTCCGGGAGACGAGCACGAGGCTTGTGGACGCGCTCGGTCCCGAGATCTCTCTCCTTCGGGAAGGCGATCTCGATGCGATAGCCGCGGTGGCCGGCGCCGCCGTCGCCGAGGCGATGCGCAGGGTGCGTGCGGGGGAGATCGCATACCGGCCGGGCTATGACGGGGAATACGGCAAGTTGACCATCTTCCGCCCTGAGGAAAGGCGCCGGCTCTCCGGACAGACCACCCTCTTCGCGCTGCCCCGGCT
>DKEX01000076.1:11108-13156 GCA_002452295.1 Firmicutes bacterium UBA6811 | reverse complement strand
GCATTTTTGCACCCTCACTTAGTGGCGGGACGGCAGGAACAGGAAGAGCAACAGGCGAACAGGTGGTGCATGATGGGGGACAGCGCGTTCGATGGACGCCTGACGCATCTCGATAGGTCAGGCAAAGCGAGGATGGTGGACGTGACCTCGAAGCCTGACACCGCGCGCGAGGCGCGAGCGAGGTGCCGGGTGACGATGGCTCCCAGGACCCTCGCGATGGTGGAGAGGGGCGAGGGGCCGAAGGGCGAGGTCTTCGGAGTGGCGAGGGTGGCGGCGGTGATGGCGGCGAAGAGCACGTCGTCGCTCATCCCGATGTGCCATCCCATTCCCATAACCGGGGTTGATGTGGCCTTCAGGATCGATGCAGCGGCGGGCGTCGTTGACATCCAGGTTACGGTGCGCACCTTCGGCAAGACCGGCGCCGAGATGGAGGCGCTCTGCGGGGCGTGCCTCGCGGCGCTCACCATCTACGACATGTGCAAGGCCGTCGACCGGTCCATGGTGATAGGCGACGTCAGGCTCGTGCGCAAGGCCGGCGGCAAGAGCGGCGAGTTCGCCAGAGAGGGGGAGGAGCCTTGGGAGGAGTAGTCGTCGCGGTGTGTGTGAGCGAGACGAAAGGGGTCGGCAAGCGCGACGTGGGCAGGGCCAGGCTCGTGGAGGGTCACGGGCTCGAGGGTGACGCCCACGCCGGGCCGTGGCACAGGCAGGTGAGCCTGCTGGCCGAGGAGAGCATCGACAAGATGCGAGCGAAGGGCGTTGACGTCGGCCCTGGGGCGTTTGCCGAGAACATCACGACGCGCGGCATCGACCTCTTCCACCTGCCCGTCGGCACCCGCCTCGAGGTGGGTCGCGAGGTCGTGCTGGAGATAACGCAGATAGGCAAGGAGTGCCACAGCGGCTGCGCCATCTTCCGGCAGGTCGGCCAGTGCGTGATGCCGCGAGAGGGGGTATTTGCCGTGGTGTTGCGGGGCGGAGAGGTGGAGCGGGGAGACCAGGTACAGGTGAAGACGCCTGTTCAGTTCGCCATCCTCACCGTGAGCGACAAAGGTTCCCGTGGCGAGAGGCGCGACGAAAGTGGCAATGTCATCGAACGGCTCGTGTCCGGCCTGGGCAGGGTGGCGGAAAGGCAGATCGTCCCGGATGAGTATGACATGATAGTGGAGGCGCTGCGCCGCATGTCGGACAAGCTCGGAGTCGACGTCGTGCTGACCACGGGCGGCACCGGCTTCAGCCCGCGCGATATCACCCCGGAGGCCACGAGGTCGGTCATCGACAGGCTCGTTCCGGGCATCCCCGAGGCCATGCGGGCTGCGGGCCTCAACAAGACGCCGCATGCCATGTTGAGCAGGGCGGCCGCGGGAATCCGCCGAAAGACCCTTATCGTGAATCTACCTGGAAGCCCGAAAGGGGTCGAGGAATGCCTCGCAGTGCTGCTACCCGCCATTCCGCATGCGGTGGACACCCTCCGAGGGACAGCCGGCGAGTGCGCGCGCGACGAGGCGGGCCGCCCGGTAGAGCCGTAAGCCGAGCACGATGGGCGTGAATTGAGAGGGTCGCACCGAGTGGCTACGCCAGGAAACGGTGCCGTCCCGCACAGTTGCACGCTTTGCCGTCCCGCACTGCCGCGGTTGCGCGGTTGCGCCCGGCGCTTGTTCCCGGAAGGCGGAGGCTGTATAATGTGTACGTTGTTTCCGCCCCTGCCGGGCCGGGGCGAGCGATAGCACAATGCGGGAGGCGGAGGATGTGGTAAACGACCTTGAGCAGATCCTCCTGAGCGAGGAGGCCATTGCAAAGAGAGTCAGGGAGCTCGGGGAGCAGATCTCCGAGGACTACCAGGGGTGCGACCTTGTCGTGGTGGGCATACTCAAGGGCGCGCTCGTATTCATGGCGGACCTCATACGGCATCTTTCCATCCCCGTCATAATGGACTTCGCCGTGGTCTCGAGCTACGGCGCGGCGACGAAGACCTCGGGCGTCGTGCGCATCCTGAAGGACCTCGACCAGCCCATCGAGGGCAAGCACGTGCTCATCGTCGAGGACATCATCGA
>DKEX01000076.1:9313-11099 GCA_002452295.1 Firmicutes bacterium UBA6811 | reverse complement strand
TCGGTGAAGGTGTGCACCCTTCTCGACAAGCCGAGCCGGCGTGAGGTGGACATTACGCCCGACTACTGCGGGTTCTCCATCCCCGACCACTTTGTGGTGGGCTATGGACTCGACTACGCAGAATACTATCGCAACCTGCCACAGGTTGGCGTGTTGAAACCGGAAGTATATACGAAATGATAGCCATCCTTGACTTCGGCTCACAATACAGCATGCTCATCGCCCGCAAGGTGCGCGAGCTTTCAGTGTACTGCGAGATCCTTCCGCATGATACGTCCGCGTCGCATCTCGCGGCGCTGAAGCCAGAGGGCATCATCCTTTCGGGCGGGCCGTCGAGCGTGTACGAGGAGAACGCGCCCGGCTGCGACCGGCGGGTATTCGAAATGGGCGTCCCGGTGCTTGGGATATGCTACGGGATGCAGCTCATGGCGCATGTCCTTGGGGGAGACGTGACTCCCTCCGGCCTTCGCGAGTATGGCAAGACCACGGTCTTCGTGGACGACCCGTCCGACCTTTTTGCCGGGATGGGCGCCAGCTTCACGTCGTGGATGAGCCACCAGGACCGCGTGAACGCGCCTCCGCCAGGCTTCGACCTCATCGCTCACACCACGAGCACCCGTGCTGCCGCCATGCGCGACCGAGGACGCAAGCTTTACGCACTGCAGTTCCATCCTGAGGTGGTGCACACCGAGCGCGGCAAGGAGATCCTTGCGAACTTCCTGTTCAAGGTGTGCGGTTGCGAGCGATCGTGGACCCCTGGAAGGTTTGTCGACGATCAGGTGGACCGCATCCGGCAGGAGGTGGGCGACGGGCGCGCCGTCGCCGCGCTTTCAGGCGGGGTGGATTCGTCTGTGGCCTCTGTTCTGGTGCACCGGGCGATGGGCGACAGGCTCACCTGCGTCTTCGTGGACACGGGCCTGCTCCGGAAGGGCGAACCCGACCAGGTGCGCGCGACGTTCGGCGAGCATTTCAGGATGAACCTGCGCACCGTTGATGCGCGCGAGAGGTTTTGCGCGGCGCTGCGAGGGGTCGTCGACCCCGAGGAGAAGCGGAAGAGAATCGGGCGCGAATTCATCGACGTGTTCGAGGAGGAGGCCCGGCTCTGCGGCGATGTTGACTTCCTGGTGCAGGGCACGCTGTATCCCGACGTCATCGAGAGCGCAGGGTCGCGCCTCGGCCCTGCGGCGAAGATCAAGTCTCATCACAATGTGGGCGGACTTCCCGAGACCATGAGACTGCGGCTCATAGAGCCCTTGCGCTATCTCTTCAAGGACGAGGTCCGGGCCATCGGGCGCGACCTGGGGATACCGGCATCGATACTCGAACGGCATCCTTTCCCTGGACCGGGGCTCGCTGTACGGATCGTTGGAGAGGTTACCCCGGAGAGCCTCGAGATCGTGCGTGAAGCAGACGCCGTCGTCGAGGAGGAGACGAGGGCAGCGGGGCTGTACACCGACCTGTGGCAGGCGTTTGCGGTCCTCCTGGACGTGCGGAGCGTGGGGGTGATGGGCGACATGCGCACCTATGAGCGACCCATCGTCATCCGCGCCGTGACGAGCGAGGACGGCATGACGTGCGACTGGGCGCGCCTTCCCCACGAGGTGCTGGAGAGGATCTCCACGCGCATCGTGAACGAGGTCAAGGGTGTGAATCGCGTGGTGTATGACATAAGCACGAAGCCGCCGGCCACGATCGAGTGGGAGTAGCGTTCCCGTACGCCCTGAGTAGATCGCCGCAAATCTGTGCTGCTCTTCAGCGCGCAGGTCCTCGCCAGGGCTGCCGGTGT
>DKEX01000076.1:0-9285 GCA_002452295.1 Firmicutes bacterium UBA6811 | reverse complement strand
GGCCGGATTTTGACACCCCTCGTGCCGCACCGTGTGTCTGCACGTCGAGTGATAAGGCCCCTGCGGAGCCTCAGTAGCTACCGCAAGGGCCTTGTAGTCTGCAGAGCGTCCTTCGGATGCCGGGTGGATCACCTCAGACTGCCGCCTTGCCGCGCGCCGACGTGCTCCAGGTTGCGGGCCTCGCGCCTCTCCAACAGATCTCGAAGGATTCCATCGCAGGGGCCTCGCCAGACGTAGCTGCAGTCGAAACGGCAGGCGCCTTTCCGCCGGGCCCGCTTCGTCCTCGGCATCAGGTCATGAGCGGCAGGATGAATCTGATGACGAAGAGCACCGCCAGCACCCACATGGTCGCGCTGATCTGCTTTGCCCTGCCCGCCAGCAGCTTGATGATGACGTACCCGAGGACCCCGAATACGAGCCCTTCCGCTATGCTGTATGCGAACGGCATCATGGCGATGGCGAGGAACGCCGGGATCGCCTCGGTGAAGTCAGTGAAGTCTATCTTCATGACCGGCTCCATCATGAAGATGCCCACGATTATGAGAGCCGGCGCCGTGGCCGCGGCGGGAATCAGCTTCACGAGCGGCGCGAAGAACAGCGACAACAGGAACAGCACCGCGACCGTGACCGCCGTGAGGCCCGTGCGGCCGCCCTCGGCGACTCCCGATGCGCTCTCGATGTAGGTGGTCACCGTGCTGGTGCCGAAGACCGCCCCACCGATGGTGCTCACCGCGTCTGCAAGGAGGGCCTGGTCGGCTCTGGGCAGCTCGCCCTTTTCGTTCAAGAAGCCTGCCTTTGTGGAGACGCCTATGAGCGTGCCTGCTGTGTCGAAGAGGTCAACGAAGGTGAAGGTGAAGACCACGGTTATGAGACCTACGTCCAGCAGGCCCCGGAAGTCCATCTGGAGGAAGGTCGGGGCGAGGCTGGGCGGGGCGCCGACAATGCTCGCAAGGCTCGTCGGCGTGGGGTTCAGCTTGAATACCATCCCCACGACCGTGGTAATGAGGATGCCGAGGAGCAGCGACCCCTTGACGCGTCGCGAAATGAGAAGCCCCATCACAGCTAGACCGAAGAGGGAGAGGAGCACGTTGGGAGACGTTATGGTTCCGAGGCTCACGAGTGTAGCCGGATTCTTCACGATTATGCCGGCCTCCTGCATTCCTATGAACGCGATGAACAGGCCGATGCCAACGCTCACTGCAAGCTTGAGGGTCATCGGCACACCGTTGATGATGGCTTTTCGAACCGGGAGGAGCGTTAGTATCAGGAAGATCACGCCGTCAACGAACACTGCGGCAAGGGCTGTTTGCCAGCTTATGCCCATTCCGAGGACGACCGTGAATGCGAAGAAGGCGTTCAAGCCCATTCCCGGCGCCATCGCAAACGGATAGTTTGCGTAGAACGCCATGATGAGGGTGCCTAGAGCGGTGCCGAGGATGGTCGCGACCATCACGGCCCCGACGTCCATGCCCGTGTTGCCCAGGATGGAAGGGTTGACAATGATGATGTAGGCCATGGTCATGAACGTCGTGATGCCCGCTATGATCTCGGTTCTCACGTTGGTCCCGTTCTCTTTCAGGTGGAACACGCTTTCAAGGAGCCCGCCATCTGCACTCTGCGACTTCACCTGTGCCATGCCGAAACCTCCTCACGTTCTGACATCCTCCGAGTGTGAGCCCAGAGATGTCTGCTGTTCCTCCAAGTGTCGTCGGTGCTGCGCCATAGTTGCGCTCGTTGCGCTCCTGGGGCGGTGTGCTGGGTGCGAGCCTCCCTGGGATCTGGCCTTCGAGCTTGCCGAGTCCGAATAGTGGAGCAGCGCGGACTCAAGCCACCTGGAACGCACCGGACGACTGGCACAGACCAGTGAGTGTACACTTGGACGCATAACATGCGAGTCATAAGTGTGCCTGATGCGTACCTGATCGTGCTCCGTAGCGTCAGAGATCCGTTGAGTTTGCTTTCTTTTGCCTCCCCCGGGGTCTCCCTCCCTTCTCGCTCGATCCGCCGCGACCCGGAACCCAAGCCGCTGGCATGTCCTCTTTCTGGCATTTCGACGCGTCTATGGAAAAACCTCCTCAGTCAGGACGGCCTCAGCGGCCCGACGGCCGCCCGGCGCCGACGGATGTTGCAAGGGCGGATATGACGTGATCGAGGTCGTCCTTCGTGAGCGCAGGGTGCACGGGAAGCGAGAGGACGCGCCGGTAGGCCCACTCCGTCACGGGGCACGACGCGGCTGCGGCACTGAAGCGGTCCGCGAGGGCGGGCTGGGCGTAGATCGGCTCCGGGTAGTGGACACCGGTTTCCACGCCGGTCGCCTTCAGAGCCGACGCGATCTCGTCGCGGTTACGGCCAGCCTTCTCCTCGTCCACGGTCACGGTATACTGATGAAAAACGTGCGTCACGTGCGGCGCGACGTAAGGAGGCGTTATGCCCGGAAGCGCCGACAGCGCGGAGCTGAGGTGCGCTGCGTTTTCGCGCCGGGCGCGCGAGAAGTCGTCTATGAGGCCGACCTGCGTCCGCCCGATGGCTGCGGCCACCTCGGTCATGCGGTAGTTGAAGCCGACCATCGTGTGGTGGTATTTCCTTTCCTGACCGATATTGCGCAGGCGGCGGATCTTCGCCGCCAGATCGTCGCTTGCCGTCGTGACGAAGCCACCTTCCATCGTGTGGAGGTTCTTCGTGGCGTAGGTGCTAAAGCAGGTCACATCGCCTATCGTTCCGATCTTGCTCCTCCGGTACTCGGCGCCAATGGCCTGTGCTGCGTCCTCCACGATGGAGAGGCCGTGGCGCCCGGCGATTGACCGGATGGCGTCCATCTCTGCGGGCTGCCCATAGAGATGCACCGGCTCGATGCCCACCGTGCGCGGGGTTATCCTCTCCTCGATGGACGCAGGGTCTATATTGAACGTCCTGGGGTCGATGTCCGCGAAAACCGGGGTCGCGCCGCAATACAGGATGGCGTATGCGGACGAGGCGAAGCTGAACGGTGTCGTGATGACCTCGTCCCCCGGGCCGATCCCCAGGGCGAGAAAAGCCAGGTGCAGCGCGGCCGTGCCGCTGCCCACGGCGATGACGTGCTTCGCGCCAAGGTAGTCCGCAAGGCGCGCCTCGAACTCCTCGACCACGCGCCCCTGGATGAGCATCCCCGACCGGAGGGCCGCGAGAACAGCCTCCTCCATCTCGGGGCTGTGATAGGGTTTCGCCATTGGAACGCGCCGGAACTCCAAACCCATCGTTTTGCCTGGTTCCGCTTGCATCGTATCTCTCCTCACGCAACTCCCGGGTTGTGCCTTGCACACGCCAGAGCATATTCTGCGCAAGATCCGGATTTCCTGCCTCCCGCGGGCGCCGCGCAGCCGCACAGGCGCTGGAAAATCCGTCCTTGCGGTGAAAGGATACGGGAACGATGTGTAGAATAAGCCTAACTGTGCCAGTGGCAAACCTGACGATTCGACGACACTCGACGACAGGGGAGGGACGCATCTTGCGGGACGTGCCGGAGCTCGAAGACGCTCTCGATCTTGCAGTGGCGAAGGGGGCGAGCTACGCCGATATCAGGGTGGTCCGAAGGCGGCAGGAGTCGATCTCCGTCAAGAACGGGACGGTCGAGGGCGTGTCCATGAGCGAGGACCGGGGCTTCGGCGTGAGGGTGCTCGTGGACGGCGCCTGGGGCTTTGCGTCCAGTTCGAAGCTGGACCTCGACGAGGCCCTGCGGGTTGCTGGCGACGCGGTCAGGATAGCCCGGGCGAGCGCCACGGTGAAGCAGCGCGACGTCTCCCTGGCGCCTGTAAGACCCGTTACGGATTCGCACACGACGCCGTGCAGGGTCGACCCGTTCGAGGTGCCTGTGGATGAGAAGATCCAGCTTCTGCTCGATGCCGACGGGCTGGTGCGGGAGGACAGGAGGGTCAGGGTGTCCACCGCGTCGATGAGCTTCTTCGAGGAGGAGAAGGCTTTTATCTCGACGGAAGGGGCGAGGATCGACCAGAAGAGGGTCGAAAGCGGCGCCGGCCTCTCGGCAGTTGCCGTGGGCCAGGGGGAGGTACAGAGGCGGTCATACCCGGCGGCGTTCGGGGGCGATTTCGCCTGCGCCGGGTATGAGTTCGTGGAGGCGCTCGACCTTCCGGGCCATGCGGAGCAGGTGGGCAGGGAGGCTGGAGAACTTCTCGAGGCCCCGCAGTGCCCGTCCGTGACCACCACCGTGATCGTGGGAACCAACCAGATGGCCCTGCAGATACACGAGTCCTGCGGGCATCCGTCGGAACTCGACAGGGTGCTTGGCACCGAGGCGAGCTACGCGGGCACGAGCTTCCTGACCCCCGAGAAACGAGGCAAGTTCAGGTACGGGTCCGAGCTTGTGAGCATCACGGCGGACGCGACGATCCCGGGGGGCCTTGGCAGCTTCGGGTACGATGACGAGGGTGTGCCTGCCCAGCGGACGCCGCTCGTGGACGGGGGCATATTCGCGAATTACCTGACGTCGCGGGAGACGGCGACAAGGTTCGGCGAAATGAGCGGCGGGACCATGCGTGCCGACGGCCCGCACCGGATGCCCATAATCAGGATGACCAACATCAACCTCGAGCCCGGCGATTGGACGCTCGAGGAGATGATCCGCGACACGAAGGAAGGCATCTTCCTCGACACGAACAAGAGCTGGAGCATTGACGACAAGCGCCTCAATTTCCAGTTCGGCACGGAGGTGGGTTACCTCATCAAGGACGGCGCCATCGCCGGGATGGTGAAGAACCCGACCTACACGGGGATCACGCCGGAGTTCTGGGGTGGCTGCGATGCCGTCGCAGGCAGGGACGAATGGCACCTCTGGGGCATTCCCAGTTGCGGCAAGGGCGAGCCGATGCAGGTGGCGCACGTCGGCCACGGCTCGGCGCCTGCGAGATTCCGTAACGTGAGGGTAGGTGTTGGGAAATGGTAGGCGCGAAGGGCAAGGCCTTGCGGAGCAGGGACCATGCACGGGTGGCCGATATCGTGCTGAATACGTCCAGGGCCGACCAGGTCGAGGTGGCCGTCGAGACGGCTGACATTTACCTCACGCGGTTTGCCAACTCCGAAATCCACCAGAATACCGGTGAACACACGACGGAAGTGGTGGTGAGATCGGTATTCGGCCAAAAGGTGGGAGTGGCTTCCACCACCAGCCTCGACCGGGGGGCGGTGGAGGAGACGGTGAGGCGGGCCGAGGATATCGCGAAGCTGCAGCCTGAGAACCCCGGGTTCCCGGGGCTGCCGGGGCCGGCCGAGTATGGGGCGGCCGATGGGTACTGCGAAGAGACGGCGGCATGCTCGCCCGAACAGCGGGCGGCGGGGGTGGCCGAGATCTGCGGGCTTGCGGTCAAGAACGGGCTTGTAGCCTCGGGGTCGTTTTCCACGGCTGCGCGCGAGGCGATGGTCGCGAACTCGCGTGGGCTTCTCGCCGAGATGCGGTTCACCCGTGCGAACCTCCTCACGGTGGCCATGTCTACGACGGGTTCGGGTTACGGGGAGCAGTTCTCAGTGTGCGTGGGCGATATAGACCCGCGCCAGGTGGCCGAGGAGGCGGTGGAGGGGTGCCTCGCCGACGCCGAGCCAGGGGATGTCGAGCCAGGCGAGTATGAGGCCATCTTCGAGGAGTACGCGGTGGCAGACATGATCCAGATGCTCGCCTACATGGGGCTTGGCGCGCTGGCGTTCCAGGAAGGCCGCAGCTTCATGTCGGGTAACATCGGGCAGAAGATAACCGGCGGCAACATCACAATCTGGGATGACGGGCTCGACCCGGCGGGGGTGCCGCTGCCTTTCGACGTTGAGGGCGTGCCCAAGCAGAAGGTGGTGCTCATCGAGGGGGGCGTCGCGCGGGGTGTCGTGTACGACTCGTACACGGCGGCGCGGGAGGGGAAGCAGTCCACAGGCCATGCCATATCGCCTCTGCCTTCGGCCGGGCCTTTCGCCGTCAACCTCTTCATGGCGGGAGGCGACTCCAGCCTGGAGGAGATGATTGCCGCCACGAAGCGCGGCATCTATGTGAAGCGACTCCATTACACGAACCCCGTCCATCCGGTGAAGTCGCTCCTGACGGGCATGACCAGGGACGGCACGTTCCTTGTGGAGAACGGCAGGATCGTGCGGCCCGTGAAGAACCTTCGCTTCACCGAGAGCATCCTCGGCGCGCTGGGGTCGGCGGAACTCGTCTCAAGGGAGACGAAGCTCCTGCCCCTCTACTCGCTGGGCGGCGTGAGGGCCCCGGCAGTGAAGGTGAAGAGGTTCACCTTCACGGGTGTTACCGAGTACTAAGGGTACCGCCCTTCGTTGCGCACGGAGGCGCGAACGTGGTGTAACCGGAGTTCGGCGTCTGGGAGGGAATTCAGGGCGGGCCGACCTGATAGAGTCTGAGATCCTCGGTCTTGATATCATCAGGGGGCACGAGTCGGTAGTGACGTTCAGAGGCGATCCTGACCTGGCTGTCCTGCTGGACGAACTCAAAGAGAGCAATGTGGTTGCTACTGATAAACTGGGCTCCGATCGGTCGGCAGATCAAATCAGGGAGCCTGAACTGACACATTGCGAAGTCCTGCTCGACCTGAACGACACTCAGCACGTCGCTACCGCCCTTTGCCTGGACAGGGAATACATAGTGCGCGCCTCGCCGATCCAGGCCGACATACACTTCGTCGGTCTCCAATTGGCCGAGGCCCGGGACGTTAGTGCGAAGGTGGCTTTGCAATGAGTAGCACGTGACGCCGGTGAACGTATCGACCAAGCGGTTGTAACGCAGTTTCGCCAAACGAGCCTGCTCGTCGCTCAGAGCGTACATCCCAACTATGCCGGGGGTCGCGTCTGGCACCTTTGTCTCCTCCATTC
Source organism: Firmicutes bacterium UBA6811 (assembly GCA_002452295.1). Taxonomy (GTDB): domain Bacteria; phylum Bacillota; class SHA-98; order UBA4971; family UBA4971; genus UBA6256. The sequence continues at coordinate 2,427 of DKEX01000076.1, read as the reverse complement.
CGACTGTCGGCGATACCCAAGCTAGAGCGGTAGCCACGAATCGGTACTTGGCCGGCCCAGTTCCCCTGATGATCCAATCCTCCCCGGGAGGCGCCTTCCTGCGTACCGCTTCAGGCAGCGGCGTGCGGTACCTGAAGGAGTAGACGACATCCCCGAGGTTCTTGGGCCTGGTGATGCCGAGAGCCTCACAAGCCTTGAGGATATCATCTCGCTCCCAATCGATTGCTCGTTCGCCTTCGCGGTACTTGGATTCGAAAACCCACTCGATGATCCTGCTGTACGTAGTGTCTCTATCGCTCACTGAGGCGCCCTCCCTCACGACGATCCTAGACTCGGCCGCCCGGCCACCGTAAGACGAGCACCTCTTCGCGCATCTGCTCCCCGGTTGCTGTGGCCAGGCGCGTCCGGAACAGGTCTATGCCTAATACTTCATACCCGAGTGATGAGGCGATACTGGCCAGGAGCTGGCCCGTTCTTATCATGACGTGCAGGAACGATGCCTGGTCACCGACGACGTAAGCTAAATGGGCCCCAGGGCGCAGGGCGGAACGCAATCCAGCGAGGTGACGAGCCATGCCGCCGAAATAGAGCTTGGTGACTGAAGAGTACATCCGCTCAAATCCAGAGGTTTTCCCAAGCTCAATCCGCTTGGACTCGATCTCATCGGCGATCCGCTGGATCTCAGGGTGGTTCGCCACCCAGCGATCGTCATCGTCTCCTTTGTACACGGTTCGAGTGTTTGATCGGACCAGCCCGCGCTTGAGATCCTGAAGCTGGGCCCTGTCGCGGACAAAGCCGAGAATGACCGATTCCAGGCGGGTTGTTCGCGTGTAATCCTTCTCATTTGGATACGGAGGCGACGTGATCACGGCGTCAATGGAGTTGGGCTCAAGAATAGCAGCTATCTGCCTGGAATCCCCGCGGTGGACCAAAGCAGGCACGTTCTTCAGGGAGCGAAGATCAACCAGGTCTCTGGCCATCGCCTCGACGATGTCCAGCCAGGCCCCGATTACTCGGGCATCGGACTTGGGCTTGGACACCCCGACCTCGGGGCCAAAGTGAAGATTGCCTATCGATGTCACTAGTGCCTTGGCGAGAGCCAGAAGCTCGTGCTTGTGGTATCTGTCATCATAGTGTTCCTTTAGGCAATCAAGGAGAGTGAGCGTTTTATGAAGCGGGAGAGGGCTAATCGAGTTGGCCAACAGCAACTTCATGCTCTCAGGCGGGAGCGTCCTCAGGGGGGTGTCTCTCCGTTCGCTGACGATAGTGAACAGATTGCTGTCGAGGCCGGCGAAACCGATCCTGGCCAACGCATCTTCGGCAACTTCGCGGCTGTGCTTGACCAGTCCGGTAGGATCGGGGGTCCAGTCCACCTTGACTGTACTGGCAAAGTGGGACATCGGGTGAGCCTCGATTCCAACACTCTCGAGGCCGAGCTTCTTGGCCTCAACCAAGGTTGTGCCAGTTCCGCAAAACGGATCCAGAACTCGCATGCCTTTCTTTAGGCCGAAGCGCTTGGCATAATCTCGCACGATGTGTGGTGGAAAGGACAGAACAAAGCGATACCAATCGTGCGCGGGGCGGTCACTGGCTTGGAGCCTGTTTACCTCGCCGGCGGTGCGACCCGCACTCGTCTTCGGTGTCTGGGACTTACGTCGGAGGTCTTCAATCTGAAAGAGGATTTCCATTCCGGGAGACCCCCCTCGTTCGAAAGCGCAGTGGGTAACGCTGCCGCCCGTCACCTCTGTTGAGCCGCGCATATGGCGGTTCGTGCGGGGTACAACTGCGGTTCTCCGGAGATACGAGGGCATAATGGCGCATATTCCCACCGTTGTCGCTGATATCGTCAGCACTGGCTTATCTCGAAATTCGACTCCTGGCGCAGCTTTCCTTCCTGACCATGCATTCAGGACAATTGTATTTTGTCCCCCAGATCCTTGGTTGACACTGGGTGGTCGATCACCGGCCGGCCAGGAAGATACAGCTGGGCGGCACCTGCCTAAGAGTGGCCAGGTCGAGGTGGTGGCTGGCTGATTTCCCTCAAACTCAGTGCTGGACCTGGACGGAGAACCGCCGCCCCGGCCCGAGCCGGGCAAAGGGTGTCCGGGAATTAGCAAGGAGGGCATCCAGGGTTGGCCGTTTTCCGGCCACCCCCCTTCACGAATCTCGCCCGATGTACGGATTGTGCAAAGGTCCCGGTTGCGTTACAATGCTGGCAGGAGGGCGATCGATGGCAGCAACTGGCGACATCCTGGAGAACCTCAATCCCGTACAGCGGCAGGCGGCCTGTCACACCGNNCGGGTGCTCACTCACCGCATCGCCTACCTCATCGGCGAGAAAGGCGTTTTCCCCGACAACATCCTGGCCGTGACGTTCACGAACAAGGCCGCCAACGAGATGCGCGACCGCGTCGCGCGCCTCGTGGG
>DKEX01000003.1:15580-16199 GCA_002452295.1 Firmicutes bacterium UBA6811 | reverse complement strand
GCGCCATGAGGGGGTTTGGAAGCCCTCAGATCATCTTCGCCCACGAGTCGCTGATGGACGAGCTTGCCGCTGAACTTGGTATGGACCCCCTGGACCTTCGCCTGAAGAACGGCTTTCGGCCGGGGTCTACCACCGCCACCGGGCAGACGCTGGATGACCACGCGGTGAGCCTCGTGGAGGTCATGCAGAAGGCGGCGGACGCCATCGGGTACCGCGAAAAGAGAAAGGCTTATGGCGAGGCGGCGTGGCGGGCAGGGTCGAAGAAAGTGAGGGGCGTCGGGATCGCGGCGAGCTATCGCGGCGTGAGCCTGGGCGGAGAGGGCGTGGATGCTACTGGCGCCATCATCTCGGTGCAGCAGGACGGCAGCGTTTATGTGTATGCCGGGCTTGCCGAGAACGGCCAGGGCCTGCGCACGATATTCAGCCAGATAGCCGCGGAGGAGCTCGGGTGCCATCTCGAGGATGTGGTCTTCATGGACACCGACACCTCGCTCATCCCCGACGGCGGCCCGACAGTGGCGTCGAGGAGCACCACCATGGGCGGGAACGCCGTGCGCGACGCAGCGCGCAAGGTCCGCGAGATGCTCCTTTCGGTGGCCGGGGAGATGCTGGGGACGTC
>DKEX01000003.1:13004-15538 GCA_002452295.1 Firmicutes bacterium UBA6811 | reverse complement strand
CGGGCGGCCTATAGCCGCGGCGAGCTCATGGCGGCTTTCGGATGGTATAAGGGCCCCAAGGTGTGGTGGGACGAGGAGAGCGGCCAGGGACGGGCCTATTTCACGTATGTGTATGGTTGCCAGGCCGCCGAAGTCGAGGTCGATACCGAAACGGGCAGGGTCAAGGTGCTGAAAGTGGCGGCCGCCCACGATGTGGGGCGGGCCATCAACCCCGCTACAGTCGAAGGGCAGATATACGGCGGCGTGGCCATGGGCATGGGGTACGGCCTCCTGGAGGAGGTCGAGATGGCCAGGGGTGTGACCAGGACCCGGAACTTCGACGAGTACCTCATCGCCACGTCCATGGACGTGCCAGAGGTCATGCCGATCGTGGTGGAAAACCCCGATCCGTACGGCCCCTACGGGGCCAAGACCATCGGCGAGCCCACGTGCGAGCTCCTCGCGCCGGCCATCGCGAACGCTGTGTGCAATGCGACCGGTAGAAGGATCCGCGAGCTTCCGCTGGACCTCGAGAAAGTGCTGCTGGGGCGGTCCCTCAAGGCTGCGCGCGGCAGGAGAGGAAGTGAGCAGGCATGAGTCCTCGGAAACCCGGGTATGTGGTGCCAGAGACCTTGGCCGAGGCCAGCGAGTTCCTGCGGGAGCACGCCGAGGACGCGAGGATCATCGCCGGAGGTACGGACGTCCTGGTGCAACTCAGGCGCCGTGGGCGCGCCGGGGGCGAACATCCTCGTTGGCTCGTGGACATCTCCCGGATCCCGGGGCTTGCGGGCGTGTCCACCGACAGCGGCACCATCAGCATCGGGGCGATGACGACGCACGAGGAGATCGCCCGGAGCCCCATCATCAGGAAGGGCGGGCCGCTTCTCGCAGAGGCATGCACAAGCGTTGGGTCCCCGCAGATCCGGGAGCGGGGCACCATAGGTGGGAACATCATGAATGCGTCCCCGGCTGCCGACACCATCCCGGCGCTGGCGGCTCTCTCGGCGAGAGCGCGCATCGCCGACCCGACCGGCACCCGGGATATCCTCGTTACTGACATCTTCGAGGGCCCGTATGAGACGTCCGCTCAGCACGGCGAGATCCTCTTGGACGTGTACTTCGACGCGCTTCCGCCATCCTGTGGTTGTGCCTTCGTGAAGCTGGGAAGGAGAGAGGCTCTCGCTATCGCCCGGCTGAGCGTCGCCGTGGTGCTCGAGCGGGACGCCGATGGGCGCGTGGCGCGGGCGGCGATAGCCCCAGGGGCGTGCCTGCCCATGCCGGCGCGGGTGGAGTCCGCAGAGGAGATGCTGGTGGGGAAGGTGCCTGACGAGGCGGCCGTCGATGCGGCGGCGCGCGAGGTGGCAGAGGAGATGGTGAGGAGGACCGGCGTGCGCTGGTCCACGGACTACAAGAAGCCTGTTGTGGAGGCTGTTACCAAGCGTGCCATCTGGAGGGCTCTGGGGGTGAACGCGGAGTGAGAGAGGTCGGGCCAGGGGCCAGGACGACGATTTCATTCAGGGTGAACGGGGAGGCAGTCGAGGTCGAGGTCGCGGGGGACGACAGGCTCATAGACGTGCTCCGGGAGGGCCTCAGGCTCACCGGCACGAAGGAGGGGTGTGGCATCGGTGAGTGCGGCGCGTGCACCGTGCTTCTCGACGGAAAGCCCGTGAACTCCTGCCTCGTCCCGGCGCTCCAGGTGGAGGGCCGGGAGGTGGAAACGGTGGAGGGCCTCGCGAAAGACGGCCGGGTCCACCCGCTCCAGGAGGCGTTCATCGAGCATACGGCGGTTCAGTGCGGGTTCTGCACGCCAGGGATGCTCATGTCGGCGCTCGCGCTTCTGCGCGAGACCCTCGACCCCACGAAGGAGGACATCGCTCGCGCCATCTCTGGCAACCTTTGCCGGTGCACGGGGTATCACCAGATCATGTCGGCCATCGAGGACGCAGCACGGAAGATGAAGGCTGCGGAGGCGAAGACGTCGAAGGCGTCGGGGGCGTCAGAAGCGTCGAAAGGGGGAGGCGGGGAATGCTGATCGTCGGCGGAGGCCTTCTCATTACGCTGGACTGCGAGGGGAGGGTCATCGAGGACGGGGCCGTCGCCGTCGAGGACGGCGTCATCCGCGAGGTCGGGACGACGGGCGAGGTGAGACGGCGGCACCCGGGCGCGGAGTTCATCGATGCGGCGGGCCGCATCATCATGCCTGGGATGATAAACACCCACATGCACCTTTACAGCACGTTCGCGCGGGGCATGGCGCTCAAGGACGCGCCACCCCGGACGTTCCTGCAGATCCTGGAGCGGCTGTGGTGGCGGCTGGACAAGGCCCTGGGGCCGGAGGACGTATATGTGAGCGCCCTCGTGCCGCTCATCGACTGCATCCGGTGCGGGACCACCACGATCCTGGACCACCACGCAAGCCCCATGGCCGTGCCGGGAAGCCTCGACGAGATCGCACGTGCGGTGGGGGAGGCCGGCATCAGGGCGTGCCTTGCGTACGAGGTCTCGGATAGAGACGGCGAGGACATTGCAAACCAGGGCATCCGCGAGAACGTGAG
>DKEX01000003.1:0-12978 GCA_002452295.1 Firmicutes bacterium UBA6811 | reverse complement strand
CACGCGCAGATCACGCTTTCCGACGCGACGCTTGCGAAGTGCCGCGAGGCCGCCGAGGGGTTCGACGTGGGGTTTCACATCCACGTGGCCGAGGGGCCGGAGGACGTGGAGGACGCCCTGGCAAAGTCCGGGAAGCGCGTGGTGGAGCGCCTCGACGCCTTCGGGATCCTGGGGCCGAAGACAATCGCGGCCCACTGCGTCCACGTGAACGAGGCTGAGACGGACATCCTGCGCGAGCGCGACGCGAACGTCGTACACAACCCCGAGTCCAACATGGGGAACGCCGTGGGCGTGGCGCCCGTCCTGCGGATGCTGGGGAAGGGCATGAGGGTCGGCCTCGGCACAGATGGCTATACCGCCGACATGCTCGAGTCGGTGAAGGTCGCCAACATGCTCCACAAGCTCAGCGAGGGGAACCCCAGCGCGGCGTGGGCGGAGGTCCCGGCGATGATATTCGAGAACAACAGGGAGATCGCGGCGCGCCTTTTCTGCCGTAAGCTCGGTGTGCTCGAGCCGGGCGCCGCGGGGGATGTGATCGTTGTGGACTACCACCCGCCGACGCCTATGAATGCGTCGAACTATTACGGGCACGTCCTTTTCGGCATGTCCGGAGGCCTTGTGGATACAACGATCGTGGCCGGCCGCGTGCTCATGCGCGGGCGCAGGCTCACGGGGCTCGACGAGGAGAGGATCACCGCCCGCTCGCGCGAGCTTGCGAGGCGGGTCTGGGAGAGGTTCTGAGCAGGTCGCCACGGATTCGCGCTGTCTTTCGGGGCTTTGGGGCGCGGGTTCTTTTCCATGGGTTCTCTTCAGGGTTGCCGGTGTTGCGCTCCGAGGACGGCGTGCTCTTGCGGCGTGCCCTCCTGAAATCTGGCACGCAGGCCAGCCGAATTCCCGACGCCCCGTGGTACGAACACTGGCCGCCGGCGATCGCGACACCGGTACCACCAGGAAGGATGCGCGAAACCTGCGGAGCCATACTGCAGTGCCGTGAGGAAGGGTGAGTGACCTATGAAACGTAAGCCCATCTGTGGACCGACATTCGAGGAGATGCTGTATCCTGAACGCATAGATCCGGCGGTGAGGCAAAGGGCCATCGATGCGATGAAGGAGGACATCCTCGACCCCGTCAACTTGTACAACATCACGTGGAAAGCGACTGACAACAGAGTAAGGTACTTTCTCGTGCCGAGGGAGCTGACGGGCGTCGAGCCGAACATCGTTCTCCTGTACAGCAGGGATTTCCCTACCGGGAGCCACAAGGTCGGGGCGACCTACTCTGTGGCCATCGAAAAGCAGCTCCGTGGCGAGATCCGCCCGGGCGAGCACACGCTGGTCTGGCCCTCGACGGGTAACTACGGGATCGGTGGGGCCTGGGTCGGCCCGAGGATGGGGTACGACTCCCTGGTCATCCTTCCGGAGCAGATGAGCGCGGAGCGCTTCGAGAAGATAGCGTACTACGGGGCGCGGGTCATCGCGACCCCGGGATGCGAGAGCAACGTCAAAGAGATCTACGATAAGTGCAAGGAGCTGGTCAAGGCCGACCCTGAGCGGGTGCGCGTTCTAAACCAGTTCGAGGAGATGGGCAACTACCGATTCCATTACTACGTGACGGGCAACAGCGTGGTCGAGGCCGTGCGGGAGCTGGAGGAGAAGGGCATCGGAAACGGGAGGACGGCCGCTTTTGTTTCGGCGATGGGTTCCGCGGGGACCATCGCGGCCGGGGACCGTCTCAAAGAGCTGTTCCATGAGACGCGCATCGTGGGCCTCGAGCCAATACAGTGCCCGACGCTCTCGTATAACGGATACGGCGGCCACGACATCCAGGGGATCGGTGACAAACACGTTACCTGGATACACAATGTCAACAACATGGACGCAATGATGTGCATTGATGACATGGAGTGCAAGAAAGGGCTGCAGTTGCTTACTGATCCCGTCGGAATGGACTACCTCGCGGGCGAGGTCGGCATTGGGGAGACGGTAGTTCAGCAGCTATCCGGGATCGTCGGGATCTCGGGTGTTTGTAACATCCTGGGTGCGATCAAGACGGCCAAGTTTTACGAGCTGGGCAAGGGCGACAACATCATTACAATCGCCACGGATTCGATTGACCGGTACGGGTCGGTAATGAAAGCTCTATCCGATAGGTACGGCAAGATGGATCGCGCCAAAGCGATCAGCCGCCACGAGGGGATATTCCTGTCCGCCAAGCTTGACTACATTGTCGAAGGGACCGTGGAAAACCGCAAGCGGTGGCACAATCTAAAGTACTACACCTGGGTTGAACAACAGGGCAAGACGGTCGAGGAGCTCAACGCACAACGAAGCCAGGAGTACTGGATAAGGCAGCAAGAAATGGTTTCTGAGCTGGATGCCATGATCCGTGCTGCCCGGAAATGAAGACGGCCAGGGTTCAAGGCCCTGTTGTCATCGACATTCACTCGTCCACCACCTTCCCGAGAGAGACAAGAAAGGCATCCAGATCGCCCAGGTCATCCTGGAGCATATCGTAGAGGGCTCTATTGCTGACATCCCAGTAGATGTGAACCAATCGGTTTCTAAACTTAGCCATTTGGACCAGCGCATCGACAGGTGGCGGCGGGAAGACTGCGGCATCTCCGAGGACCCGGAAAGTATCGGAGTAGTCTTCTGGCACTCGAAGGTCATTCAAGGCGATTAGATGGTTGCACAGGTCTATCGCAGCCTCAATTGCAACTATGAAATGGTACTTTGCGCTTCCGAGCCTGTCCGGGTCGGAAGAAAACTCGTCGAAGGACAGCTTTGCCAGTTGCTTTAGCCGACCCAGAGCCTGCTTGAACGACGCAACAAGCCTGGTTACCTTGAGCGGGTCATACTTCATGGCCCAATGCCTCCCTCAGGTAACGGTGGCGGAAAGGAGCGAAGTCGAAGTACATGTCCAGGGTGCGAACCTGAAAATCACAGCGCAATAGGGGGTCTCGAACCAGGAGCGGGCGCCCGTTTTTGAGAACGCTGTAGCAGAAGGAAAGCGGTGCATCGTTGAGTACCCTGACGTCAACAGGAACACCGACTCGCCTTTCCATTTGATCCTCTAGAGAGGTTTCGTAGACCAAGTGCCCTGAAGCGGTCTGTACTTTGGGGTAACCCGGGTCAAGGTAAACGGCTATATCGATATCGCGGAACGGTCTCGAGGTTAGAAAAGACCCGTGGAGCTGGGCAAAGCAGATCTCCCGCCTGAGGCCTAGGCACTCCTTTATCGTGGCCACGATCTCCTCTTTGGCAGTCTCCGACACTTGAAATCGCTCGTCGCCACTCACCAGATATCCCTTGCTCCTTTATGGACTCCCGCCAGGATAGGGATTCCTGGCCAGCACAGTCTACCCCAATGATAAGGTTCTGGCTCGGTGAGGTCAAGCATGGGGTTTCAGAAGCTCATCTTCCAGCTCATTGCACGCCTCCCTGATAGGTTCAGTAAGCGTGTCGAGCCACTTCTTCATCTCAGGGGTGTTCGCCGCTGCGGGATTTAGGCGGGAATACCTGGCTTGCGGTAACAACGTCCCTCAGTCGCCTTGCGCTGTAGACCTCGGATAGACTGAGAGCCGATCACGGCAACGCCGGTGTGGAATTTGAGTGTGGGTCGTTGCCGGTGTCTTACTCAAGAAAAAAGCTGGGGAAAAGAAGGAAAACGCAAGTACACGCAGAATAACGCATGGGAACGATAACAAATGATTGCCAAGCATAGACTCCATGACATGAATCCCGGACGAGAGGGGTCATCTTGGCCCACAAAACGATCACGGGAGCGTTCCTGGATGAGATCGCTTATGACATCCAGGAGACGAGCACGACCATATGGAGAGGAGGCGAGATCCCACGGCGATATGCGCCCTGCCCAGGCAAAGGAGTTCTCACAGCAGTAGTCGCGTCAGGAAGATGCAGTGGGGATGATTTGAGGAATCTGGAGAGCGGGTGTTTCCGGTGCGGGTAGGCTGCAAGAAAAAGGAAGAGGAGGGTTCAACATGACTCGGCGCTGGTATGCTTTCGCTAGCGTGATAGTCCTCGCGATGGTGCTAGTTGCCCTACCCCTGAACGGGGCGGCCTTCGCCAAGCGGCAGATCACCATTGCCCACTACATGCTGGACGTCTATAACAAGCAGCTAGACACTGTCATAGCTCGTTACCAGAAATCCCATCCTGATGTGGACGTCAAGTACATAACCATTCCGAGTGAGGAGTACCACACATGGCATTTGACCCAGCTTGCGGGCGGCGACCCGCCTGACATCATGCAGAACAACTGGGGTGCTGAGGACTTTCGCAAGGGTCTTATCGTGTCCCTGGACGAGTTCATTAGCACAACCAATCCGTACACAGGCAAGATATGGAAAGACATGTTTGAGCCGGGTTCGCTGGACGGCTTCGTTAGCACTGACCCCATCACGAGGAAACTCATCGGCATCCCAGTCAACTGGTCGTCCTTCGCGTTCTTCTACAACAAGGATGTATTCAAGAAGCTGGGCCTTGAGCCGCCGAAGACCTGGGTGCAATGGTTCGGGATGGCAGAGAAGCTAAAAGGAGCGGGCTATGTTCCGCAGGGTGCCACGTTTACGGGCGGGCCGGAGGTCTGGAGCGTCGGCTACATAGAAGGCACAATGTGGCAGAGCTGGGTCCCGAAGTTTGACGTGCTGCAGCCCAACGGGCAGGTTGATCTGAACGAGCTTGTGAGGGCTATCCAGCTTGATCTGATCAAGGTTGATGATCCGCAGTTCCAATCGCCGTACAAGTTCTTAAAAGAGTGGTCCCAGTACTGGCAGGCGGGCGCGGTGGGTGCGACGGAGCACGAACGCCTTTGGACAACAGGAAAGGCAGCGTTGTACATGGCCGGTAGCTGGATGCTCCAGTCAATCGAGGAGAACAAGGAGCGCGGCTTCGATTACGGTATCTTCGTATTCCCTGACATTACGCGGGAGACCTCGCCGTATGCAACAGGCTCGACCTGCAGGCCGGGGGAGGCGGGTATAACCTGGACTATCCCGACAGCAACCGTAAAGAGGGGTACCATTGACGCTGCCATTGACTTCCTTCAGTTCATGACGGCGCCAGAGAACGCCACTATCCTGGAGGAGGCATACAGCATGCCCCCGGTTATCAAAGGCGTCGAGCCAGCCAACCCAAAGATCAAGGCATTCGTAGCGCCTGACGCCAACCCGAAGATCGGGCTTTCGCTGACGGGCCCGTTTGGCGATATGAAGTTCAAGAACATGCAGCTTCTTCTCTCGGGCGGCCTTACCATGGATAAGTTCATGCAGACTCTGGGACGAGAAATGAAGAGGGCGGCGGAGCAGCTTGCCCGCGAAAACAACTGGACGTCTCAGAACAACTGGGGTGCACCGGGCAAGTAAGCCGTGGGCGGCTCCTGGAGTAAAGCGGGGGGACGGCGGTGAAGCGCAGGACAGTCTGGCAGGAAATCAGGCGAAAGGAGTTCGTCTATCTCTTTCTTGCACCTACTTTCGCGTTGCTTGCGTTGTTTGAATACTATCCTGCCTTCTCCGCCGTTTACCACTCGTTCTTCGATTGGGACGGATTTTACGTGAACCGCTTCATAGGGCCTGCAAACTACAAGGAGATCCTTTTCGACGATTGGGCGCTTCGCATCTCCGTTGTCAACATGCTGAAGCTGATGGCCTTCGGGATGGCCGTGGGGCTGGCGATGCCGATCCTGGTCGCCGAGGTCCTCTTTAGCCTGAGGAGTCTGCGATGGAAGTATGCGTATAGGGTCCTGCTGGTGCTTCCGGCCCTGATCCCAGGTATCGTGGGAATGCTCCTATGGGGATATATGTATGAGCCGACATATGGCCTCGTAAATCAGCTTCTTCGAGCAGTAGGCCTCGGGGGCCTGGCCAGGGAGTGGCTGGGGGACCCCAGGGTCGCCCTCTACGCCCTGATGTTCATGGGGTTTCCGTGGGTAGGCGGTATAGGTGTGTTGATTTACCTGGCCGGGCTCCAGAATATCCCGCAGGAGGTTCTCGACTGCTGCAAGCTGGACGGAGCGCAGGGGCTCTCTCGTTTCTTCAGAGTGGACCTTCCCCTCATCATGGGCCAGGTGAAGCTCAACGTGATAATGGGGTTCATCGGCGGGATTCAAGGCTTTGGCGTGCAGTTGATCCTGACGAAGGGCGGCCCCGGGTTTGCCACGACGGTTCCGGGGCTTGTTCTGTACGACAATGCTTTCAAATACGGGAGGATGGGCTACGCTTCGGCCATCGGGGTCTGTATGTTTGTGATCATTATGGGGCTGACGTACGCCAACATGAAGTACTTGAAGTCGGGTATAGAGTACCAAGCCAAGAGTTGACCTTCAAGTTCATATGGGGTGAGCAGTGGTGAGCGCCAAGCGGGGAAATTCCTGGATCGAACTATCAAAACACATTCTGCTATGGATTATCGTAGTTCTTACGTTTTACCCGTTCGCCTTCATATTCATCACTTCTCTCAAGACGCAAAGCCAGTTTGAGTTGTATTTCTGGCAGGTGGTGCGCCCATTTCACTGGGAGAACTACGCCTTCGCGTGGGCCAAGGTTGCGCCCTACATTGCGAATAGCATCGTCATATGCGTTGTGGCTACGACCCTGATTCTCGTGGTCTCGTCCATGTCCGCGTACGTATTCGCGCGGTTCGCCTTTCCTTTCAAAGAAGTTCTCTTTTACGCGATCTTGGGGATCGTGATGATTCCGGGCACTCTCACGCTGATCACCCGGTTTGTCTTGGTGAAACGCCTGGGATTGCTCGACACCAGGTGGGTACTGATACTGCCGTACGTAGCTGGGGGTCAGGTTTTCTCCATACTCTTCCTGCGCACTTTCTTCGCGTCGATCCCGGAGGAGCTTTTTGAGGCCGCCAGACTGGACGGTGCGTCGGAGCTTGCGAGCTGCCTTAGGATCGCCATCCCCCTTTCCATGCCCATCCTCAGCACCGTGGCGATTCTGAACGTCTTGGCACAATGGAATGACCTGATCTGGCCCCTGGTAACTATCACCAGCGAGCACTTAAAGACGATTCCCGTCGGCATCGCGTATTTTCGCACGAGCATCTGGCGGCCAGAAACCGGACAGGTGATGGCCGCATACATGATCACCTCGCTTCCCCTGGTAGTACTGTTCTTCGCCAGCATGCGGACGTTTATCGAGGGGCTCACGAGCGGTGCAATCAAGGCGTAGGGGGAAGCGCGGATTAGGCGGGAGGGTGTCGGAGATGGGGGTTATCGTAGCTCCCAGGATGTTCAGATTGATACCTCACATGGTGCTGGGCGTTTTATTGACCGCGTTTTTCCTGTGGCCTCCAGCCTCGACGGTTGCCCAAGAGGCGCAAGCCGAGAAGGTGGTCTTTTCGGATGACTTCGAATCAGGCGATACCTGGGACTGGTGGACAAACGGCACGAACGGGAACAAGTCCATTACCACCGCCAATGTCCGCAGCGGAAAAAAGGCGCTGATGGGGCGGGCCTCTGCCAGTCCCAGTCAGCCAGAGGTGGGGCTCGCGTTCATCAAGAACTGCCGTTTCACCGAGCAGGAGTCAGCATTCGATTTCTGGTTCTATGCAGGCGGGACGGCTAAATACAAGGCTGTGGTGGTGGAAGCCTTCTCGAAGGAACATAGCGGCTTTTTCTGGTGCCCCGTTCCCATGGGGGAAGTCCCGGTAGGGAAGTGGACTCAGGTCTCCATCCTGTTTTCCGAGATATCGCGACAGCTTAGGGGAGACGAGATTTACCGATTCGTGATAAAACCGACGATCGTGCCTGATAGCGGCGATGCCGAGTTCATAATAGACGATGTCAAGGTGGTGAGCGGGGTGAAAAAGCCGCTATGCGTGGAATGGGTGGAGCCGGGCGATCTCGCGGTCGATGTTTCTACGCGTCCGGTGTTTGAGGTTTTCGTGAGTAGACCCCTTGATGCATCCACCGTCAACACGTCCGCTGTGTGCGTGCAAGATTCTACAGGGCATGATGTGCCTGCGCTGCTTTACTACTCCCTTGGACAACATGCGATTCTGATCTCTCCTCACCGTGAGTTGGCACCACGCTCGAAGTACACCGTGGTGGCCAAGGGGGGCCCGAAGGGAATCGTGGACGAAAGCGGCGCCAGGCTTGAAACCGACTACACCTGGTCGTTTATCACCGGGGAACGCAAACCGACGCCGAGGCGGCCAGCGGCACTGGCAGAAGCGGCAGGAGCCACGGGAGAAGTTGGGGGAGCCGGCAAGGAAGCCGAATCGCTTGATGCCAGGGTGCTGGAGGATATAGCGTGGATGGCCCGACATATCATGGAATTCCAGAACCAGGATGGCGCTATAGTCCTCGGTGCTGGAGGAAACCGCGGGCGGATCATCCCGTACTTCTCCAACTTCGCCGTGCTGGGACTATTACGTGCCTACGAGCTGACGCATATTCCAGATTTCCTCACATCGGCCCGGCGCTGGCTCGAGTGGTATGTGAACCACATGAATGCGGACGGTACCGTATACGACTACACCGGCCTCTACCCGGACCACAAACCTACAGGGGACTATGACTCAACAGATTCGTATGCGGCGACTTTCATCCTTGCGGTATGGAGGTACTACCGGGTGACCGGGAGTCGCGATTTCCTCACCCAGATGTATCCATATGTTGTCAAAGCGCTTGGGGCTATAGACCTGACATATGGGCGGGACGGACTCACTTTCGCGAAGCCGGGGTGGCCTGTGAAATACCTGATGGACAACGCCGAAGTCTGGCTCGGGCTCGCTGCGGGTTGGAGTATTTCTGCGACGTTGGGGGATATCGCCTACGAGAACCTCTTTGCCTTCCTCGCCGATAAGACCATGGACGGTCTGCGCAACCAGTTCTGGCTGAGCGATGAAGGCTATTACGCCATGTCGATCCAGTCGGACGGAACGAAGTATACCAGGATGGACACGTGGTACCCCGATGCGCTCTCTAACATCCTCTTCCTGGCTGTAACTGGAAGCACAGACAACTCGCTGGATCGCGACATCTTTGACATGCTTTATGACCGCTTCTACGTGAAGCAGCGCAAGCCGATGCCGTCCGGAGTCACCGACAACACCCAGTACCTCTGGTGGGCGATGGCCGCCTGCCAGGTTGGAAGGGACCAGGCTGCCACGGGCCTCATCGAGGAATTCGCAGGGCGTGAGGGGATGCGCAATACGGAGACGCTTCCTGTGAGCGCGGGGCATCTCATCCGAGTGCTCAGCTTCACGCTCGACCGGTCGCTGTGGTTCTGATTCGCTGTGTCCCAATCTCATGGCAAACGCCGTTAGAACTGGAGAAGGGGGCATTTCGCCCTCGGGGAAACCCCGAGCGCGAGCGCCGACAACCCGGTGCGGAAGTGGTACAGTGAAAAGTGGTATGGATTTACGGCTTACAGTCTGGGAGGAGAAGAGGCCGATGCTACCGGAACAGAGACGCCGCGACATTCTAGCTCTCGTAAAGCAGCACGGGGCAATCACTGTACTGGAACTGAGAGAACAACTAAACGTTACCGCAGCTACGATCCGTAAGGATCTTGCAGATCTGGAAAGAGAAGGCCTGCTGGTTCGCACTCACGGGGGAGCCATATCGCCAGGATACGGGCGGGGTCACGACCTTCCCGTGAGGGTCCGCCAGACGATGCTGAGCAGTGAAAAGCAGATGCTGGGTCGCACGGCCGCAAGGCTGGTCCAGCCCGGCGACACAGTCATGCTTGATAACAGCAGCACCATCTCGTTCCTGGCCTTGCATCTGGAGCAAGTCCGCGACGTCACGGTGGTGACGAACTCCTGGGCGGCAGTGGAGCAACTGGCGCGGTATAATGTCCGCGTGATCAGTAGCGGCGGCGTTTTGGACCGGGAGAGCATGTCCTTCCTGGGAGGGGAGACCGAGGAGACTCTGGCCCGCTACCACGTGGATAAAGCGTTCTTATCCACAAAAGGGATCTCCATGGAATACGGCCTGACGGACGCCCGTTTAGAGCAAGCCCGTATCCACCGGGTAATGGTGAAAGCGGCCGAGCGGATTATCCTCGTCGCAGACCACTCCAAGTTTGATACCATATGTTTTGCCGAGGTGGCGCCGCTGGCCAGGGTGTCAGTGGTCGTCACTGATAACGAGCTGCCGCAGCCATACCGTGATTTCTTTGCCGACAACCACGTGCAAATGCTTGTAGGAAACGAGAACACGATCTCGGGCGAGCGGGGGTATGAGGATGTCATGTGAGCGCTATTTCGACGCAATGCTCGCATTAGTCCAGGAAGTTCGCCAGCAACAGCAGCATACAATCCAGAAGGTAGCCTGCCACGCTGCGCGGACCGTGGAAGAAGGCGGTTGCGTCCACGTTCTGGATCACGGACACCTGCTGGGAGCTGAGCTGGTAAGCCGCGCAGGAGGGTTGGCAGCACTTCGCCTGGTCACGATCGAAGACGTTCGCAACCCGGCGCTCGTCCGCCGCGGCGACGTGCTGTTTGTGGCCTCTGTCAGCGGGAGGGCTAAAGAGGTGATTGAATCCGCGTTACTGGCCCGCGAACGAGGAGTGCTAGTGATCTCGTTAACCTCCGGCGCCCAGGCAGCTCAAGCCCCGGTTGAGCATGAATCAGGAAAACTGCTGCGGGACGTGGCCGATCTCGTGATCGACATCGGGGGCGTAGCAGGCGATGCCTTGCTAGCCTTTGAACGGTTGGGGCGCCGGGCCTGCCCCTCATCTGGGGTCATCTCGGCCATCGTGATGTGGGCGGTGGTAGCGGAAATGGTTGCTCAGATGGAGGCCGATGGCTTCGTGCCAACGATTTTCACAAGTGCTAACGTTCCTGGGGGATTGGAGAGTTACCAGGCAGAAATCCAGCGCTACCAGCGGCTCGGATATTGAGGGAGGGAGGGCGTTTGGTGGTCCGGGATATTCTACGGCCCGGCTTGATTGTATCCTGCCAGGCCTGGCAAGGTAGTCCCTTGCTGGACGCGGGGATCATGGCGGCGTTTGCGCTTTCGGCCCAGCGAGCCGGCGCGGTGGGAGTCCGGGCTGATTCGCCCGAACATGTTTCGGCCATGAAGAATCGTGGTGTTACCATTCCCATCATCGGGATCCACAAAGTCCACTACGAAGGAGCGGAGGTTTACATCACCCCTACACGAACCGAGGCGGAAGGCCTCGCAGCCGCAGGGGCGGACATTATCGCTATCGAAGGCACTCATCGCTCGCGGCCTACTGATGAACCCTTGGCGGACCTAATCCGGCATATCCGTGATACCCTCCATAAACCGGTGATGGTTGACATCTCTACACTGGAGGAAGGGACGGAAGCCGCCCGCCTGGGCGCGGATCTGGTGGCCACGACGATGTCCGGCTACACGCCATACACAGAAGAGGCACGGAGCAAGGGGCCGGACTTAGAGCTGATCCGCCGTCTGGCTGCGACCATCACCTGCCCGATAGTTGGCGAAGGGCGTTTTCACGCTCCCGAGGAGGTCAGTGCGGCCCTGACGCAGGGCGCCTACGCCGTGGTGGTGGGAACCGCTCTTACAGACCTGGAATGGCGAATCCGGCAGTTCGTCCCTGCACCGGCCGAAGGGCCGGTCTGCGAGGTGAGACAGAGGAAATGAAAGCCGCGAACACATCCCCCATGATCACCGTGGTTGTAGCCATGGATGGGGGGCAGAGCAGCACTATGTGCATTGTGACCACCCCGGAAGGCGACGTTCTCGGCACCGGGGTGGCCGGTCCCGCCAATCACATCAACGAGCCCGGGGGGCCGGAGCGGTGCCGTCAGGCTGTAATCACAGCCTTGCAGGCGGCATTGGCGGATGCAGACCTAGACCCTCACCGAGTGCACCTGCTGGCCGCCGGTTTTGGCATGAGCGGGGGCGGTGCGCGTATGCAAGAGATCATCCGTGATTGCATAGCCGCAGAGCACGTGGTTGTGATTCCTGATTCGGTGGCATCCTGGCAGGGGGCGACGGGCGGAGACCCGGGAGCTATCGTCATCAGCGGAACGGGTTCTGTCGCCTATGGGCGAAACCAACAGGGAGACGAGCGCTGGGCTGGTGGATGGGGGTACCTCATGGGCGACGAAGGATCCGGATACTGGATTGGTATAAGAGCCTTATCGGCTGCAACCCGTTCCCACGATGGAGTTGGAGCCGCAACAACCCTGGAAGAGAGAATCCCGAACGCGTTTGCACTTCCTGATTTGCGGGCTGTGCACACAGCGCTGTACGGCGATAAGCTGGGAAGAGTCCAGATTGCGGGCCTGGGACGGGTGGTAGATGAGGCGGCTACTGTCGGTGACACTGTGGCCCGGGCGATTCTCGAGTGCGCGGCCGAACACCTGGCGAACCTGGCCCAGGCCGTGTTCAACTGCCTGAGGCTACAGGTAGGCCGGCACCGCGTGAGTTGCATTGGCGGCGTCTTCCGTTCGTCAATCCTCTTGAACCGGTTTTGTTCGCTCCTCGCCCATTCGCTGGGAACTGATGTTGTTCAGAGACCAAGATTCCCGGCCATAGTGGGCGCATGGCAGGTTGCGGCTCGAGCTGCCGGCTTGCCGGCCACTTCGCCGGAGTGTGACCGTATCACGGCCACTCTTTCCCCGAAAGGCGACCTTAAAGCATGACCCCTAAATACCCGACTTTGCAGGCCTGTGTACCGTTTGACCTGCTAATATAAGCTTTCTCATCGAATTATGCCCGTTTTGTAGTCAAACCATGGCAACCGTTCCCAGCTCTTGGCCTTCCATGCGTTGCCCGACCACCTCGAGACCAAGAGATGCATATTTCTTGGCCTGCAGCTACTATCCGCTTCCATGACTGGGAATTACTGACTTGTACTCTCCTCCGAGTCGTGCTACCCTATGGGTAGGCAAACGAGATCGGAGGCGACCTCACTTGTTCCTCAAGCGCATCGTCAACAAGAACAAACGCGGAGATGACCGTACCTACTATGCCCTCGCCAAGTCCGTCAGGGTCAACGGAAA
>DKEX01000077.1 GCA_002452295.1 Firmicutes bacterium UBA6811 | reverse complement strand
GCGGCGTTGCCCCCGACGAAGAAGGCCTTGCTGCCGAGGTCCCTCATCTGACGGATGATGAGGCCCGCCTCGGGATAGTACGCGGTGTAATACACCACCTCCGGCTCCGCCGTTAGCATCCGGCTGATCACCGGCGTGAAGTCGCGCTCGCCCGGAGTGACCGCGTCATAGAACACGATCTCGGCCTTCTTTGCCTGCTGCAGCGAGCGCCTGGCGGCTTCGGCGAGGCCCTTTCCAAAGGTGGTGTTGTCGTGCAATATGGCGACGCGCTTCAGTTTCAGGGTCTCGTTGACGAACTCGGCGAAGAATGCGCCCTGGCGATCGTCCCGGAAGCAAGTGCGGAAGAAGAACTTCCAGCCATGGGCTGTGAGCTGCTCCGCCGTGGACCCATACGCGATGTTGAGAAGCCCTGCCCGCTCATAGATGGTGGCCGCTGGCTCAGTCACCGACGACCCATAAGTACCTATCACGGCAACTACTTTCTCGCTCAACATGCGCTGGGCGACAACAGCGCTTTGCTTGGGGCTGCACTGGTCGTCCCCGAGCACGATCTCGATTGGCCGCCCAAGAACGCCGCCCTTCGCGTTGATCTGGTCCGCCACGATCTGGACGCAGTTTCGCGCCATCTCACCCTCGTACGCCCACTGCCCGGTGATAGGGGCCTGAAGACCTATGCGCACCGGCCCTACGGCGGCAAATGCGCCCGTCCCCAGCCCCATCCCTAGAAGCAACACCAGAACAACAAGACACCAACTCGACCGACAACCTCTCACTTCTCAAGCACCTCCTGTCGATCCTTTCCTCTCGCAAGCGTCCAGCGCGCGATCATCCGCCCCATGTGGTTTGCGCTTCTTCGATGAGCTTCTTTTCCGGGTACCCCTCCGGACACGCGCGCCTCCCTCGCGAAGGCAACATCATGCATAATAATTCGCTCCGTCCCGGGCCAGTCCTCCTTCTCGCTGGGGTTCTACCGGACGATTTTTCAGCCGCCGGGTGAAGCGCCACAAAGCGCTGCCGCTTTTCGAGGGCCCGGGCTACCTGCAGTAGCGAGTGGTCGGCTCCGGGGGCGGCGCCCCTGGCGGGGCGCCTTGACCAGGCATTGTCCGCAGGCAGCCTCCTCCGGCTCGACCCAGGTGCCTAAGCCTGGTATATCGGATGCTTCTTGCAGAGATCGCGCACGACCCGGCGTGCCCGTTCGGCGGTGGCGTCAGACGGGGTCAGGAGGATGTCCGCGATGACGTCTGCGACGTCTGCCGCCTCGTCCTCCTTGAACCCCCTGGACGTGATGGCCGCCGCGCCGATGCGCACTCCGCTCGTTATGGTGGGCTTCTGGGGGTCGCCAGGGATGAGGTTCTTGTTGACCGCGATGCCGACCTCGGCGAGCGCCTGCTCTGCGCTGTGGCCCGTCACGCCGCGGGCCGCAAGGTTGCGCAGGTCCAGTAGCATGAGGTGGTTATCGGTTCCGCCCGTCACCAGCCTCAGGCCACGCTCCTGAAAGCGCGCTGCCATGGCCTGTGCGTTCCCTACGATCTGCCCGGCGTACGCTCGGAACTCGGCGGTCGCGGCCAGCTTGAAGGTGAGCGCCTTCGCGGCCACGTTCTGCATGATGGGGCCTCCCTGGATGCCTGGAGAGATCGCGCTGTCTACCGCCCTTGCATACTCGGCCCGGCACAGGATGAACCCGCCTCTGGCCCCGCGCAGGGTCTTGGTAGTCGTGGATGTGACGAAATGAGCGTGCGGCACAGGGCGCGGATGGGCTCCGCCCGCCACCAGACCTGCAATGTGGGCCATGTCCTGAGACCTGGCGCCGAGGTCCTGATGTCGCTGGTTCCCTGTTCCGGGCCCACCACCCTCCCGGGCCCGCGGTCCCAGGGTTCCCGGTTGCCGCCGACGGTGTCACTCGCAATCCGGGTGCCGCTGTGATGGTGTCACGGAAGGTCCTACCCGTGCTGTGCAGGCTGGCCTTTCCTCCTCCCGAGGTAGGCTGCCTGGATGTCCTCGTTCGCAAGGAGTTCGGCGCCCGTCCCTGAGAGGACTACCCTGCCGTTCTCGAGGACGTGGCCGACGTCGGCGGTGCCGAGCGCAGCGAAGGCGTTCTGCTCGATCAGCAGGATCGTCGTCCCCTCCGCCCTGATCTTCCGAATTACCCCAAAGATGCTCTCGATGAGGACCGGCGCGAGGCCGAGCGACGGTTCGTCCATCATGAGCAGCGCAGGCCGCGACATGAGCGCGCGCCCGAGAGCGAGCATCTGTTGCTCGCCGCCGGGCAGGGTGCCGGCCTTCTGCTCTTGCCGCTCCTTGAGGCGCGGGAATAGCTCGAACACCCACTCCATGTCCTTCGCTATGCCGGCGCGGTCGTTGCGGCCGAAAGCCCCGAGGTCGAGGTTCTCCCTGACCGTCAGGTTTGGAAAGACCCTCCGCCCCTCGGGCACAAGGGTGAGGCCTGATTTGATGATGGAATCCGTGGCCCGCCCGACGATCTCCTTGCCGCGGAACCTGATGCTGCCGCTCCTGGGCTGGACCAGCCCCGCGATGGCCCGGAGGGTGCTGCTTCTGCCCGCAGCATTGGCGCCGATGAGCGTCACGATCTGGCCCGCCTCCACGCTCATGGAGACGCCCTTGACTGCGTGAATGCCGCCATAAGACACGTTGAGATCAGTAATTTCCAGTACGACATTCTGACCTACCTCGTCATGCTCAAGGCGTTTCACGCAGGAGCGGCGCTCTTCCAGACCGGGTGGTTCGTCGAGTCGCTCGCCACACAGACCCTGGTCGTCCACATCATCCGCTCGCGGCATAGCGTGCTGAGAAGCCGGGCAAGCGCTGCGCTGTGGCTTACGACGCTTGCTGCAGTTGGGGTGGACATAATGATGCCGCACACCTCTGTCGGCTCGTTCTTTGGCCTCAGCCCTCTTCCGCCGGTGTTCTTCATGGTCCTCCTCGGGATGGTCGCCGCTTACCTTCTAGTGGTGGAAGTCGTCAAACGGTGGTTCTATGCGAGGTTTGGATGGCAGCCGGGGCTGCATCGCTGCACCATGATCCTGCCGGACTCTCGCCGGCATTCCCTTCAGGTGTCAGGCTCTCTGGTCAGGCAGTCCCACCCACAGCGCCGGACNNACCCCCTTCTCGGCACCTCCCAGCCCCTCGTTCCACGGACTTTTGCACCGAATTTGCACCATATTTGCACCAAGAGAAAGCCCAGCCCTCACCGGACGCAGAGCAGACCGAAAGCCTACTCCTCCACCTCAAACAAGTCCTCCACGCTACACTTCAAGGCCTTCGCCAGCCTCAACGCCACGCTTACCCTCGGGTCCGGTAGTTGACCCAGTTCGAGCATCGATATCGTGCGGTGCGTGTAGCCGAGCATTTTCCCCAACTTTTCTTCCGATAGTCCGAGGGCCTTCCGCCGTTCGCGGATCCGGTTGCCGATCTCCCGCGCCTTCTCGTCCGGCATGTCGGCCGCCCTCAAGGCCGCAAGCCAGGACGGGAAGTAGTCCAAAGCCACGCCCCTAATCGCACCGTCGCGCCGCCCTTCCCGGATCGCCTCGAGAACCTTGCTCCTGGACCACTTGACCGTCCGCCGGGCCTCGCCGCATGTGACGTCGGCCGCCTCGACAGCCTTGGCCCACGAACCGAAATGCTCCATGGCGGCCGCGCAGAATCCCTGATCGTAGGCAGAGGCAGTCCTGTCCGAGAGATCGGCGCCTCTCGCAGCAAGCGCCTGGATGCGCTCGAGGATCTCCCCGTTCGTCCACGCCCGGGCACGGCGCACAAGGTCAGGGGCATACCCGGCTGCGATGAGCGCGGCGCCCCAGGAACCGAACAGGTGCTGCGCCATGGCGACGAGAGACGAGTTCCACTTCTGCATCCTGTGGGCCGAGAGATCCTGACCTTCGCGGGCGGCCTGGCGGATACCCTCGAGCGCCATCTCTTCGGTCCATGAGCCAGAGGGCAATCTCGACTCTTCCCGTCGCACCTCTCGCTTGATCTCCTCCGGATCAAACCCCGCCGCCGCAAGTGCCGCATTCCAGGAGCCAAAGAGGCGTCGTGCGGCGCCGGTGAGCTTCTCGTCGTCGTTGACGACGGCCTGGTAGTTCAGCGGCAGACCGTCGGCGTCGCGCTTGCGGATCGCTTCAAGGACGGCGCCGGGACTCCAGCGTGCTCGCGGTCTCAAGATGTCTCCTCCTCGTTGGAGCATGCACCCGGGAACATAATACAACACGCGGGCAACCAAGCCCTGCGGGAAGGCTGCTGGAATGTCATATGAGAAGGTGAAAGCCCGGCCCCCGAAGGACCGGGCGAGCGCACAAGATGCTCCTGAGCGGGGCACAGTACGTTTGCCATAATGCGTCAGCGAGAACGAGCGTCACCTGCACCTCTTTGAGGTTGGACTCATAGTGTACGTACGTCCTGGGCAAGAGAAGCTGCCGAAGCGTCTCAATCCTGCCAACAGGACTCAAAGAGGTGAAAGCCATGTCCCAAAGGCTATTCTACAACCTGTTTGCCACCGACGGCTTCATTGATTTGCCGATAGATCCCACGGGAACCGAACCCCGTCGGAGAGTCTACATCTTCGGTTTCGCCGGGGGGTTATTCAAGACCCAGCCGATATCTTTCGGTGTGCCGACAGGTCCGGCCACGATTGTGAATCCTCAGTTTGACATCACCGTGCCACCAAACCTCGACGCACTCAGGGGTAAGGCTGTGATTCCGTCGCCGAGAATCGACATGGAAATTGGCGACGAGCTATACATCACCCTTGTGAACCTCGGTCTCTTCCTGACCAGTCCTCCCATCCTCGACGTCCATACGATTCACATACACGGCGGCCACGTGGCCACCCAGGTCGACGGTGTCCCGGAGACATCCTTCGGGCTGCCAGTCACCCCGCCGGGAACGCCGGCGATTGCCGCGACTTACTACTTCAAGCCCGAGAAGCCGGGCACGTACTTCTACCACTGTCACCAGGAGGCATCTGAACACGTCCAGATGGGCATGTACGGAGCTTTGATTGTTTACCCGTCCGCACTAAGTCTAGCTCAAGCAGGGATCACGAAGAGCCTTACCACGGGACGTTGGTTCTTCAAGGGCAGACCGCAGCCGCAGATTCCCGTCACAGCCACCAACAGGAACTTTGCTTACAGCGACGTCAACTCGTTCTTCAACAGCGACTGGGTGTTGCTTTTTTCGGACATCGACACACGGTGGCACGATGCGGTGTTTGCCCAGACCGGCTTCAACCCCGTTGACTACAAGCCAGATTACTGGCTCGTCAACGGCCGCACCTTTCCGGACACTCTGCTACCTACCGTCCTACCCCCGGCGCTCGTGCCCAACTTCGGCTACAGCGTTCCCGACGGGTACGACTGCTTTGTCAGGGTATCAACAGGAGATCCCGGAAGGCGCATACCACCAGACAAGTTCCTGCTCCGAATGATAAACATCGGCTATCAGCCGGTGCCGTTCCACGTCCACGGTTGGCACGGCATGATAGTCGGCAAAGATGCCAACCCGCGCACAGCGAGCGAAATGAACTTCACGACCCTCGTCGGATCGGGAGAAAGCTACGACGTTCTCTACACCGCGGACGACAAGAGGCCAATCTACGCGGACTACATCTTCTGCGGCAAGGCTGGCTTCCCGTCGCTGAAGGATCAGATCGCGGCGGCCACGGCGCAGTCCATGGCGGCCGGCACATTCATCCCGCCCTTCCCTGGCGCCACGGACCTCTGGGTGAACATCATCCTGAAGACGAGCCTGGGTCAGGGGACCTTCATCCCGCCGTACAACTGGGTGCCCTGGAACTATGGCACCCCCACGGCTGACAACTTCATGTTCCCGCAGTTCTATCTGGCTCACAATCACGACGACTACAAGGTCACCAACAACGGGGTGTACCCGGGCGGTCAGCTAATCATCATCGAGACCGATTTCCCCGGGTCCAATTACAAGGCGAGCCCTCCCGTCATAACCGAGCCGGCTCATGTGTGTCCGCCGGCGCCGATTCCATAGCAGACTGACAAGCGCGAGGGGCGGGGGAGAGTAAACGCCCCTCGCAAAGACAAGTCCGGAGAATGAGAGTCTCGGCGGCTCTCGGCTCTCCCGGCTGGTACAACAAAAGCCCGGCCCCGCGAGGGACCGGGCCGCCTCATGTAACAGCGTAGACTTCTCTTTAGAACGGCCAGCAGCCCGCGTATTCGCAACTCATCAGCGCGAACAGCGCGAGTATCAGCAACCCCCGCCAAAGACTCTTCACGGCTTCGCTCTCCTTTCAAGACCTGACTTTCACGTTCACCGCAGCCCGCGCGGCCGCCCCTGCCAGTCAAGGCCGGCACCGACATTGAGCCGCGCGTTCTCACCCAGGCGGATGCTCGTCGCAACCGCCGGGCCCTGGAGCGAGACCCCGTACCGGATAGGCCCTAAGCGGGAGGGGCCCGAAGATAAAGGGGCCGCGGTGGTCGCCACCTGACCCTTCACGTTGGGAACCTTCTCCGTTGCGAGCTTCGCCTCCAGGAACCCTCCGAGCCATTCGCTGAGTGGAGCCACCGCCGCCTCGAGTACTTGCTTGCTGCCGGCCGTCATGTGGTTCAGGAAGTAACTCTTAGCCATAGTCATCGCGGCGACAGCCTCTTCCTTGGTGAGCTTTCCATCCGCGCTCGCCTGCTTGAACGCGTCCACGAGGACCTGGTTAGTGGCTCGCACCGCGTCCGTCGCCACGATCTCCGCCTCGCTGAGAGCGTCGTTGATGGCCTTTCGGGCCACGTCGTTCTCGGCCGCCGCCGTCTGCTTCTTGAGATACGAGACGCCTCCGGGTGCTGCCGATACCGCCCGATCTCACGCAAGCCTTGCGGGAGCTCCGGGCGCGGTATGAAAGCGAGAAGGAGTTCCACGGGAAACTATACAGTGATCACGGCCTCGTCTTCTGCACGCTCCACGGCAATCCCATCAGCCGGAGCGACGCCGACCACTACCTCGCGCGCGTCCTGGAGGTGGCAAAGGTGCCCAGGGTGCGCTTCCACGACCTCCGCCACAGCCACGCGACGTGGCTTCTCATGTCCAGCGTGGACTTTCGGACGGTGTCTTCTCACCTGGGACACGCTCAAACCAGCACCACCATGGACATCTACGCCCACGTGATTTCGGCCATGCAGGACAAGGCCAGCCAGGCCATCAACTCCGTCATCACCGCGGCAAAACGGAGCAAAAGAGAAAGCCAGCACTAGCTGGCCTTCCGGAAAATCCGCACCAAATTTGCACCATGCACCGTATGTATGCCACTTCCGGATCTGCAAAACCCCTGGTGCGAGAGGCGGGATTTGAACCCGCACGGGGGTTGCCCACCAGATCCTAAGTAGCGCCCCGGCTTTCCTACCGTATATTACCACCTCCATTGTGTCCTGTCTAGTAGGCGTCTAGCAGGCAAGATGAACTCCCCGACTCCTGGGGAGTTCTATCTTTTCCTACCCTCTCCTACCCTCTCTGAGGTCCCGTCGTTCCCAAAGTCGTTCCCAAGGGTCCTTGCCAGTACACTCCATGCCTTCCAGACTATGGGCGCGAACCCACCAGACTTTCACTAGACTTTGGGGAGCCCGGCGGCTTCGGATTCCGCTTGCGGCTTCCTTCGAGAGCCGTATCCCTGTTGAATCCACGCGAAATCCTCTCTCGGCCACTCCCGCCCCAATTCACGAAGGACCGCGCGTACTATCTGGCCGTCCTCTTCTTCCGTCCTGAGAGGCTCCTTGGTCAATAGCGTCTTGACGAAATCATATTGCTCGCCGGTCAGCTTCCCCCGCTCAATTTGCGGGTGAAGATAACCGAGGACCTTCTGCTTCGGCGCCGTCGCTTGCGCCTTCTTCGCGCACTGTTTGCAGCAGTACTTCCGTCCTGGCGGCGCAAGTCGCCCGCATATGGGGCAAGTCGCCTGCTCTTCTTCATCCTCGAACAACACGCTACCGACACACCACGTGAAGGCGTCGGCTGGGAGAACGGTTAAGGCTACGCCGTCACCCCGACGTTTAACGCCTATCGTGAGGTTGCTCTTCAGGAGATCGACCCCATTCCGTCGCAGTTCGTCCTCTAGCCAGGCGGTTTCCGCTTCAGGGCCTTCAAGAGGCTTCTTGGGCAGCCGGAAACGAGGCCAGAACTCCGGCGAGGGTTCAACGGGGACGAGCTCAGCATCGCCTTTCTCGCTAACGGCAAGCCAGAGCTGCGATTTCGGGCGACGCCGTAGCAGATCTGCGGCAATCCGGCGCATCCGTTCGTCAACGATTGGCTGTGTGGGTTCAACTGCATTGTCCGGGTGCTGAAGCCGCTCAAGTGCTGCTACAGCCGCCTTTGCCTTCTCCTCTACGGACACAGGTAGTAGGTCGCCCATGTTGGGCGCGGGAGGCGTGAGGCCCTTCTGCAACATTTCCGCCGTTTGATACACGCGGGCCTTCAGAACAGCTTCATGCATACCCTGCAGGGGTGTCTTAGTGAATCCACGGGGCAACATAAGGTGCGCGCCTGCCACGTCCGCACGGTCTGCGAAGTAGCCCCATTTCTTCTCCCAGCGACGAAGGGGAACGAAGAAGGCGGCTTTCTGTTCCTCCGGCGTGCCATACGCCAACCGCCACAGCAGCCCGAACGTCCGAACCCTCAATAGGGCCTCCGCCACTCTTATCCGGTCGCCGCGCCACAACGGGCCATATCGGTTGAAGAGGTCTACCACCTGGCTTATGTCGCCCCGAGTCTCTGCAAGCTGACGACGGAGCCGGCCACTGAGGGTTCTCCCCTTCTTGCGGTCAACCTCCCAGCAAAGGTAATACCCTTCGACCCATACACGACTACAAGTAGGGTTCCTGAATTCCACGGGCCAGCCAACTTCCATCGGCAGCACCTCCTCTGTGGGTGTCGGGAGCTTGTCGGGAGTATCCTATCTGTTCTGTCGTCACGTCCATTTTATAATGACCTTGGTGCTTGCGCAAGTGCATACTGCTTAGGTCCATGGAGCGGGGTGGCCCGGAGGGTTCGCCCCACAGTCCCAGGGGGACGAGGACTTCGTACCACCTGAAAGGGGGTGTCACGCTATGCCCCACACGACACGTCGGGCGAATTATCGCGCCAAAAGGCGCGCGCGACGGCTGGCGGAGAAGCAGAGGCGGGCGCTTGCCTGGGCGCTGAAACACCAAGGCGGGAACTACCGGAACGTGTTTGGTGTCAAAGATACGGTGCCGACAATTGCCATGCAGAACATTGTTTGTGAGAGGAGGCGACGAGGTTGATGCGCATGAAAGTCGAGAGGCTTCGCCGGGGCTGGTCCCAACAGAAGCTTGCAGTCGAGGCCGGGGTTGGGTATGCCGACGTTTCCCGGATTGAATGTGGCTGGCTTCGTCCCTACCCTGGTCAGGCCGAGAAGATAGCGAGGGCGTTGGGAATTGGGGTGGAATCGTTGTTGGAAGAGTGCGACGAGGGGGTGAGCGACGATGCAGGACCTGACAAGGGTTGACGTTGCCGATCTTCCCTCAGTCTTGAAGGTTCGCGAAGTAGCTGTAGTCCTGAGGCTGCCGCTTAGTCGTACCTATGAGCTAGTTCAGAAGGGGCAGATAGCCTCGATCAGGTTTGGTCGCAGTGTCAGGGTGCCGCGGCAAGTTCTCGTGGACCTACTTACGAGAACAACCGAACGCGGCGAACAGTGAGAACGACCCGGGCAGCGCCCGGGTGAGGGGTGAGAGTATGTCCGTCAACATCGTAACATATGAGCGGCCCGTTGAGAACGTCCTTGGGCGCCTGCAAGGCGTCCGGCAGACCGGAGAAGGCCGCTGGGTTGCGCTGTGTCCCGCGCATCAGGACAAGAACCCGTCGCTCTCGCTGCGCGAGGCGCCCGACGGAACGGTGCTTGTCCGCTGCCACGCAGGCTGCCCTACGGCGGCGGTCCTCGCTGCCCTCGATTTGACATGGGGCGACCTGTTTCCTGCCGGAAGTCGGCGCCCCCAGACACCCAGGGAGCGCAAGGCTGTACGCGAGGAAGCGGCAGTTCGCTCGCTCGCGACCCAGTTCGACCAGGCGTGCGAGGAAGCACATGACCGGCTTGCGGTCCTGTTCCGTACCGTGGGACGCATGTTCGCTGTTTACGGGTTACATGTAGCGGCTGAGGAGGCTGCGTGGGTGCGCGAACTGCCCCACCTGGAATACGTGCTCGATTTGCTGATGGCCAGGGACCCTGAAGAACGGCTCGCTGGTCTTGAGGAGGCAAGGCGATGGCTGATATAAAGTCTGTCGATTTCGTCAAGAAGAAGCTGCAAAGTGCCGACCGTGACCGGTTCCTCGAAATGGTGGGCGCGTCCGACCCGGCGACGCAGGCGGCTGAGGCAGCGGGAGGGTATCAGGTCGTGGACGGCGCGATCTGCCGGGTCAAAGGCACGCCCGACGGCCCTGTGACCGTGCCGCTCGCCAACTTCAACGCCCGGATCGTCGCCGAGGAGGTCCGCGACGACGGCGCCGAAGTAACCACGATCTTCGTGATTGAAGGGTTCCTCCAGGACGGGCGCCCGCTCGGTAGGGCGGAGGTTTCTGCGGCGGCGTATCCTGGGATGGCGTGGGTGACCGCCGCATGGGGGACGAGGCCGGTAGTCTACGCAGGCCAGGGCACGAAAGACCATCTCCGCGCTGCGATTCAACTCCTCAGCGGGGAGGTGCCTCGGCGCGTCACATACGGTCACATCGGCTGGCGCAAACTCGACGGGTGCTGGTACTACCTCCATGCCGGGGGTGCCATAGGACCGGACGGCGCTGCGC
>DKEX01000070.1:8053-17916 GCA_002452295.1 Firmicutes bacterium UBA6811 | reverse complement strand
TAAAGTGGAGGAAATCAACAGTCTCACGAACCCTCACCTAGACAGGAGTAATGGGCGGGAATTCGCGTGCCGGTCGACATGGGGTTCTTCGCAAGTGTGGAAGAGAGGCGGTAATCGGAGGAAGGGTGCCGCGGCACCTCCCCCGGTGCAGGCAGATGGGCTTCGGAGATTGGTCGCGGAACGCTAGCGCTGCGGCCACGTTCAGGCGCAGACACGCTCACATTACGCAGGACGGTTGCAGTCTCCGGCCTGCGCCGGGCAAAAGGTCGCCCGCCGCCGGCCAGGCCTGCCCACACCTTGCACCGGGTATTCAGCCCGCGATGCGGGTTTGCTCAAGTGAGAGAGCAGTCCTCACACGGACCTCAGGTGACCCAGGATCCTTCCCATGCCTATGGTGAACCTGGGGCTCGCCTTAGCCCGGGCGACCCTGCGCTCCCGGTTCCTTGCGGCCCTCCTGACGTCGGCGCCGCAGTGCGGGCAATACGATTCCCAGCTCGGAACCGGCTTGCCGCAGTCTGGACATGCAGTGTACATCATGCTCTTCACCTCCCCTCTATGGCCTCCACTATGAGGCCCCCCGGCCTCTCGCCCACATGATACCTCGCCCGCGGCGCGGTTTGGTGAAGATATGGTAAACAGCGTGTAAAACCTTCGACGCAATGACAGGCGGAAGCCGTGTGGGTGGCGCGAAGGCGCAGATGATCGTCAAAGGCCAGATGACCCGTCGCTGACCTTATCGACATCAGCCCGCGAAATGAACAGGCTGTTCCTCACCAGGAGCCCCCACCGAATGTAATGGGCACCCCGGCGCCGTCCAGCGGCGACGCGGGGTCGCCGCCCTTCGCGGCATGGATGTGCAGATGAGGCTCGGTGCTGCTGCCGGAGTTCCCCACTCGTCCGATGGTCTCCCCTGCCCTGACCCTCCGGCCCGGCTTCACGGCCACGCTACCGTTCATGAGGTGGGCCATGACGATCTTGACTCCAGGATAATCATCGCACTCCAGGATGATGTGGTTGCCCGCCGGGTGCTCTCTGTCGCTCTCGGGAGGCACCAGGTTTGGCAGCCCATCGACAGCGTGAGTCACGGTACCGTCACATGGGCTGTACAACCGGTCGTCGAAGATGGCATATGCACCAGGGTCTCTGGGGTAGAGACCCGCGGCGCGCGTCCGATAGGGACCGAGTCTTGCGATGCCAAGGGCATACCTGTGGGTGCCGTCCACATTGTGGTAGTTTATCACGGGGCTGTTGCCCCCGTGAGCGACGTAATACGTGCCGTTCCGCAGGGGAAAGACAAGACCGAGGGCGTAGGCCTCTCTCAGCGCCTCCGTGCCCTGCCGGGTCTTGCCCGAGGCGTTGAGCCCGTGCGCGAAGGGGGTATGAGGGCGGTGGCTGTAAAGTAGGAGTCGGCGTCTCCCAGAAGGTTCAGGGCGTTTGCGGCAAGGTCCGCGCACTGCGCCTCACCGCGCGCCTCGGTAAGCCACGCCCGAAGCGTCATGAGCCTGCCTCGCGTAACCGGGTCCGCTGTGCCTCCTGACCCCTCCCCCTCGCCGGTCGCGGTCAGGAGCGTCGTCCGGGTCGCCCGTCACGGCGGTCCCTGTTGCATGCCTTCGGAGACGTCCGACCAGGCCCCTGAGGCGGCAGCGCCTGCAGAGCGGTTCGTGGCGGCATCTGCTGCAGCACCCCGCCCGGCGCCCGTCCTCTCTATAGCGAGCACCACGAGGCAAGCCCCTGGGCGAGTGCGATGCAAAGGCGCGCCCATCCGACGATGCCGCCGGGATGGATTACACTCCTCTACCTGCCGATCATAGTGGCTCCCGTCCACAGGAAGTAACCCGCGAGGCCCACCAGGAAGACACCGCACGCGAGCAGCAAGTTGCGGTACACCCGATCGCTGATGAACTGCCTCCCGGCCACCACTGCCAGCGACACCAGCAGGTACCACAAGAAGTCGGAACCAATGTGCCCCAGGTAGAACGCTCCCACCATCCCAAGGCCGCCTCGCAGGGCCAGGGCCACATACGCTGCCCCTACCGTCGCCCACCACAGCGTCCAGTAGGCGTTTGATATCGTGGCGAGGCCCCCCGCAACCACAGGCCCGAGGCGGCCCGCCGGCCTGCCTGCGCCTCGCGCATCGAGCGACGCCTCGCTGGCGCGCAGCGATGCCTCTCCGCGCCAGGCGTCCCGGATGATGCCGCATGCCATCCACAGAAGCATGGCGCTCCCCGCAAGCCCGATCGCTCCTGCCACGTCTCTTCGCGCCAGCACGTCTCCAAGACCGAAGACGAAGCCGACAACGACCACGAGCTCAAGCGCTGCGTGCCCGGTAACGCAGAGCACTCCTCCAGCGAGACCGCGCCGCGACGTCTCGTTGACATTCACAATAAGCAGGCTACCAGGCATCATGGCGCCCGACAGCCCAACAAGGAACGAGCTTATGAAAGTGCTCCCGAAGTCCACTGTCCACCTCGTTCGTCGCAGGAGCGAAGTTCTTCATCGGCACGCCTGCTGATGAGCCCAAAGACCCTGCCGATAGAATGAAGGTTCGCGATCCCACCCGGGTGTCAGCGAACCCTCGAAGAACTTGGGGTGGATGATGGGGTTCGAACCCACAGCCTCTGGAGCCACAGTCCAGCGCTCTCACCATTGAGCTACATCCACCACAAGGCATATGCAGTTTTGCGTTGCTTCCGTTGCCGGATACATCATTGAGCCAGGTCCAGCGCTCTAGCTCGGGACACTGAAAGGATACCACACAAGAACGAAGGCGTCAAGACCTCACGACCTCGCGACCTCGCGATTACACCTGCTCCGCCCGGGTTTTCACATCTCCGCTAAAACGGCAGGTATTCCTTCTCGGCCTCGAAGAGCTCTTCCGCCATCGCCCTGATTTCCGCGGGCGAGCAGACGGCTGCGCTCAAGGGATCGAGCATCATGGCATGGATCGCCGCCTCGCGGTCGCGCTCCAGGGCCGCCCTGACACCAAGCTCGAAAACGGCCATATTCGACTGGCAGAGCGCAGCGAGCTGCGGCGGCAGCTCGCCGAAGCGGCATGGGTGATAGCCTTGCCCGTCGACGAGCACCGGCACCTCGACCACGCCGTCCCCCGGCAGGTTCTCGATGAGGCCGCGGTTGAGCACGCTCGCGTGGATCACCGCCGGCCTGTCCGCCTGGTGCGCCTCGATGACAACCGATGCGAACTCGTGGCTGCGCTTCAGCTCATACTGCTCTTCGCCCGACGCCAGGCGGGCGACGCGGAGGTCATTGTCTTTCCTCCACTGCGGCCAGTTCCGGGCATAGAACCCGGACCCGCCCAGGTAGCCCTCGCGGCAGTATTTCCTCAGAAGGTCCGGACGCTTGCGGAAATACGGGACGTACTCCGAGAAATGCCCGCTCGACTCGCTGACGAACGCCCCAAGCTGGAGCATTACCTCAAAGCGGACGGGGTCCTTCTCGTACACCTCGGGATCCCGCGCTCTCTCACGCAGGAGCGGATACAGGTCCACGCCATCACGTTCGAGCCTGGTGAACCACGCCATGTGGTTGATCCCGGCGCACTCCCAGGTAAGTTCCTCGTATGGCACGCCGAGGTAGCCCGCCAGCTGCCTGGAAGTGCCTTGCACAGAGTGGCAGAGGCCCGCCACCGGCAGCCGGCTGACCTTGACCGCGGCCAGGGTCATCATGGACATGGGGTTGGTGTAGTTCATCACCAGCGCCCGGGGGCAAAGCTCCTCTGCGTCGCGCAAGATGTCTACCCAGGCCGGGATGGTGCGCAGGGCTTTCATGACTCCGCCGGGACCGATGGTGTCTCCGATGCACTGGTCTATTCCGTACTTCGAAGGTATGTCGTTGTCGTAACGGACCGTCTGGACGCCCGAAACCTCGATAGTGCAGATCAGGTAGTCAGCGTCGGCCATGACTTGTCGCCGGTCGACAGAGGAGACCACGCGCCAGTCTCTTCCCGTCAGGTGCACGACCTTCTCTACCAGCTCGTGGGCCAGCCGCAGGCGCTCCGGATCGATATCCACAAGAGCGAAGGTTCCGTCCCCGATATCGGGGATCAGCAGGATGTCTTTGGCCAGGTGGCTCGTGAAAGAGCTGCCGGCCCCCACTACGACGACTTTGGGCATGTCCGCATTCCTTCCTCATTTCCCCTCTATGCTCGCGAGAAGCTTTCGCGCTTCCTCTTTCGACGCCTCGTCGGAGGCTGGGTATTCGGGGTCGCTTGGCAGCGTCAGCAGGTAGTGCAGGTGCTCGCGCGCTTTCGTGTAGTTCTTCTTCTTGATGAAAGCCTTTGCCATATCGAGACGCAGCCCGATATCGTCCGGGTTTAGCGAGATGGCTTTCTCGAAGTACTCGATCGCTTTGTTGATGTTGCCGAAGCTGATGACCCCCGGAAGCTCGCGGTAAAGGACCCCCAGCACATGGTAGGATGGCGCGTGGCCCGGATCGATCTTGATCGCCTTCTCGAGCGCGTCACGCATCGGTCCTGCCATGGACAGGCTCTGCAGAATGCCGCGAGTTTCGCCCCAGCGGCCGATGGTGAGGCCGTACCAGTACCAGCCGTCGAGGCCGTCGGGGATCGCCTTCGTGGCCCGCTCGGCGTAGCCCTTTGCCTTCTCGAAGAGCGGGAGCTTGTTCTCCTTGGCGGCTATCCCTCCCAGGAACTCGTACGCACGCGCGAGCCGCCACAGGATGTCGTAGCTCTCGGGGAAGGCCGCAAGCCCCTCCTCGAGCACCTTGACCTGCGCCTCCATCTTGCTCGCATCGGCCCGCCCACGGTGCAGCTCGTCAGCCTGTGCAACATAATCCTGGATAGTTGCGGCAAGGGCAGCGCCGCCGACCACCGAGATGCTGCCGACCGTGAGAGCTATCAGCACCATCACACGAGCAACCGAACGACGCGCGATGCCCCTCACTTCCATCCGTCTCCTCCCCTCTCCTTCCAGCATATGGCCTGGCATAAGAGTTCTACACTCCTGGCGAGCTTCCTCCTCGAGCTTCCTTCTGAGGATCGGTGCCTGCACGTTCCCCCATTGACCAGCGGCCGGGCGCTCTCTCCACACCATGCAGGCGCCGCCCGGCGCAACCCCGCCGCCCCGGGTGAAGGCAAGGGTGCCAGGATGTCATCCCTTGAGCGCGCCCGCGAGAAGCCCCCGGATGAAGTAGCGGCCCAGGAGCACGTAGACCACGACGGTGGGCAGGGCCGCCAGCACCGACCCCGCCATGGGCAGGTTCCACGACACCGCCTGCCCCCCGGCGAGGTTGGCAAGGGCCACGGTTATGGGCTGCGAGGCCGGGCGCGCCAGGGTCACCGCGAACAGGAACTCGTTCCAGATCTGCGTGAACTGCCAGATGGCCACCACCAGGAACGGTGGGCCGGAGAGCGGCAGGACGAGCCACCTGTATATGCCGAGGAAGTCCGCCCCATCGATGAACGCCGCCCCGAGGAGTTCGTCGGGGATCTCCGCGTAGAAGCTGCGGAAGAGCAGGGTGGTTATGGGAAGGCCGTAGACGACGTGCACCAGCACCAGGCCGGGAAGGCCCCCATACAGCCCGATCCGACGCATGAACTGGAACAGCGGCACGAGGATGCTCTGGTAAGGTATGAACATGCCGAACACCACGAGCGGCAGTACAAAGCGGGCGCCGGGGAACTCCCACTTACACAGCACGTAGCCGTTGATCGAGCCGAGCGCCGCCGAGAGAAGCGTAGCGCTGATGGCAAGGACGATGCTGTTCTCGAGCGACGGAGCGAACTTGCTGATCGCCGTCGCGTAGCTCGCCCAGTACGGGTGTGCCGGGGGTTTCCACGCTGTCATGAGGTTGATGTCGGCCGGCGCCTTCAGGCTGGTGATGATCGTAAGGTACACCGGGATAAGGTAGACCACCGCAAGAAGGACGATGAGCCCGTGTATGAACCATCTACTTGTGCCACGCTGATACATGGCCTGCTTAAGCCCTCCCCGCCCGGAACGATGTAACGAGGTAGGGGACTATGAGGATGGATACAACGACGAGCAGGATGGCGGCGATGGACGCCCCCTTCGCAAGCTCGTTCCCGCGAAACGTGGTCAGGAACATCAGAATGGCCGGGACGCTCGTGGGCGCGTTGTCAGGGCCCGCCATGGCGAAGACGAGGTCGAAGATCTTGAGGGCGATGTGCCCGAGGATGATTATGGCGCTCCAAGTGATGGGGGCGAGCAGCGGAAGCTCCACGTAGCGGTATACCTGGAGCGGGCTTGCCCCATCCACGCGGGCCGCCTCGCGCAGCTCGTCGGGGATGGTCCGAAGCCCGGCAAGGTAGAGCGCCATGGTATACCCGGACATCTGCCACGTGGCCGCTATGACCACGCCGACAAGCGCCAGGTTGAAGCCGTGAGCCTCCGGAAACGGCAGGAGCTGGAGCCGCGCCGCCCCGCCTGTAACGGCCCAGGCCAGCAGCGCCATGCCCGGTAGCCCCACCAGCGCGGACGTCCGGAAGCGCCGTCGCGCGGCGGACCACACCCCCCAGGCGATGAGCACGAACGCCGCGCCCAGCACCACGTAGTGTGGCAGCACCTGCCAGTTGAACTGGAGGGCCTGCTCCCGGCTGCTGAGCCAGAGAAAGCCAGCGGGAGGCAGGCCCACCAGCGAAGGGAGCACGTTCACGCCGCCCCGGGGCTGGAGAAGCCACCGCCAGATGGTGCCGGTGACGATGAACGAGAGCGACATCGGGAACAGGAAGATCGTGCGGAAGACCGCTTCGCCGCGGATACGCTGATCGATGATGGTGGCGAGGAAAAGCCCGAGCGCAAGCGACGCGCCGACGAACAGGATAGTGAAAAAGACCATGCTCACGAGATCCTGTCGAAAGCGCACGTTGAGGAACCCAGTGAAGAG
This sequence comes from Firmicutes bacterium UBA6811, assembly GCA_002452295.1. Taxonomy (GTDB): domain Bacteria; phylum Bacillota; class SHA-98; order UBA4971; family UBA4971; genus UBA6256. Next base: position 11,034 of record DKEX01000070.1, on the reverse strand, counting down.
CTCGGCGTAGTTCCGCGTCCCGACGAAGTGTATCTCGGGCTTCAGCGCAAGCGCGGCCCCCTGGCCCCAATCGGTGAGCGACATGTAGACCGTCTGCCCGATGAACCCGTATACGAAGATGGCAAGAAGGGCAAGGGACGGCATTATGACAAGGACAGCCATGACCTGATCACGCCTTGACCGCATAGGCCCACCCCCTCCGCGACTCCCTCCGGCAGCCCCCCGCTTCCACTTTCCCCCGTCCTCCAGCAACCCCGCCTGTTCGCCACGGGGCGCCCGCCGCATCCGGGAACCGGTCAGCGGGCGCCCACCATCTGCTCTAGCAGCGTTAACGGCTTATTCCGGCCTGTATGGCAACCGCCTGTGCTGCGTTCGCCGCGGCCTCGGGGTTGCGGCTGTTGAGGAATATCTCCATGACCGTCGCGAAGTCGTTCATGAACCGCTCATTGGCCACCACGCCGTGGACAAGGCTGCCCGCGATGGCGTTGGTTCTCCAGTCCTTCGCAGCGCTCTGGAGGTAAGCGTTGTACTTGGACAGGTCGCTGTCCACGCGCGCGCTGACGGACCCCTTGAGCGGGTTGAAGGTATCCTGGGCCTCCTTGCTGCCGAGCATTCTCAGCCATGCCAGCGTGTTCTCGCGGTTCGGGGCGCCGACCGGCAGCCCGAAGGAGTCGGACAACATCATGAACACGCCCCCGGTGCCAGGCGCGGCGGCCCAGCCGAAGTCCTTCCCGGGCTGTAGCTTGAGGGTGGTCGCCATGTAGCCGGCAGCCCAGTCGCCCATGACGTTGAATGCAGCCTGGCCTTTCACCACCATGTCTGTGGCCTGCTGCCACGAGAGAGACGGCGCGTCCTGATTGGTGTACTCGAGCACCTTCCCGAACGTCCTCCATGCCCCGACGACCTCGGGGCTCTTCCAGGACAGCTTGCCCTGCCAGAGCGCCTCCCACTTGTCCTTGCCGAGACAGGCGAGGGCGACGCTCTCCCACAGGTGCGAGACGGTCCAGTTTTCACCCAGCGCGAGCGGGACGATGCCCTTCGCCTTGAGCGCCGGGGCTATCGAAAGGAATTCGTCCCACGTGGCGGGCACCTTCACGCTCCACTTCTTGAGGTTGTCCGGGACATACCAGAGCACGTTGGACCTGTGGATGTTGACCGGCACGGACCAGATGCCGCGCTCGGTGCTGAGAAGATTCAGGAGCCCCTCGGGGAACGCCGTCTTCCAGCCCTCCTTCGTATAGAGGTCGCTGAGATCCTCCATGCGCCCCGCCACAACCCACGTGCCGACGAGCTCCTGCCCGGCATGGACCTGGAAACTGTCCGGCGGTTCACCGCCCAGCATGCGGGTCTTGAGGACGGCCTTCGCGTTCACCCCGGCGCCGCCGGTGACCGTGGAGTTGATGACCTTGACGCCAGGATGCTGCTTCTCGTAGAGCTCGATGAGCGCCTGCAGCGCGGGGCCCTCGTCTCCCGCCCACCAGGAGAAGATCTCGAGCTTGCCGCTGAGAGGAGCCGACGCTGCCGTGCCTCCCAGGCACGCAAACAGGGTTACGGTGATCACCATAAGAGCCAGCCACCTGGATGTCCTCATGTCTATCCCTCCTGCCGAAATCATATCTGGGAGCACACTCGGAACGTTCCTTGAGATCACCACGCACGCTACCCTGGTCTACCTTCGACGCCGCTGCCGGCTTCCAGCCGCCACCATCACCCCCTCCCCGGCTTTCCGGGCGCTTCATGCGCCCGGCCGCCGGGCCCACCCGCAAGCACCCCCACCCGTCGCAAGCCCGCAGCGGGCGTTCGCCTCGCAAGTACGCCCGGGTCGCAGGCCCGTCCGGACAAGGCCCCGCAGAGCTTTATTTAGAGTCCAAATGAAGTACGACGTGCCATAACCCACATTCACGGGGCGTCCCCGGGTGAACCCGGAAAGGGCACTTGTTCCCCTCGGGGCCGTTCAGAGCCGCCGCGGCACGTTATCTTCCGAGAGAGCGGCTCAGAAAGGACCCGTCTGTGCGCCCTCGAGGGTCAACCAGCGCCCCGCATTTCCTCCGTATACTTTCTACACCGCTCGAAGGAATCCTCCAATGCCCCGTCAATACCCGTCGCGCCACCGCCCCGTCGTGACGGACCCATATCGCCCGTGTTAACCTGGCTTCAGGACCCCCTCGGCGATAGCGCCCTGGCGATCGCGACGAATTCGTCCGCGAGACGCTGGTATTCAGGGTCCTCCCGGCTGACTTCTGCAAGCCTCGATGCGAGCACGCTCAGGCGGTTCTCCAGCAGCAACCGCTCCAACCGCTCGTCCTCGATGAGGTCGTTGCCAGCGGCGTCATCAACGGCCCTGACCACGGCGCCGGCGGCGGCAACGCTCGCACCGCCGACGGGCGTGTTCGTGTCCCGGCATCCCCCGCGCCCAGCACGTCCCCCGCGGTCCCCACGGTCCCGGCGGTCCCGGCGGTCCGGGCGAGCCCTGAGGTAGTACTCGTAGCCTCCAAGGTAGAGCTGGGCCGTGCCTTCCTCGAGCGCAAGGATCTTGTTGCACACACGGCTCAGCAGATACCGGTCGTGGGACACCAGGACAAGCGTGCCATCGTAGTTCTCGAGGGCCTGTTCCACCCGCTCCCGCGACGGGATGTCGAGGTAGTTCGTGGGCTCGTCGAGAAGCAGGAGGTTCGCCGGGGAGAGGAGCATCTTCAGGAGGGCAAGCCTTGCCTTCTCCCCCGCGCTGAGAGACCCCACTCGCTTCCGGACCGCGTCGCCCGAGAAAAGAAAGCACCCGAGCATCAGGCGAACGTGTTCGCGGTCCCCTCCAGCCGAGAGCGCCTCCTCGAGGACCGTCCTCTCGTCATGAAGGCCGGCCAGCTCCTGGTCGAAGTATGCGACCCTTGCCGAGGGCGAGATCCACATCGCTCCCTCAGAGACGTCTTCACGGCCGGCGATGATCCTCAGGAGCGTCGTCTTGCCGGCGCCGTTGGGGCCGA
>DKEX01000070.1:7614-7999 GCA_002452295.1 Firmicutes bacterium UBA6811 | reverse complement strand
AGGCGGTGGCCGGACTTCCCCTCCGACGTCAACTGAAGCTGAATGGCGGGGTCGGCCCGTGGGCGCTCCACCTGCTCCGCCTGCAGGCGCTCGAGCCTCCTGATGGTCGCCTTCGCACGCCTTGCGAGCTTCTCGGCCCTGTGGCGGTAGAAGACGTCCGCGGCCCTGATCTCCGTGTTCTTGCCCGCGTCGCGGTGAGCCTGGCGGAACCACTCCATCTGCCTGGCCACCATCTCTTGGAGCTTCCGGGACTGCTTCTCCTGCTCCAGGTACACACGCATCTGGCTCTCGAACCGCTCGTCTGCGGCTTTTCTGTACGCCGTGTAGTTGCCCGGGAACGACTCGACGCCCTCCGGCCTGAACGTGATGATCCTCGACACGGTCC
>DKEX01000070.1:0-7480 GCA_002452295.1 Firmicutes bacterium UBA6811 | reverse complement strand
ACCCCGCCGCTCAGGGTATCGACGGGCTGCTCGAGCCCGTTCTTTGCGAGGTCGAACCTTCCCAGCGCCTCCAGGACTCTGCCGTCCGCCGCGATGGCCTCCGGCGCAACCAGGGTGCGGTCGACAGCTTCGCCCCCGGCATAGACGCTGCCATCGTACGGGCCCCGGCCGCCCCTGCGGCCGAGGCCGCGCGCAAGCTCAGAGGCAATGGTCGTGCCGGGGGCGAAGTCCATGTCCTGGGCGAGGTATCCCGCCCGCACCCCCTCGCGGAAGAAAACGACCCTGCCCGAATCAGGTTCGAGAAGGCCGGCGATGATCTTCAGAGCCGTGGTCTTGCCGGCGCCATTTGCGCCCACGATCGCGACTTTCTCGCGTTGCGCAACGGTAAACGACATGTCCTTCAGGACGTCTCTTGGTCCATATGACTTTCCTACGTGCTCGAGTGCGAATAGAGGCACGCTCATCCCTCCCAGGGAGGCGATGCCGGGGGAGCCTGGTGCGACAGGCGCCAGCTGCATATGCCCTGCAGGTCGCTGAGGTCGCACACAGCGCGCCCATTGCATGAGCCACAGGGGCTGCCTGGATGCCACTGGCCGCGCGGATGGCATGGACTGCGCAGATCACACTGCCATGCAGAACGTGTCGCCCGCGCAGAGCGCGCGGATCAAGCAGTCCGCGCCGGCCGGATGGGGGACGCCCACCGCATGAAGGACAGCAGCCGCACACGCTCATCGCCGTGCCGGCGATCCAGGCCACGCAGACCGCACCAGCCGTGCGGGAAGCGCCGGCGAACCGCCTGCCGGGCATACTGAGGAACCGCAGTGCGGTGCGGGACATCGCGCAGTGTGATGCTGCGGGTTCAGAAAGCGGAGCGGGCGCACCGGGACGCGGTGTCGGCCATACGCGCCGGGATGCTACACCGCCGCCTGGCATCGGCCGCGGCATGGCACCGGCCCCTCGCATGGCCCGTATGGAGTGATGACTACCCGCTTCCCACCTGCTGCGCTGCGGCGCGGTGTGGCGCGGCGCGCCAGTGCGCAGCGGAAAACGCCCGTGTACACGAAGGAAGGCAACCTCAGAAAATCCTGCCCCGCAGGCTCCCCGACATTCGCCGTGTATTGACGAAGTCCGCGAATCGTATTCCGTTGGCTGGGGAGTCTACCTGTTCCTCATGGCAGTCTTCCTGGTTGACCTCCGTGAAGGAGATATGGGGTTCCGCAAACATTATAACAGCGTGTCGCCTTCGTGGCAATCCCAAGAGCAGGCTGCAGGCCGTGACGTGAAGCTCAGGATCCCCAACCCTCATGGTGAGGATGTCGGACCGGCGCTTCTCAAGGAAATACTCAAGCAGGCAGGCGTTACCGACGAGCAGTGGAGGGGAAGCGAGTAGCTGCACTTGCCGCAGGTCTGGTTAAGGTCCGGGTGTCCGGGGGGAACGTCACGTTCGCGTACCTGCCCCCCGGACGCTGCATGCTACCTACGTATGGATCGCCATGCGGTGGACGGCCTCGGCGGCCTCGCCCAAGCCCTCGGCGAGCGTCGGGTGTGCGTGTATGGTCTTCGCGAACTCCCCTACAGTCATCTTCATGCGCACGGCCGCGGTCGGCTCGGGGATGAGCTCCGTGGCGTGCGGCCCGACGATGTGAATCCCGAGGATCCGGTCGGTGCTGCCATCAGCGATCACCTTGACGAACCCCTCGGCCTCCCCCATGGCAAGGGCCTTGCCGCTCGCCGTGAAGGGGAACTTCCCCACTCTCACGTCGAGCCCTTCCTCCTTCGCCTGCCGCTCGTTAAGGCCGACGCTGGCCACCTCCGGCGACGTGAAGATGGCGCTCGGCACGGCGCCATACGACATGCGCCTCTCGGCCCCGGCTATGTTGTGGGCGGCGACCAGCCCTTGCGCGGACGCGACGTGCGCCAGCATGACCTTGCCGACCACGTCCCCGATGGCGTAGATGCCCGGCACATTCGTGCCCATGCGGTCGTTCACCATGACCTCGCCGCGTTTGCCCATCTCCACGCCTGCACCCTCGAGGCCCATGCCCTCCGAGTTGGGCCTGCGCCCCACGGAGAGGAGCACCCGCGAGGCCGCGAGGCGCTCGCCAGTGTCGAGGGTGGCCACGGCCCCGTCGCCATCGGCGGAGATGTCCTCGATCTTGACGCCCGTCCTCACCTCCACGTCGCGCTTCTTCAGCGAAGCCGCCACGGCCGCAGCCGAGTCCGGGTCCTCCATGGGCAGCACGGTCGGCATTATGTCAACTACCGTCACCCGGCTGCCCAGACTCGAGAAGATGAACGCAAACTCGCACCCGATCACGCCCCCGCCCACTATCAGCAGTCTCTCGGGCACATCCTGGAAGTCCAGCGCCTCGTCGCTGGTGATTATCGTTCGACCATCGTACCCGAACGACGGAAAGACCATCGGCTTTGAGCCTGTGGCGATGATCATGTTGCGGGCCTTCACCTCGGCGGGGCCGTCCTTCGCCTGGACCTCGACACGCCCCGTCCCTGCCAGCCTTCCTGTGCCCGCTATCAAGGTGACCTTGTTCTTCTTGAGGAGGAAGCCGATCCCGGCGCGCAGCCTGGAGACCACCTGGTTCTTCCGCGCCACCATTTTGTCGAAGTGGGCGCGCACCTCGCCGGCCTCCACCCCGAACTCCGCGAGGCGCCTTGCCATCGCAAGAGCCTGCATGCTCGCGACAAGGGCCTTGGTGGGGATGCACCCCCTGTTCAGGCACGTCCCGCCAAGCTGGTCTTTCTCAATGAGGCAGACCGACTGCCCGAGCTGCGCCGCCCTTATGGCTGCCACGTATCCTCCAGGTCCTCCCCCTGTCACCGCCACATCGAACTCGGCCAACCGTAACACCTCTTCCTCTTACTCCATTTACTCCATGCCCATGGCCGGACCTTTCATGTCGTGCATGCCGCGCCATGCCGTGCCCCGCTACGCCCTGCCCCGCCCTACCACGCCGTGGCACGCCGTATATCCGGGCCCCTGCTTCCGTTCTATGACTGGGATGAGTACACGCGCGGCACGCGCCTGCCTATCGCGCATACCACTTCATAGGTTATCGTGCCCAGTCTGTCGGCAACCTCTTCGGCCGAGATCTCTTCGCCGCCCTGCCTGCCTATGAGGACGGCCTCGTCCCCCACCTCGACGTCCAGGCCTCCGGCGTCCACCATGCACTGGTCCATGCAGACCCGCCCCACGATCGGGAGCCTCTTCCCTCTTATCAGCACCTCGCCACGGTTGGACATCCCACGCGAAAGGCCGTCTGCATACCCTATTGGGAGAGTGGCGATCACGGTGTCCTCCTCCGTCACGTAGGTTGCCCCGTAACTCACCGGGGTGCCCGTTGACACCCTCTTCACAAAGCATACCCTCGTCTTGAGTGAGAGGGCGGGCTGTATGTCCATCTCCTTCTTGACCTGCTGAAATCTCTCTCGGCCAAACGGCGAAAGGCCGTACATCAGGATGCCCGGCCTCACCAGGTCCAGCCGGGCCTCGGGCATGTCCACGCAGGCGGCGCTGTTCGCCGCGTGGCGGAACTGAACCGTCACGCCCACGTCGCGCAGAACGTCGATCACCTGCATGAACCGGGAAAGCTGCTCGCGCGCGAAGGACTTGTCATCGGCGTCCGCGGTGGCGAAGTGGGTATATATGCCCTCGACCTCAACGTTGGGAAGCATGGCAACTCGCCTCACGAAGATTGCCGTCTGTCGCGGCGAGACCCCGATCCGTCCCATCCCGGTGTCCACCTTGATATGGCATTTGCCCTTCTTGCCCTCCTGGGTCGCAGCAACCGACAGAGCCTCAGCAAACTCGTAGGTGCTCACGGTGCACGACAGGCTGTATCGGAGAGCGCGCCGGGCCTGGCCCGGGAAAAGCTGGCCGAAGACCAGGATCGGGGCGATGATGCCGCTCTTGCGCAGCACGACCCCCTCCTCCACGAGCGCGACCCCGAGCCACGTGGCGCCGCTCGTGAGAGCGGTGCTCGCCACCTGAATGGCCCCGTGGCCATACGCATCGGCCTTCACCACGGCCATCATCTCGGGCTTCGGCCCGATCCTCCTGCGGATCGCGGCAATATTCCGGGCTATGCTGGCAAGATCCACCTCAGCCACGGTGGGCCTGTCGTGTTGCGCTTCCCACATCACCCTCACCCCTCTCCCCTGCCACCCTGAGCAGCGCCTCGGGCACGCACTCCAGCACGTCCCCGGCGATCATGCCCATGGCGCCGCGCCTGGCAGCAGCGACGTCGCCCGCGAGGCCGTGCACGTATGCCCCCAGCACAGCGGCATCAAGCGGCCCTACCCCCTGCGCAAGGAGGCCTGCGATGACGCCTGTCAGCACGTCCCCGCTCCCCGCCGTCGCCATGCCAGGGTTCCCGGTGGGGTTTATGTATGCCCTCCCTGAAGGGTCAGCGATGATCGTGCGTGCCCCCTTCAGGACCACGACCTTGCCCCACTGCGCCGCCGCCTTGACAGCCACCGCCAGGCGGTCGCGCTTGATCTCGTGCACTGAAAGCCCTGTGAGCCTGCCCATCTCGCCCGGATGTGGCGTAAGCACGATGGGGGCCTTTGACGTCTTCAGCGTGCCAGGGTCCTGCGCTATCGCGTTGAGCCCGTCGGCGTCGATGACCGCGGGCACCGATGTGGTCATCACGATGTTGCGCACAAGCTGCGCGGTTTCGCTGTGCATGGACAAGCCCGGGCCCATGGCGAGAGCATCCGCCCCCCGCAGGATGCCGTCGAGGAGCGCCTGGGCCTGCAATGACACGCTCCCGGACTCGGTCTCGGGCAGCGCCCTCGTGATGACCTCGGTGAGTCTCGAATGCATGATGTCCTGAAGGCCCCTGGGGACCGCCAGGGTCACAAGGCCGGCCCCCGACCGGAGCGCCGCCAGGCTGGCAAGGGTCGCAGCGCCCGCCATGCCCTGCGAGCCAGCCACCACCAGCACCCTTCCGAACGTCCCCTTGTGGGAGTCGGGGTCCCGCGCTGGGAGAAGGCGCCGTAAATCCTCGGCCATGGAGAGGTTCAGCTTGAGACGTTCGTCCGACAGGAACGCCCTGGGAATCCCGATGTCCGCCACGACCAACTCTCCGGCGCAGGCCGCGCCAGGGTAGAGAAGGAGCCCGACCTTGGGAAGACCGAAGGTCACAGTATACGTTGCCCTGACGCAGCTTGCGCCGATCTTGCCGGTATTTGCGTCCAGGCCGGACGGCACGTCCACCGCCACCACCGGCCGCCCGCACTCGTTGATGGCGTCGATTATCTGGGCGGCGTACCCGCCGACCTCGCCCTTGAACCCGGTCCCGAAGATCGCATCCACGACCACGTCTGACACAGACACGGCGACCCTCGCCCTGTGGACATCCTCGGGGCCGATCTCCTCCACATCAACGCCCATGTGCACAAGAATGTCCAGGTTGGCCCTGGCGTCGCCCCGCACTTCGTCGGTCTTTCCGAGAAGGAAGGCCTTGACCCTGATCTGCGAGTTCACGAGATGGCGTGCCGCGACGAACCCGTCCCCGCCGTTGTTACCCTTGCCCGCGAAGATGCACACGCGGCGCCCGGCCACGCTCTCGAGGAGCCGCTTCACGGCGTCGGCCACGGCCCTGCCGGCGTTCTCCATGAGCACGACGCCGGAGATGCCCGTCTCTTCGATGGACCTCCTGTCGATCTCGCGCATCTCGTCAGATGTCACGACCTTCAAACTCTCCACCTCCGATGGCAACGGCGAACGCTATGGCGATGTGGCGGGTATGGGCGATGCTCACGTCAATGCGCGTAACCCCGAGCCTCGCCGCAAGTTCCGCCGCCCGGCCCACCAGGCGAGCGCAGGGCTGCCCTGTGGGCTCGTCCGCGATCTCGATCTCGTTCCACCCGAAGCCGCGTATCCCGGTGCCGAGCGCCTTCGCCACGGCCTCCTTGGCCGCAAACCGCCCGGCCAGCCTGTCGTAGCGCCCTCCCCTGGAGCATCCGACCTCCGCGGCCGTGAACAGCCGACCCTCGAGCCTCTCACCCTTGCGCTCCATGAGCTCGCGGATGCGGTCCACCTCAACGATGTCCACGCCCACGCCCACCACGCCCGTCGCGCCCACCTCACTCAACGGTAACGCTCTTCGCGAGATTTCTCGGCTTATCCACATCGCACCCACGGGCCACGGCCGCGTAGTACGCGAACAACTGCAGCGGGATCACCGCCAGCACCGGCGCCAGGTAGGCGCTGGTCCGTGGGACATAGAGCACGTGATCCACGGACTTGCCGATCTCCTCATCGCCGTCGAGGGCCAGGGCCACGACGGTGGCATCGCGCGCCTTCACTTCCTTGATGTTGCTGAGCATCTTCTCGTACACGTCGCCCTGGGTCGCAAGGGCGATCACCGGGACGCCCCTTACCACGAGAGCAAGCGTGCCGTGCTTCAGCTCGCCCGCGGGGTACGCCTGCGCGTTGATATACGAGATCTCCTTGAGCTTGAGGCTTCCTTCCATGGAGACCGCGTAATCGAGCCCCCTGCCGATGAAGAACATCTGCTCGGCCCGGTGCAGCCTCTCGGCCAGGTCGCGCACCACGCTGTCCTGGCCGAGGAGGATCTCCTCGGCGTACATGGGAAGCTTCTCCATCTGCCGGACGATCTCCTGCTCCTCGTCGAGATCGATCACGCCCCGGCGCCTTCCGAAGCCCACCGCGATGACTGCAAGCACCGCTAGCTGGGTGATGTACGCCTTCGTGGACGCCACCGCGATCTCGGGGCCGGCCCAGGTGTACAGGACATCGTCTGCCTCGCGCGCCACCGAGCTTCCCACCACATTGGTGATGGCCACCACGCGCGACCCACGCTTCTTCGCCTCCCTGAGGGCGGCGAGGGTGTCAGCGGTCTCGCCCGACTGGCTCACCACGATCGTGAGCGTCTTTGCAGAGACCATCGGGTCCCTGTATCGAAACTCGCTTGCAACGTCCACCTCCACCGGTATCCGCACCAGGCGTTCTATGAGCCTCTTGCCCACAAGCCCCGCATGGTAGGCCGTGCCGCACGCGACTATGAAGATCTTGTCGATGCTCTCGAAATCCTCTACGGAGATGGGCACCTCGTGGAGGCTTACCGTCTTCGCGTCCCTGTCGATCCGCCCGGTGAGCGTGTCCCGGATGGCCCTGGGCTGCTCGTGGATCTCCTTGAGCATGAAGTGGGCGTAGCCGCCCTTCTCAGCCATCACAGGGTCCCACCTGACCTGGACCACTTCCTTGGAGACCGGACGCCCCTCGAGGTCCTGCACTGCCACGTCGGCCGAGGTGAGGATCGCCACCTCCCCGTCCTCCATGACGAGAATCTCCCTGGTCGCCGCCATGACAGCGGGGATATCGGACGCGAGGAAGTTCTCGCCCGTGCCGAGGCCTATGATGAGCGGGCTGTCCTTGCGGGCCGCGACGATTTTGTCGGGGTCGCACCGGGATATCACGGCGATGGCGAACGATCCG
>DKEX01000029.1:41545-42671 GCA_002452295.1 Firmicutes bacterium UBA6811 | reverse complement strand
AGTACTAGTAAAGTATGATCGAACGCTCCCATATGACGAACGGTTCGGTTATCAACTCGAAGGCGTACTTGATACCTCGGTCCATCTTGGAGAACACGAGATGGTCACCGTTTGGGAGCTGGTACCCGCAATGATGAAGGAACCGTTCACGCGCGCCACGAGTTACTTGGCGGCAAGTTTCAGGGATTCTGCGTGCCCCCAGGGTACATCCCCGTGGTGCTGGGGCTTCCAGAGGAGGTTCCAGACACCGCTGGCACTCAAACTGGAGTTGAGAACGCCGCGGTCAACGCGTACAAGGCTGTCGAGGCATTGGTTGGTGACTTGCCCAAGAATGACAAGAAGCTCATCGCCAAGCTATCGTTCACGGGTATCGATCCCTACCACGATGTCGGCAGCCAGACGCGTGTGCTTGCCATCGACCAGGGTTACGATGACCGCGGAAGCAGGCCGGTGGCCAACTCACCCGACCCCATGTGGGAGGTCGTTGAGGGTGGATGGTACGNNCTGGCCTGACTTCGTAGCGGGTGAACCGATTACGAGCCCACGATTCAGGCCCCTCGGCAAGCCTCAACCGGAGTTCGTCCTTGCCACACATCCACCTCTCGCCGGGCGCCCGATCGTGGAGTTCCCTCCCCACTGGGCGACCATGAAGTTCGGCTCCTCCACGAATCCCCGCTTCGGGTTCGTAGGAGAAGCTTTTGTGGCTCAGCTTAGCTCAGGAGCGCCCGTCACTGGACGCCCCCGGGGGCTGCCGGGGTTNNAATCTCGAAACGCGTGAGATCAACGATTTCCTCGTGGTTAACCACCCAGGACCGGACGGCACCGGCCCCGCACGACCGGTCGACGCCAAGCTCGACCCGTTCGGGGACAACCTCCACATTGTCGACTTTGGGGTACTCGAAGCTAACTTGAGTGGGATCGTCCCCTGGGCACGCTCGGGTGCTTTGTGGAGGATCAGCCGGGGGTGATCTCATCTGCCAGGGACGGTTAACAGCTGGCGTTTCAGACGTGGGAAGGCTGCCAGCGCGTTACTGGGGCGGGATGACAAACAAGTCCGAGAACGTCCGGAAACTCATGGGCCGGCCAAAAGAACAGGGCGAGGTCGTGGTCTACTGCGATGCAGGCC
>DKEX01000029.1:0-41493 GCA_002452295.1 Firmicutes bacterium UBA6811 | reverse complement strand
AACTTACACTCACGTAGCAAGCGACCAAAGACCTGAGTCTAGGGCCGAGCAAGGGGAGCGTCGCTCGCCGCCGGCTGCTGGAGTCAGGCCCTCGCGAGCCCTTTCGTAGCATCTGCGGTCTCCCCTGGTTCGGCGGTGGCGGCCCGCNNACGACCGCCACAAACCCTATCAGGGCAAGTATGAGACATGGCAGGAACGCGCACTTGTACATCACGTCGGGGGCGGTCCGATTCGCCCCTATGTGGCTTATCAACCACCCCGCAACGCTCGGTACGATTGCCGCTCCCAGCATGTTGGCGACGTTTGCGCAGCCGACAGCCGTTCCCGAGATGCTGGAAGTAAACGATTCCTTGACCATCACAAGGGCGAGATTCGCTGAGCTCGCCGCAAACCCCATGATGAATAGTATCGCGCAGAGCATGACTGGCGAAACCTTGCCAGGGGACAACACAATAGGCAACCATGTGATGGCGAACACAGCCGCCGCACCCAGGAGTACCCCCTTCCTCCGTCGGAACAGCCGGTCGGAAACGTAACCCAGCAGGGGGGCGCCAACCATGTAACCGACGGTGAACGTCATCACGACAGACGCCGCGCTCTCTTTTGACAGGTTGTAAACATCGGTCATGTATGACACGCCCCACAGTGCTTGAAAAGTGGCCTGGCTCCCGTACTTGCAGAACAGGAAGATGCTCAGAAGCCAGAACTGTCCCGTTTTGACTACCTCCCGGGCTGCGCCCATCCCCTTTTGCCGCCGAGCGGCGGCCCGTTTCGTGCCAGCGGGTGAATCCTGGGAGGGCACCGTCTGATCCTCCACAACCAGCCAACATACCCACGCGAGCGCGAACGAGATAGCCGCCACGACCGCGAACGAGTTCCGCCACCCGATGCCTGACGCCAGGTAAGCCAGGGGAACTGCGGCGAAAACCGCTCCCAGGTTACCGATGGAAAGGAAGAACCCATTGATCCGGGCGAACTCACTCGGGGCGTACCGGGTGGAGATTGCCTTCATTCCTGGGACGAACGCTCCCGCTACCCCGGCCCCCACGAGAACGCGGGCGAGAAGGGCCATGGGCAAGCCGTTGGCCATAGCGAAAAGAACTGATCCTGTGGCTCCAAGCAAAAGGAGGGCGGATGTAGTTATCCTGGGGCCCACTCGATCCGACAGCATCCCGACGGCTGGTTGCACAAGGGCGTACGTGACAAAGTAGGCTGAGGACATCAGACTTAGGCCCACTACTCCAACGGCGAGGTCGCGCGCTACATCGGAGGCAACCACCGCGAGTGAAACGCGCTGAAAGAACGAGAAGAAATAGGCAGCAGCAAAAACCTCGAAAGTGGCCAGTGAACGCTGTACCTGTAATGCGCGAGTGAGAAGAGAGGTGTCAATGTGTAGCTTCATGTCGTTCTTCACCTTGCTCTTTACCGATCCCCGCCGTTCATCTGGCAGATGCCCAGGTCACGGTGCTCTCTGAGCTGAGTGGGGCGTCGCAGCTTCACGGTGCTTTCGGCACGCGGACTCTCCAGGGTTGCCGGTGCTTGCAACACCTGACGCCTTCCAGTGGGCCCGAGGCAAACGGCTCCAGCAAGCGCCCTGGAACAGTGTCGTCCTGGTTGCTGAAGCCCTCTCTCACGTTGTATACGTGCACCATGGTGGCGACTCTCTCCCCCAGCTTCATGAGCTCGAAGGAAGATGCGTTCCACCCGGTTGCGCTTCTGACGAGGTCGGCAGCGCCTAGTACATCCCACGGCAGGAAGCGGCAGATGACCTGCGAGTTCATGCAATGTTCCCAGTTCATGACGTAGGTCGCGAGCCGCACCTTGTCAGGGCCCAGATCACGTGACTCAACAGGCTGCAAGATGCCTAGAGCCTTCCAATCCGCTATGCCGGCAGCGGTTGTGAACTTGGTATCATGCATGCTATGGCAGTGGTCCGCCCCTGTCGGGGAAACCGCATACCCGACACCCAGGGCGTGCTTTGGCTTCGGCTCATGCATTGGAAGCTCCTGGCCCTTTACGTGCATGGCGTACTTCTCGGTGCCACGGCCGATTCTCCTCGAAGCCCTCATGACCCCCTCAGCCAGGAGATCGCCGAAGCCTCGCCTGTTTGCTATTTGCTCGATGAGCTCGAGAACCGCTTCCCCGTTTCCGAAGCTTAGTTCCAGGCCCCCGGTATCCTTCCTGGTCAATACACCCTCCTCGTAGCACTCCATGCCGAACGCAACGGTGACCCCTGTTGAGATGGTATCCAGACCGTACTCAGTGCACAACTGGTTGGCCCGGGCTATCACCAAAATGTCATCTACCCCGCAACACGAACCGAGGGCGCCAATCGTCTCGTATTCGGGCACATTGAAGCGGTCATCTAGTTCCCACCACGAAATACCCCCCTAAGTCAGGCATCCGAGGTTCCCGCACCGTCGGGACGTGAACTCTGTAGGGTTACTGGCGTTTGCGGCAAGGTGCGCCGTCCGCCGCGTGCAACACCGGCAACCACCTATAGAGTGCCGAGCGCCGTTGGGCGTTTCCTCGAGGTCGCACTCATGTCGGTATCACGTATGCGGGGACACCACGTGACCGGGCGTCCCCGCATACGCACTCCAACATGTCAGCTCACGTCATCACGCCTTCCCAGACGCACCGAACAACCTCATCTTCCCTTTGACCGCATCTTTCATGGCCTGCCGACCCGGCATGAGTACCTTCCTCAGGTCAATCACGTCTGGGTCTTTGGCCAGCTTCTCTCTAACCGCTTTCATACATGCCTTGTTGAGCTCGGTGGCGATGTTTATCTTGCATATCCCGGCCGGGATGGCATCGTGGTACCCTTCATCGGTCACACCCGACGCCCCGTGTAGCACGAGCGGGATCCCCACAAGCTCGCTTATCTTCTTGATCCTCGGTATGTCCAGCTTCGCCGCCTGCTGGCGCATGGCGTGCACGCTACCAACCGCCACCGCAAGTGAGTCCACACCCGTGAGCTCGACGAACCTCGCCGCTTCTTCTGGATCGGTCATGAGCGCTCTTACCTCTTCCTCAGTCACCTGTCCCGCCTGAGGTACCTTCCCAAGCTCGGCCTCAACGGGTATCCCGCACGCGTGCGCTATCTCTACTATCCTCTTGGTGATCTCAACGTTCTCCTCGAACGGAAGCGTCGATCCATCAAACATTAGAGACGTAAACCCCGCGCGCAGGCACCTCACGTTCTGGAGGAAATCCTTCCCGTGGTCCAGGTGAAGCACCACAGGCACCGTGGCTTTGTCAGCGGAGGCCTTCACCATCGCCACTATGTGCTCCAGGCCTGCGTAGTTTGTGGCCCCCTGGCTTGCTTGCAGTATTACAGGAGCTCTCTCTTCCTCGGCCGCCTCGATGATGGCGTGCACATACTCAAGGTTGTTGGCGTTGAACGCGCCGACTGCGTAGTGGCGTTTTCTCGCATCTTCAAGCACTTCCTTGCTCGTTACTAGAGGCATCCAGCTTCCCTCCATCCACGTCTATTCTCGTTCGTCCGTCGTGGTCTCCAGAAGAGCTATCTTTGCGACCCTCCTCGCGTGGCGGCCTCCCTCGTACTCAGTGCTGAGCCATATTCTTACGATCTCGCGGGCGAGTCCCGCTCCAGTCACCCTGGCCCCCAGGGTCAGGACGTTCGAGTCGTTATGTGCTCGCGTCATCCTCGCAGAGAACTCGTCATGACACAGCGCGGCTCTCACCCCACGGACCTTGTTTGCGGTGATAGACATCCCTATGCCTGTCCCACATACCAAGATCCCCCGGTCCACCCTGCCGTCAGCAACGGCCCGGGCAACAGGAACCGCGATGTCGGGATAATCGCAGGACTCCTCGCTACCGGTTCCGAAGTCTTCGTACTCTATCCCCATCTCCTCCAGCAAGGATGCGATCTCGTTCTTCAGCTTGAACCCGGCATGATCGGATCCGATTGCAACCTTCATTCTCTCAAACTCCCATAGCAGGTTTTCCTAGAGACCGGCCTCCTGCTCTTCCTCCTACCTACTTCTCCTCAAAGAACGCCTTGGCAAGCTCATACCATTCTCTCGGCACGGTCCTAACCTGAGCCGCAAGGGCGAGATCCACCGGGACTACGTCTCCCTTCACCATAGCAGCCATCTTGCCATAATCACCCTTGACTACAAGCTCTCCCGCAAGATACCCCATCCTCGTCGCGAGCATCCGGTCGAACACAGTCGGCGACCCGCCCCGCTGGATGTAGCCTATGGCCGTGGACCTCGTCTGAACCCCTGTCTTCTTCTCGATCGCCTTAGCCACGCGCTCGCCCACGCCCTTGAGGCTCAACCTCTCGTGGCCGAACGCGTCGGTCTCGCCTTTGCCGACCTCCTCGTGGATGGTTATGCCCTCCGACGTTACCACGAGCGCGTAGTGCTTGCCGCGCGCCCGCTTCCTCATGAGGGATGCGCACATCTCGTCGAAGTCCGGCTCCACCTCGGGGATAAGCACCCAGTCAGCTTCACCTGCCATACCGGTGAAGAGCGCGACCCAGCCGGCATGCCTGCCCATGACCTCTAGCACCAGGATCCTCCTGTGCGAGCGCGCGGTGTCCCTCAGGCGTTCCAGCGCGTCCACTGCGACGGTCACGGACGTGTCGAACCCAAAGCAGTACTCGGTCCCGCCGACGTCGTTGTCCATGGTCTTCGGGACGCCCACCACGGGAAGACCCTCCGAGTGGAGCTTACCTGCCACACCCAGGGTATCCTCCCCACCTATCGCGACCAGGGCGTCAAGCCCGAGCTCGGAGAATCCCGCCTTGGCCCTCTCGGCTCCCCCGGAGACCTTGTACGGGTTGGTCCTGGAGCTCTCCAGGATCGTCCCTCCCCGGCCGAGGATTTCCTCCATGCTTGCTCTGTCGAGCGGCCTTACGTCCTTCTCCAGGAGCCCTTTCCAGCCCTGGCCGAGGCCTATGACCTCGTACCCCTCGTTCAGGAGCCTCGTCGCCGCCCCTCTTATCGCGGCGTTCAGCCCGGGGCAGTCCCCTCCTCCCGTGAGAATTCCTACCCGCTTGCTCATGTTTGCCAGCCCTCCCTGCCGGTCCTCCGCTCACAGCCGCTCAGCCCCGGCCCGCAGCCGAGATGAGCGGGGCGCTAGTTCAACATTCTCTCGACGTTGCGGGCTATGTCCTGCGCTGTGAGGCCGTATTTTCGTCGAAGGTCTTTCTCGTCGCCGATGGTTGAGAACGCGTCCTTGAGTCCGAACCTCTTCACGGGTGCCTTCCCTTCCTCCGCCGCCACTTCGGCCACTGCTCCACCTAACCCGCCGATGATGGTATGCTCCTCCACGGTGGCGATGAGCCTGGTCTCCCAGGCCGCCTTCCTCACTGCCTCGCAATCGAGCGGCTTTATCGTGTGCATGTTGAGCACCCTCGCACTTATCCCCTTCTCAGCCAGGTACTGTGCAGCTCCCATGGCCTCGATGACCATGCGCCCCGCCGCTATCAGCGCCACGTCGTCCCCTTCCCGCAACGTCACCGCCTTGCCTATGGTAAACTCATAGTCCTCCCTGTAAATCACAGGGTCGGGGTTGCGCGCAAGCCTCATGAACGCCGGCCCGTCATAGTCCACAAGCGCCCTGGTCGCTTTCTCCGTCTCAGTATAGTCCGCGGGCACGATCACTGTCATGTTGGGAATGGACCTCATGATCGCTATGTCCTCGATCGCATGATGCGTAGTCCCCATGGCACCCGCGCTTATCCCGCTGTGAGTCCCAACTATCTTGACGTTGAGACGTGGGTATGCCACATCCGTCCTCACCTGCTCACATGCCCTCATCGAGGCAAAGCCAGCCATCGTTATCGCAAACGGCTTCTTGCGGCAGGTGGCAAGACCCGCCGCTATACCAATCATGTCCTGCTCCGCTATACCAGTGCTTATGTACCTATCCGGAAACTCCTTGATGAACCCCGGTCCCACAGACTGCATGATGTCCGCACACAACACCACTATCTCTTCGTCCGCCCTGGCGATCTCCGTGATGACCTCGGAAAACTTGTTCTTGTTCGAGATCTTCGCCACCTCATACGTGAATTCCGCCATCTCGCCCGCTCACTTCCTAACCCCTATAGTGTAGCAAGAACCTGGCTTACCTGCTCGTCCGTGAGCTTCGAATAGTGCGATGATACCTTGCCCTCAAGGAACGGAATGCCCTTCCCCTTGATGGTGTTCAATATTATCACGCTCGGCTTGCCCTCGCAAAACGGCACGCTCTCGAGCGCCTCCACCACCTGGCCCATGTCGTGCCCGTCAACGCACCTCAGGCACCACCCAAAGCTCTCCCACTTCTTTGTGAAAGGCTCGAGCTTCATCACTTCCTCCGTGGGCCCATCAAGATTCAGCATGTTCCGGTCCACCATGCACACCAGGTTGTCCAGCCTGTGATGAGCTGCGGCCATCGCCGCCTCCCAGATAGACCCCTCCTGGCACTCGCCGTCCCCTACCATCACAAACACCCGATACCCCTTCCCATCAAACTTCCCCGCAATGGCCATGCCCACCCCTACCGGCAGCCCATGACCCAGCGAGCCCGTGCTCATGTCACAGCCAGGGATCTTGTGCATGTCAGGGTGCACTCCAAGGGGGCTCTCGAACTTGTTGAAGCTCTCGAGCCACTCGCCAGGAAAGAACCCCGCCATCGAAAGCGCCACGGAAAAGGACGCGCACGCGTGCCCCTTGCTCAACACGAAACGGTCGCGCTCCTCCCATGACGGGTTGGAACTGTCATACCTGAGAACCCGGAAATACAGCGCCGTCAGAGCCTCCACCACCGACAGCGAACCCCCGTAGTGACCCCCACCCGCCCCGTGCAGGGTCTGTACGGTCCTCCGCCTGACCTCTCTCGCTATCTCCTTAAGCTCCTCTACCCCCAGCTTCTCTACCTTGCTTCGCCCAACCTCTGCCACTTCGGCACCTCCCGCCTATCTAGACATCTACGGTAAGTTCACAGCTCGCCGAGGACTCGATCCAGATCCTCTGCAGGTATATCGAACACGCTCCCCGTATGGGGGTTTTCAACGGTGTAGAAGTACTCAGGCAGCCTGTCCTGGGCCTTCCCAAGGCCGGCGGCCCTGTTGAACTCCAGCTCCCTCTTGAGCACGCTTTTGGCGGCCTCCCTCAGGTCGTCGACGGTCCACTCGATCCCGAGCATCCCGTTGACCAGTTCTGTCAGAACCGTCCACTCGCTCTTGACCGCTGTGCCCACGAACAAGCACATTCCGAGTGAGTCGTACACTGCGGCAGTTATCTGCGCCTGCCTTGACGCCTCCACCTGGCCTTCTGCCTTGTGGTGGACTAGGTTCATCCTGGCGGTGGTGCCGGCGGTGTGGTCGGCACCCATGGGTGAAGTAGCAAAGGTAACCCCCATGCCCTTCACCCCCCTCGGCTCGTAGGCAGCCATCGCCTGGCCCTTGACCGCGGGCACGTTGCGCACTCCGAGGACTCGCCCAGTGACTACGGCGCCGTGTCCGAGCACCCGCCCCAACAAGGTCTGATTCGCGATTCCCTCGATCAGCCTGGCTGCACCGTCGCTATCCCCGAATTCGACAAGCCCGGCTTCCATGGCAACAGCGATGGTGGCGCCGATCTCGATGGTGTCGATCCCGATGTCGTTGCACAGCCAGTTCAGCCGGCCTATTGCGTCGAGATCCCCTATGCAGCAGTTGGAGCCGAGAAGTCCTATCGTCTCGTACTCCAGGGGGCTTATCGTCTTGTCGCCACCCGCCAGCGAGAAGACGTTCGAGCACCCGATCATGCAACCCGGCATGCACCGGTGCGTGGTCTGCCCGCCCCTCTCGATTATCCG
Organism: Firmicutes bacterium UBA6811; assembly: GCA_002452295.1. GTDB lineage: Bacteria > Bacillota > SHA-98 > UBA4971 > UBA4971 > UBA6256. The sequence goes on along the minus strand of DKEX01000029.1, from coordinate 33,669 downwards.
CTCGCGCACGACATCCCCTGATATATCGCGGGCCTTCTCAAAGTGCCCCGTGCTGAAGTTGCGGGTGGGAAGCCCGCCTATCGCGTTCATCGTCTCGACCATGGCGGGCGTTCCATAATCGTGGTACACCACCGCCGTCTGCGGAGTCTCCTTGATCAGGGTTGCGAGCCTTCCGATAGCCGCCTTGATCCGTTGCGGGTTCGCACCCTGTGCGCGCTTGCCCCCTGAGTCGTCCACCACTATGGCCTTGAGACCCTTGGAGCCCATGACGGCGCCTACCCCACCCCTCGCCGCATATCGACCCGGAACGCCGTCCACGTCGGTGATGGCGACCCCGGCTGCGGTCATGAGAGCCTCTCCTGCAGGGCCTATGAGGGCAAGGCCCGCGCCCGGGAACTCCCCGGCGAGACCGGAAGCCAACTCGTACACGCGCTTGTTCTTAAGGTCCGGCCGGGCGACTAGCTTGCTCTCCCCGCCTGATATGTACAGGAGATACGGGCCAGGAGACGAAGGGCAGCCCTGGACGACGACGGCGCTAATGCCCAGACGACCCAGCTTTGTCGCGAGAACCCCGCCGGAGTTGGCTTCCTTGATGCCCCCGGTAAGCGGGCTCTTACAGCCGACTGATAGCCTCCCGGCGCACGGCACCGCCGTGCCGGCAAACGGGCCCGTCGTGATGATAAGCTGGTTGTTGCGACCCAGCGGCTCGCACTCGGGGTTCACCTCCGCCTTCATGATCCGACCGATGAGCGCTCGGCCCTGCAGCGGTTCATCATACGGGTTCTCTTCTCTTGCCACCTTCATCTCTGCCATGTCAACGCGCAGCAATGTGCCCACTTCATACCAGACCTCCTTCGCGATTAAGCACAACTAACCACAGTGCACGGTTGAGCCGCCCTCTAGGCCGCCTTCGTGTTGTGGAGGGTCCGCCCGAGGCCCACGACGGTTACGGGGGTCCGGTTCGCGGCTCAGAGCGACAGCCACCCGTTCACCAGACGGCGCTCGACCCGTTTGGCGCGGGCGGCAACCCGGTCGTATATGCTAGCCCCTGTGCTATCCATAGCCACTATGAGGGGTCCCCACGATTGCACGTCATACATCCATACAGCCTCCGGCATGCCAAGATCCAGCCAGTGTACGCCGTGCACCGCACATACGGCCGAGGCGTGTTTCACGGCGCATCCAGGGGCAGCCGCAAGGTAGACTGCGCCCCAGTCCCTGAGGACCCTTCGCGTGGTGCGACCCATGCCACCCTTCCCGATAACCGCACGCACTCCAAGTAATGGGAGGAGGTCGGCATGGGGTTCCATACGCATGCTGGTCGTCGGGCCGATGACCGAGAGGGTCCACCCGTCGCCTGAACGAACTGCGACCGGCCCGGCATGGAACAGCGCGCTTCCTTCGCGGCCGAGCCCGGGTGGCAGCGGCTGTCCCTCGCCTAACAGCTTCCTGGCTCGCAGGTGTGCCATGTCCCGAGCTGTGTAAACCCGCCCGGACAGGTATACGAGGTCGCCACAACGGAGCTCCCGAACGGCCGCCTCTGTCAGAGGTATGTTCAGCTTGTATGTGGACAATCGTGCTGCCCCCTCCAGAACAGGCGCTCGACGCGCCCGTCCTCATAGATTCGCACGCCGGCTCTTCTGCCGACCCAGCAGTGAAAGTTGACCGCCACCGGAGCGATGGCAGTGTGGGTATAGGACATCATTATCTTCACTGCAAGGGCCGTGGTTCGCCCTCCGGTGCCCCCGGGGCCCACGCCCAAGGCGTTGACGGCCTCGAGCAACTCCTCTTCAAGCCTGGCTATCTCCGGGTCGGGGTGAGCATAGGTCCATTCCCGCGTGCTAATGGCGCGCCGGCTCAGCCTAGCCGCCACATCGATTTGACCTCCGATGCCTATCCCGATCCCTACAGGCGGGCAGGGGATTCCCCTGCCTTTGATCACCAGATCGAGGACGTATTTCTTCAAACCGGCGAGGTTGGGGCCCAGGGTGGCGGCGGTAAACACCTTCACTCCATTGACGAGCTCGGCTCCGCACGCCTTGAAGCTCACAACGAAGTCCGCGTAGTCGAGTTCCGGGCGGAAGTCTAGCTCGAAATTGGGCACACCTGGCCCGGTGTTGTCACCTGAGTTCTTGCGAGTCAGCGGGTGAACCATGCTGGGCCGCAGGTAGCCCGCTTCAGTGCACCTCCGCATCGCGGTGCCGAAGACCTCCCTAAGGTCGGGGAGCCGGGTCTTACCGCCGTACGTCACGTACACGCACGGGAACCCCGGTGACTGACAGGCCGGTTTGTCCTGTTCGTATGCCAGTCGCGCGTTCTCCAGCATGGTCAGTAGAACGCTCCTCGCGGTGTCGTTTTCCTCCCGTTTTGCGGCGGCCTCGAGCAACACCCTTACGTCTGGAGCTATGCCAGTGCACGCATGGTGGATCACTTCCTCGATCAGCGGCACCAGCAACTCAGGTTGATCTAGTTGAGTCGACAATTCGATGCGGCCCCCTTCTCCTCAAACCTTGTGAACCCTACCTCGGGACCGCCCCGGCAAGCCGAATCAGAGCTGCTCCGTGAGCTTCCTTACAGGCATCGATGGGTCGCCTGTCAGGATCTCGCGGCAGGCTCTCCGGGCGTGGTCTTTGCCGATGACTTCGCCTGCAACCCCGGCGAACTTCGCGGCCAACTCGTTATCGGTGAGATCTTCCGGCGGCTCGCCTCTGGGCGTCATGACCTCCCAGTTCACCCGGTCGCCGCCCGTCGTCTGTGCAACGACGCGAGCGGGAAACCGCCGGGGATACATTGCGGCCAGCCGGTCGTCTACCACCAGTTCGGTGAGGCCCATAATCCTCTGGATGTCGCTGTCGTCGAGCACGGCCTGGTCGAACCGGCCAAGGCCCACGTCACCGTGCTTCAGGGCGACGGCAACGCAATACGCGATGCTGAACTTGGCGGCGTAGCCGTCGCGGGGACAGGGGTCGCCCGCCACCTTGATAGCGGTGGGATATGTGTGAACCGTGAGCTTCTCCACGGTGTCGAGGCCTATCCGGCCAGACTGCCGCATTGCGAGGACAGCATCGATGGCCGAGTGCGTGTGTCCACACGAGGCGTGGACCTTGAAGGCTATGTCCTGTATCCGGTACGCGAGGCCCAGTTCTTCCGTGATCTTGGCCAGATCGAACTCCTCTGCCATCGCCCGGCAGAAACCCTGGTCGCCCTCGAAAATCGAGGCAGGGCCGGTGAAGCCCTCTCTGGCCAGCGCCGCCGCGAGGACGCCGTTGCAGGCCGCCTTTGCGCAGTGAAGGGTCTTGCTCATGGACCCGTCGCGGATGAACTCCCAGAGGCCGGCCGCCTGGGTGCCGGCGTTCCCCAGAGCCCACACGATCTGGTCGCGGTCCAAGCCCAGTAGAACCGCTGCAGCTACGGCGCTCCCAAACGCCCCCACCGTCCCCGTTGTGTGCCAGTACCTGTAGTGACTCGGAGTGACGCACTCTCCCACCCTGATGGACGTCTCATATCCCAGCACTATCGCTCTGAGCAGATCCGACAGGCGCGCGTCCTCTTTCTCGGCAACGGCCAAGGCTGCGGACACGACCGGCGCGCCCGGGTGGTAAATCGATCCCCTGTGCAGATCGTCGAGCTCCAGAGCGTGGGCAAATGCGGCGTTAATCATGGATGCTGCTAGAAGGCTGGTCCTGTGCCCGGCGCCCACGATCGTGCACTCGGGGAGGCCGCGCTCTCCGGCGAGGGCTGACGAGAATGCCGAGCTTGACCTTGCTCTGGACCCTCCTATCGCGCAGCCCAGCCAGTCTAGGAGACACCGCCTGGCCGCATGCAAGGCTCCCGCCGGGATATCCTCATACGCCGTGTTGCTGACGAACTCCGCAAGCATCTTCGAAATCACGGAATCACCGCCTTACCATCCACGGAGTAGTCCCGCGTGACCTGCGGAGCTATTCGGGCTGTAGCAGTACCTTCATGGCCTCGCGCGCCCCGCGCGCGATCTCCAGTCCGCGCGCTGTCTCGTTCAGGGGTAAGACGTGGCTGATCAGCGGTCGAACATCCACCCTGCCCTGGCTCAGGAGATCTGTAGCCCGGTGGAAGTCGAAGGCCTCATACACTCTCGATCCGACCACGCTGAGCTCCTTGAAGATCACTCCCTGCATGTCGATGGCGACTGGCTCCTTGAAAACGCCGACGATGACGATCTGACCCCGTATCCGAGTCAGGCGCACGAGCTGGGACGCTACAGATATCGCTCCGGTGACTTCGAAGACCACGTCCCCGCCTTCGTCGTGTGTAAGCTCGTCGACGGTTCGCACGGCCGCCGGGTCGGCCGCGTCGACAACGGTAAAGCCGAGCTTGTCCGCCAGGGCAAGCCGGAACTCTGAAACCTCCAGCACTATCACCCGGGAAGCCCCTGCAGCCCTCGCCACCTGGGCGACCAGGATCCCTATCGGTCCGCTTCCGAAGACGATCGCCGAATCGCCGGCCTTGAGCTTGGATCTGCGCACAACGTGGACCGCTACGGCGAGAGGCTCCACGAGCGCGGCTTGGTCCAGCGGAAGCGCGTCAGGCACGCGGTACATCTTCTGTAACGGCACCTTGACGCAAGCCGCGAAAGCTCCATCGACATCTATCCCTATCAGGCGGAGTCGCCTGCACACATTCGGGAAGCCGGACCTGCACGCGTAGCACTCGCCGCACGGAAGTAGCGGTTCCACCACCACCGGGGCGCCCTCAGGAAAGCCAGGTGTGGAACCCTCGTGGACCTTCTCTACCCGCCCCGAGAACTCATGTCCGAGAATGATCGGCGGCCGCACGCGCTTGAGCCCGCCTTCACATATCGTGAGATCTGTTCCGCAGATCCCTGCGTATTCCACGCGGATGAGAGCTTCCCCCGGGCCAGGGACGGGCTGCGGAACCTCTTCCATGGATACACAGTAATGCCCGCCTTTGAACACCGCTGCCTTCACCTGTCTACCTCCCTGCTCAGCCCGTCGAATGCCGCCGGCCCAGGCCAAGCCTCTTCTTCGCCAGCACTCGTGACACGGCCTCGACAACCGAATCCACCGAAAGCCCGTACTTGACGGTCAGATCCTCATTGGAGCCCGACTCACCGAAGACGTCCGTCACACCCACCTTTTCGACGGGAACCGGGCATTCTTCGGTGACCACCTCGGCCACGGAGCTCGCGAGGCCTCCGATGATGGAGTGATTCTCAACCGTCACGATCGCGCCGGTCTCCCTTGCGGCCTTGCAGATGGCCTCCCTGTCGATGGGTTTGATCGTGGACACGTTGACTACGCGCAGTTGCAGGCCTTCCCTTGCGAGTTGCTCAGCGGCGTAGAGCGCCGTCTGGGTCATGATCCCCGCGGCCACTATCGAGGCGTCATTCCCTTCTCGGAGAACCACGGCTTTCCCCAATTCGAACCTGTAGGATTCATCGAAGATCACCGGATAGGCGTCCCTCGCGACGCGAAGGTACACCGGACCGTCGTACTCCACGATCGCATCCAACGCCTTTGAGAGTTGAACGGCGTCGGCGGGCACCACCACCACGATGTTTGGTATCGCCCGCATGATCGCTATGTCTTCCAGGGATTGATGAGTCGCGCCGGTTTTACCTGTGTAGAGCCCTGAATAGGCACCCACCAGTTTCACATTGAGCCTTGGGTATGCCACCGAGGTGCTCACTTGTTCACACGCTCGCTTGCTCATGAACACGGCAAAAGTGCAGGCGAACGGGATGTAGCCGACCGTCGAGAGACCGGCGGCCAGTCCCACCATGTTCTGTTCGGCGATACCCACCTGGATGAAACGCTCGGGAATCTCGTCCGCGAACATCGAGGTACGGGTGGAACTCGCAAGGTCCGCATCGAGAACGACGATGCGGTCGTTCCTCCTTCCCGCGTCGACCAAGCCCTTGCCGAATGCATCCCTCATCGAGACCAGTTTGGAAGTCGGTTCTGCTCTCGGGGCTCTCGCCTTACTCTCATCCACCGTGGGGACCTCCCTCTCATGCCTCTCGGAGTTCTGCAAGGGCTCTCTCGCACTCCTTGTGCGTCGGAGGCTTCGCATGCCACTCCACCTTCCTCTCCATGAAGGAGACGCCCTTACCCTTCACCGTGTGCGCGACGATCACGGTGGGCCTGTCCTTCTCCATGGCTGCCCTCCTGAGCGAGCCGATGATCTGCGCCATGTCGTGGCCGTCAACTTCCATGGTATGCCAGCCGAAAGCCTGCCACTTCATGAGAAGCGGCTCGATCGGGAGCATTTCGGCAACGGCCCCATAGAGCTGCAGCTTGTTGTAGTCTATGATGGCCGTGAGGTTGTCGAGCCGCCGGCCGGCCGCGAACATGACGGCCTCCCAGACCTGTCCTTCCTGCAGCTCGCCATCGCCGAGAAGGGCGTGCACCCTGAAGTCCTTCGAAGCTAGCTTTCCACCTAACGCCATCCCTGCGGCGGCTGAGAGCCCGTGGCCGAGCGACCCGGTGGACATGTCAACTCCAGGGGTCTTGGTCATGTCCACGTGCCCTTGAAGCCGGCTGCCGATTTGATCGAAGGTCATGAGGTCTCTCTTGGGGAAGAAGCCTCTCTCGGCCAGCACGGCGTACAAGGCCACGCTCGCGTGCCCCTTCGACAGAACGAACCTGTCCCGGTCCTCCCATCGGGGCCGAGCCGGATCCACCCTCATCACCTCGAAATAGAGAGCGACCAGGATATCCATGCAGGACAGCGCACCTCCCACGTGCCCGGCTTGGGCGTGGGTTATCATCTTCATGACATTACGTCGAGCCTCGATGGACACTTCCCTGAGGTAGTCCATGGAGACAGCGCGAGAGAGTTCCATGATCCGCACCTCCACGTCGTCCAGGCCAGAGGCGTAGCTAGACCTGAGATGTTTCGTCGCCGACGCGTGCTCTGGCGGCGCCGCCAGAGCGGGCTTCCTGGTAGACCTCAGTGTCGTGGTGTCACAGAACCGTGTACCCGCCGTCGATCAGGATGTTCGACCCGGTCATGAAGGACGATGCATCGGATGCCAGGAACACGGCCAACCCCATCAACTCCTCTGGCGACCCGGGCCTTCCCATTGGAGTCGCCGTCTTCAAGAAAGCCCTGAACGATGGCTCTTCAATCACGGGAATCGACAGAGGTGTGCGTATATAGCCCGGCGAAATCGAGTTGACTCGGATGTTGTGTTTGGCCCACTGCTCCGCCAGGGACTTGGTGAGCATTATGACGCCGCCTTTGGAGGCGCAGTAGTGGGCGTTGTTACTGCCCTTGTTCACTATGATGCCGGACATGGAGGCTATGTTGATGATGCTCCCTTTCTCCCGCTTAATCATCTCGGACCCCACGGACCTGCAACAGTAGAACGTCCCGGTCAGGTTTATGGCGATAACCCGGTTCCACTCTTCGTCTGACATCCCCTCGGCGGGTATGTGCCCGCTCACTCCGGCGCTGTTTATCAGGATATCGATATGCCCGAACGCGCTGAGCACTTCCTTCGTCATAGCGTCGACCGAGTTCGAGCGGGTGACGTCCACCTCCACCGCCAGTCCCCGCCGCCCTGCGCCGATGATAGCCTGGGCAACCGTCTCTGCGTCTTTGACGCTGTAGTCGGAGACGGCAACATCGGCACCTGCTCTCGCGAGGGCCAGAGCTATGGCCCTGCCGAGCGCGCCTCCGCCACCTGTGACGAGAGCAACTCTGCCGGATAGGCCGAATGCATCCTCGAAGAACGCGTTTGCCAACCCGATCTCCTCCAAACTCGTCAGGATAAACTCGACTATCTGTGAAATAGCATGCCGCCAGGCGGCATGCTACACGATCTTGATGAGCGGCTTGATGACCTCCCTGCCCCTCATCAACGCTACCGCCTCGCGGAGCGAGCCCAGTCCCTCGAAGACCGTAACCATCGAGGCCAGTTCGAGTCCCCAGGCCTGAACCAGGTCGACCGCGGTACCAAACGCCGAGTAGCTCGACCAGAACGACCCCTGGATTCCTATCTCCTGGCGGAAGAGGTAAGCCGGCTTGACGGTAGCCGTAGCATGAGGCGGGGACCAGCCTGCGATTACGACGCGGCCCCCGGGCCTGGCTAGTTGAATGGCCTGCTCGACCGCGGCGATCGCCCCAACCCCTTCGATGCATACGTCCGGCCCAAGGCCCCCGGTCGCCGTGTCGACGAGATCCTTGATCTCGCCCGGGCTTGCCGCGAAATCTGCCCCGAGGCGCAGCGCGGTGTCCTGGCGGCTCGCACATGGCTCGACCACCGCGACCGATCTTGCGCCCGCTTGCTTCGCCATTTTCAGGCATAGCAGCCCTATGGTGCCGGCCCCAAAGACCACCACGAACGAGCCGGGCTGTATGCCCGCCAGGCTGGTAACGTGAACGGCTATGGAGACCGGTTCGACGAGGGCTGCCGTGGACAGGCCGACGCTGTCAGGCAGCACGAACACGCTCCTCGCGTTCACCACAGTATACTCGGCAAATGCCCCCTCGCCGTGGGAGAGCACCCTTGCGGGCTTGCGACAAAGGTTCTGCCTGCCTGACCTGCAATACGCGCACTGCCCGCAGGAGGATAGAGGGTGCGCCACCACCCTGTCGCCCTTAATACACACTGTGACATTCTCGCCCTTGGCCTCGACAACGCCTGCGAACTCGTGACCCAACACCGCCGGAGGCTGGATCAGCCAGCCGTCCATCAGGTGGAGGTCGGACCCGCAGACGCCCGCATACTCCACACGTATCAGCACATCATCAGGGCCGACGCGAGGCTCAGGTGCCTCTTCAACACGGATGTCTTCCCCGCCGTGCCACACCGCAGCCTTCATATCCCAACCTCCCCTTCCGAAAAGGTGCGTGCTTTTCCAGAACAGTCGCCGCCTCCTGTGGTAGAACGGGCGCGCCTACGGAACGATGATGCCCTTGAGGTACCCCGGCCCCGGATTCACCAACACTCCAAAGGCCTCGTTAATCTGGTCCAGCCGGAATTCGTGCGTAACCAGCAAGTTCCCGGGCAGGACCTTGCGGGCGAGCGCTTCCACACCCAGCCTGAGGTCTCTCTCGGAGTCATCCGAATACCAGGGATGCGTCGAGTGTATGGTGGGTGACTTGAGCATGAGGTGGTATCCTGCGTCCATCGGCTCCGGACGGCCGTAAAGCGACGGGATCAGGATTTTGCCTCTTTGGCGGACGATCTCCGTTGCAAGCCGAAAGCCCTTCATGCTGCCAGTGATCTCTACCACGATGTCCACACCGCGGCCGGAGGTCATGTCCTCCACAATCCGGGCAACGTTATCCCTGCCAGGGTTCAAGGTCCTCGTGGCACCCAACTTCGTCGCCCATTCCAGCCTTTCGTCCATCAGGTCGATGGCAATGAGCTCGAACGCCCCGCTCTCCTTCAGCCCCGCGACACAGAGTAGTCCCATGAAGCCGCAGCCAATGATGGCTACGGAATCGCCGAGCGGCGGCGCCGCGGCGCGCACGATATTGACTATGCATCCAAGGGGCTCTGCGAGGCACTTCTTGGGTTCCTCGAGCAAAGGAGGTAGCTTCACCAGTCTAGAAGTATCCGCAACTACGTAGTCCGCGAAGCACTGGCGCTTCCAGCCGCTCACGAGATCGCCGATCCGAAATCCTTCGACCTCGGAACCTTTATCCTCGATGACCGCTACGGGTTCATGTCCCATGAGCACCGGAAACTCGACTTTGTCCGTTATCCGGAACCCGGCGCCTCCTTTCCGAACGACCCCTACCAGCTGCCGCTCTCCCAGATATGTAGGCACCTCGGAGTGACAGAGCCCGCACGATAGCACCCGCATCAGCACCTCATCCGGGTTGAGAGCAGGAAGGGTCTCCTGGACGACCTCGAACCTCCTGGGCTCAACCAATCTAGCGATTCTGCGTCTCATCTCGATCCCCTCGATCCCCCCGCAAGAATCTCCTTGGCTGCCTCGACCGTCGCTTCCGCGGTCAGGCCGTACTTCTCGAAGAGTTCGTCCATCGGTCCTATGGCGCAGTATGTGTCTCTGACCCCGATCCTCCTCACAGGGATCGGGCGAGTCTCGCTCACGACGCCGCACACCGCCTCGCCGATCCCTCCCAGCACGTTGTGATCTTCCAGCGTAACGATGCCTCTGGTCTGCGTTACCCCGTCGATGACGGCGGCGGAGTCAAGCGGCTTGATGGTGTGCATGTTCATGACGCGCGCGCTGACGCCCGACTCCGCCAGGAGGTCCGCAGCATGAAGCGCGATGCTCAGCATCAAGCCGGAGGCTATCAGCGTGATATCATCGCCTTCTCTCAGCGTGACCGCCTTGCCCACTTCGAAAGCGCCTCCGCCGAGGTAATAATCCTGGAGCGCCTGCTCGGCTCGGTCTTCGTACCGGCAGCGGGCGATCCGGAGGAACGTGGGTCCCTTGAGCCGTTCCACGACCGCCTTCGTGACGATGGCGGTCTCGAGCGCGGACGCCGGCTGCACAATGGTCATGTTTGCCAGGCTCCGCGTCACAGCCAGGTCTTCCGTGCAGTGATGGGTCACCCCGCCCTCCCCCATGACCAGACCGGACGAGGTCGTCACCACCTTCACGTTCAGGTTCGGGTAGCATACGTCGTCACGTATCTGTTCGGCGGCCCGGAGCACTGTGAAACCGTAGAGCAGGACCAACGGGATCTTCCCTCCGAGCGCGAGGCCTGCGGCGACCCCTGACGCGTTCGCCTCGGCTATCCCAACGTTGAAGGCTCTATCGGGGAATTCCGCCGCGAATGCGTTACCACGCAGGGAGCTGATGTCGTCGGCCCCTACAACAACCACCGCGTCGTTTTCCCGCCCTATGAGCTGCAGTGCTTCTCCAAACGCATCACGACCGGCTCTGTTCCGGACTCTCTCAGCGAGCGTTCCGACAGTCATCTCGCCACCTCCGCGCGCTTCTGAAGCTCCTTGATCGCCGTACGATACTGCTCATCAGTCGTAGGCCCGGCGTGCCACGCGACGCTGTTCTCCATGAAAGACACGCCCTTGCCCTTGATCGTCGACGCGATCACGACAGAGGGTTTTCCCGCCTCAAAGGGGACGGCGGAGAACGCATTCCACAGATCGCCAACGCTGTGGCCGTCGGCCGACCTGACAGCCCATCCGAAGGCCTTCCACTTATCGGCGAACGGCTCGAGCGGCATTACCTCCTCGGTCCGGCTGTCGTAACTGATCCCGTTCCTGTCGACTATCGCAACGAGGTTGTCCAGCCTGTACTTGGAAGCCGCCATGGCTCCCTCCCAGACCGACCCTTCGTCACACTCCCCGTCGCCGAGGAGGACGAAGACACGAGACTGCTTCTTGTCGAGCTTCTTCGCCACGGCCAGCCCGACGGCGACGGACAGGCCGTGCCCCAACGACCCCGTGGGATGCTCAATCCCGGGCATCTTTATGGTTGTGTGCCAACCCACACAGGAGTCCAGCTTCTTGGAGGTCTTCAGCACTTCTCTCGGGAAGAACCCGCGCAGGGCCAGCACCGAGGCGAGCCCGATGGCCCCGTGGCCCTTGCTGAGGATGAAGTGGTCGCGTCCCTCCCACTCGGGGTCGTCCGGCCGGATGTTTAGAATGCCGTTATACAGCACGGCCAGGATGTCGAGCTCTGACAGGCAACCTCCGTAGTGCCCGCCCCCCGACTCGTGCAAGGTATTGATCAGCAACAGCCGGGCCTCCATGGACTTCTGTCTCAGCATCTCCGCAACTTGCTCGGGTGCCTCACTCAGCATTCTCATACCTCCCGCCAGAGGAATCTGGCCATTTGGTCTATCGGTTCAGGCCATCGGATTCGTGATGACGAGGTTGTCCTGCAAAAGCCCCAACCGTATACGATCCTCTCATCCGTTTCCCTCTGGATGAGAGGATCGTAGGGGGACTCTGAGGATTCCACGTCAGGTCTCTTTACGAACTCAGCCAGGGGGCAATGTCGCGAGCATCGTCTGCGAGACGGACGGAGACTCGAGTCCCGTCAAACGACGACCTGCGCTTTAGGCTGTGTCTAGAATCCTGCTATGACTTCGTAGAGCTTTCCTCGCTTGATCACCGAGACCACGCCGACCGCGATAAGGAGCACCAGACCCTGCATGACGTCCTTCCAGTAGAACCTCATGCCCATCATGACGAACCCGTTGCTCAGGATGGCCAGCACGGCCGTGGCGGTGAGAACACCTGGGATGTTCGGCACACCTTCGCGATAGGCCACGCAGCCGAGGAACATCGCGGCGATCGCCGGCATGGTGTAGCCCTCTCCCATTTCGGGGCTGCCCGCCCCCAGCATGGAGATGAGCACCACCGCGGCCACTCCACAGAGTACCCCGGCGAGCAACCACGCCAGGAACCTCGTGCGTTCCGTCTTGATGCCGACGTGGCGCGCAGCCTGCGTGTTCCCACCGACCGCGTAAGCGTACCTGCCGAACCGCATCCGGTCCATGACTACCATGGCCATCAGGCCCAACACGATGAGGATGATGACCTGAACAGGCACCGGACCGATCTCGCCCCTACCCAGCACCTCGAAGCCTTTGGGCCATTCAGCGGCGAAGTAGGTCGTGCCGCCGGTCAATAGCCTCGACACTCCCATGCACAGGGTGCTCACGCCGAGGGTGGCGATGAAGGCAGGCATGCCGAACTGGACTACGAAGAGACCCTTCAACGCCGCAAGGACGACGTTTATCACGAACACGATTAGAAACCCGCTGTAGATCGAAAACCCGAATTCGCGTATGAGGACCAACCCGACAATGCCCGCCATCGTGGCACCAGAGGCGAAGGACAAGTCGAATCCCCCGGTGATTACGACTATGGTCAGCGCCAGAGCGAAGAGCCCAAGTATGGCCATCTCACGGAGAAGGTTGAGTATGTTGTTCATCGTGGCGAACCTAGGCTCCTGAATGGCGAAGAACACGCACAGCAGCCCTGCAGAGACCAGCACCCCGTAGTGTAGTAGGAACTTCTGGATTTTCCCCTTCACAGTCAATCCCCTCCGTAGCAGCCTCTCTACTATGCAAGATTGGAAGCCTCTCCAGCGCATCGAGAGGCCTTCACATCGCCAGCGACACGACCTTCTCCTGGCTGAACTCGTCGCGCGTGAGCTCGCCGGCTATCTTCCCTCTCTTGAAGACATACAGCCTGTCACATACTCCGAGCAGTTCGGGCAGCTCCGATGAGATGAAGATGACCGACAAACCCTCTTCCTCGACCAGACGACGCAGGAGAGCGTATATCTCGAACTTGGTGCCCACGTCTATGCCCTGCGTGGGTTCGTCCATGATGAAGAGCTTCTTGCCCGGCCTCGACAGCCACCGAGCGACTATCGTCTTCTGCCTGTTGCCACCGCTCAGCTCGTCTATGGACTGCTCGATGTCGGAGTACTTGGTGCTCAACTCCCCCGCGGCCTCGACGGCTTTGTTCCTGTCCGCTTGCTCGCTGATGAGGCCGAGCAGGCCGCTCGCGAGAAGATCGAGTTGCCCTATGGTGATGTTCTTCCGAAGGTTGAAGATGTCGTAGAACAGGCCCTTTCTCCTGGAGTCCTCCGGAGTCAGGAAGACTCCCTTTCTGATCATGTCCATGGTTGGGGTGCCGGGCCTGATGTCCTCACCTAGGAACTGTATGGAGCCCTCCTTGCGCGGACGGAGACCGAACAGGACCTCCACGAACTCGGTGCGGCCGGCGCCCACGAGTCCATACAAGCCGACGAGTTCGCGCTCGCGGATGTTGAACTCAATGTCCTGGATGCGTCCTGTGACATCGGTCAGCCCTTCTACCTTGAGGACATCCTTCCCGCCAGCCACCGTGCGTACCGGCGGGAACAAGCTCTGGATCTCTCTATTGGCGATGAGGCGGACACATGTGGCTCTGTCGAGCGTCGATGCCTCACGGGTGTCTACCTTCTTGCCGTCTCTGAGGAACGTTACCCGATCGCACAGCGAGAGGACCTCCTCCAACTTGTGCGAGATGTAGATGGTGGTAATGCCCTGCTCTTTGAGAGTCCTGACGACGCTCATGAGCCCCTCGGCGTCTTCCTTGGTCAAGCTGGCCGTCGGCTCGTCAAGGATCAATAGCTTAGGCTGGCGGAAAACCGCCCGTAGTATCTCGACCATCTGCTGACCGGAGGCACTCAGGTAGGAAACGGGCACGTCCAGGCGCACCCGCACGCCGACCTGCTTCCTGACCTCCTCCGCCAGTCTCATGGTTCCCTTCTCATCGATGAGCAGGCCGCCGAGCGGCTCTTCCCCCAGGCAAATGTTCTGGGCGCCTGTGAGGTACGGAACCAGGTTCCGGTCCTGGTGAACCATCCTGATGCCCAGGTGCAGTGGCTCGCTGGGGTGTTTGAACTTCACAGTCTCACCGAAATAGCTGACCGTCCCCTCGTCAGGAGTCAAGATCCCCGTGATCATGTTGCAGAGCGTGCTCTTGCCGGCGCCGTTCTCGCCGACTATGCCGTGTACCTCGCCCTGTGTTATGGCGAGGTCGACGTGGTCGACTGCCAAGACTCCGGGGAATCGCTTTGTTAGACCCTTAAGCTCCAGCACGAATGGCTTTTCCATGATGCTCGCCCGGTCTCCTTTACGTATTGACATCTTGGGGAGGGAGACCCCCCTCCGGGTCGAGGGGAGTCCCCCTCCTCTTCACACAGGCATCAGGTCCTATAGGGCTCGAGCTTGACCTTCTTGTACCAGTTCACCCAAGCGTCCGGGTTCTTCGGGTCCTCCCCGTAGTAGCGGTGAAGGTCATAGTACGTGGCGCCCGCAGGCGGCACGTTCACCGGGGTGACCAGCATGCCCTCGAGGAAGACGTTGCCGGTCTTGGGATCCGCTCCAACGCTCTCCAGGGCCTTGTCTATCGACACACCCTTTATCTGGATCTTGTCTATCACTTCACACGTGGTGTGCGTGTACAGCTCGAACGGCTGAGAGAACGAGACCTTGAAGGGGTTCTTGGGATCGCGTATCGCGGCCAGGGCCTGCTTGCCACCGTCGATGCCTCCGCAGACGACGTCGGCGGCGGTAAAGCCAGCTGCCTGGTAGGCGCGTGCTGCAAATATGGCAGGAATGTCGAACCCGGCAAAGATCGCGTCCAGGTCTCCGCCGTACTTCTGTGCCCAGGTCTGCGCGATGTTATAGGCCTGGACATCGTAACCGGGGTAGGTAACGTCCTGATACTCGACCAGCTTGACGCCCTTCCGCTCATACCAGCGAGCTATGGCCTCGGCGGCCGCATTCCGACGGTCAACTCCCTCGTGCATGTGGTACGCAATCATGGCCACGTTGCCCTTGTATCCTATCTTGTCGATCAGGGTGGCCATGACCCGGGCGCCGGCGGCTCCGTCGAACTGGCGCGGGCACACGATGACACCGGGCTTGATCTCGGTGTCGATGGAGTACACGCCTATGCCCTTCTTTCTGGCCATCATGACCTCGTCGCGCCAGTAGTCGAAGTACTGGTACACACCCACGATCGCGTCTACGTCCTTCTCAATCGCCGCGCGCACTGCGTCGCTGGCCTTCTCCATCGTACTGGTGACCTCGACAATCTTCCAGCCCCTGTAGGCCGCCTCGATCTTGAACTGAGCGTAGTTTCTCTGCGTCGCCTCGGACTCAAAACCCTTCGTGACAAACGCAACAACCAGGGGACGGCCCTTGACCACCCGCGGTGCGGGAAGGTCTTTGTCACGTGTTTGGGCCGCCACTCCGCAGGTCATTAAGGCCACCAGCAGAATGATCAACGCGGCAACTCCGATAGTCCGTCTGGCACGCAACACAACATCCACCTCCGTCAATAATTATCCGTTCGACGTTTGTCGAACGGCCCGCGGCGGGTTCAACTGCCCTGCCTGTAGAGTGCCCATCTGCTGCACCGCTGCCCTGTCGTTCCGCCGATCCCCCCTTCGTCGTTCCGCCGATCCCCCCTTCCCTCATAAAGGTGAGTTGTGCGCTAGCTTTTCCCCAACATGCCAGCCCATCCACTGTCATTGCACTTGCAGCATGCATGCCAACTCATTCTGCGGCAGCCTGGGCTCAGTGAGGCCGGAGGCAGCCCCGGCTGTTGCTATGGTCAACGCGGCGCATGTCCCATGTTTCCGCCACTGACGCCTGACGCTGGAGCCCGGCGGTCGCGCCACACGGATGTCTGCCATGAGGAGATAGGTGTGCCGGCATGGAACAGGTGCGCCCCACTGCGGCACATAAGTGTGCCAGCATGGAACACCATCGGTGTAGAGCAGCGGCGCTTCGGGCACAGCCCGGCTGAGCTCTCCTCATACCGCTCTGGAGATGTCGTATTCTCTTAGCTCATATTCCGCAGTAGGAGCATGCTCAATTAGGCCCACGGCGGGGCTCTTGAACGTGGTTATGTCGGAGGGGGCTGGTATTCTCCGACGAGAAGGCCGAGATTCTGCAGGGTGCGGTAGTGAAACGGCAGCGCATTCTCGACGTGGCTCACCTCGGTGCCATCAGGTAGCTTGGCTTTGGTTAGGGCGATATCCTCGAAGTTGAGGAATAGCTCTCGGACTGATTCGTCTATCCCAGCCTTCTTGAGCATGTGCTCGAGCAAGCAGTAGGCGACCAGGGCGAGGTTTGTGACGAACGCGACTCCTTCTATCCTCAAGGCCGATTCCAGGAGGACGGGCCTGACCTTTAGCTGGCTTTTGAGGTATCTCATGCGGGTTTCGATGCGGCTTCGTTTCCTCGAAGTGTAGAATATCTCGGCAGCGGTGATAGCGGGGCGCATCTGGTTTGATACCACCACATACTTGCCGTCCAGCGCCTGTAGCCTGGCGAGGGCCTGCTCATCAACGGACCAGGTCAGAGCGAGGTTGCCGTCGTCGCCTTCAACCCTTGGGCTATAGATTCTCCTGTACTTGCGTAGGGGGCCGGTGAAGAATGCGTCCATACGCTTTTCCACACCCGGGCTCTGTTGGAGGAGAGGGGGCAGATGCTATCCACGATGTCTTCCAGCCCAAGCAAGTACATCAGGGGCTTTAGCAGCAACAGGTTGCCGATGACCTTTGATTCGTAGCGTCTGAAGACCCCCGATGGGTAAGGATTGAAGGTGCCGTGATGCTGTTTTTGGGGGTTCTTGAGAGCCACGTTGACCAGCCTCGCGTTTTCAGTATGAGGCTCTATTCGACAGTGGCATGGTACGTACCTTCTCGGAATATTCGGACTATATGTTATGAATCTTCGGCCTTTCTACTGCGGAAAACGAGCTTAGCCTCCTATACAGGGTGTTCCTCCCCATGCCAAGCATTCTAGCAGCACGCGAAATGTTCCCCCCGGTCGTCTTCAGTGCTTTGAGTATGACCATCTTCTCGAGTTCGCCCAGGGAGACCAGGGGCGGCTCGTAGGGATTATCGACCTTCGACGCTCCCGCCTGTTCATCGTCCCTGGGGACGAGTTCCCGCGAAAGCGCCGGGCCGTCTCCGTAGTAACCGCTTTCGCGTACCTTGAGAGGGGGTTCGGTCGCTCTCACCTTATCGGGTAGGTGCTCCAGGGCGATTCTATGGCCGCGTGCCATGAGAACCGCCCTCTCGACGATGTTCTCGAGCTCTCTTACGTTGCCTGGGTAGGAGTACGCGCACAGGCAATCGAGAGCTTCACGCTCGATACCTGTGACGGACTCGCCCATGTTGACTGAGGCCTTCTTCAGGAAGTGCTCGACCAGGAGTGGCACGTCCACCCTACGCTTGCGGAGCGGCGGGATGACTATCGTCACCACATTCAACCTGTAGAACAGGTCCTCGCGGAAGTTGCCGTTCTTTATCTCGACGGCGAGGTCCTGGTTGGTGGCGGCGATGATCCGTACGTTAACGGGAATGACCTCGCTTCCACCGACCCTCACCACCTGGCCGTCCTCGATCACTCTTAGCAGCTTGGCCTGCATCTCCAGGGACATGCTCTGGACTTCGTCGAGGAAGAGGGTGCCTCCCTCGGCGAGCTCGAACTTCCCGGGCTTGCCACCTTTTCTAGCTCCTGTGAAAGCGCCTTCTTCGTACCCGAAGAGCTCGCTTTCTATGAGGTCGCGAGGCATTGCGGCGCAGTTTACAGCCACAAAAGGCCCATCCCTTCGCGGGCTGGCGTTCTGTATGGCCTGCGCGATGAGCTCCTTCCCGGTTCCGCTTTCGCCCTGGAGAAGCACTCTCGAGCAAGTGGTCGCGCATATCCTCGCGAGGTCCAGAGCCTTCTTGAACTCCTCGTCTTCGCCGATGATGTCGTCAAACGTGAAGCGCGCCTGTGTTCCCACGAGGTGATGCACGAGTTTCCGCACCCTGTCCATCTTGCTTATGGTAATGAGCGTGCCCGAGATGCTATCAGGCCCACGTCTGATGGGCTTGGCCGAAACCAAGCACCTTGTTGAGCCGTGCTTGCCTCTGATTGCCACCTCTCTATCCTGGATCTCACGGTCGTGCAGAGCGCTCAAGATCTCCTGAAACTCCGGGTGGATGCTGAAAACTTCCCGAGCCGTCCGGCCCACGATTTCTTCGGGGCTATACTGGAGGATCTTCGCCGCGACGCAGTTAAAATGGGTGATCAATGATCGATCATCAAGTGCTATGATCCCATCGTTTATGGAGCTGATCACGGTCTTGAGGAACTCGTTCATGGCTCCCAGATCATCGGCGAGGTTCTTCAGGATGAACTGCCGCTCTATGGCCTCCACGGCGGCTATGACCATGCCCAGGGTGTGCTTGTGTACCAGGCTCCAGTGGCCGGTGACATTGAGCACCCCGACTATCTTTCCGCTGGAGTCGTGGATCGGGGCGCTCGAGCACGTCCACCTGCGTATGTGGAAGTTGTAGTGCTCCGCACCGGCCACCTGGATCGGTGTGTCGGTCGCCAGGGCGAGAGCTATCCCACAGGTCCCGACGCGCGACTCATGCCGGTTGGCTCCCGGTAGAAACTGAAGCATCTCGGCTTCCTCGAGGATGCTCTGATCGCCCATGGCCTTGAGTAGGTACCCCTCGTCGTCCGTCAGGTCCACTCTAAACCCCGAACCTTCTATGGGCTTGCAGAGGAGGTTCATGAA
Source organism: Firmicutes bacterium UBA6811 (assembly GCA_002452295.1). GTDB lineage: Bacteria > Bacillota > SHA-98 > UBA4971 > UBA4971 > UBA6256. The sequence goes on along the minus strand of DKEX01000029.1, from coordinate 14,627 downwards.
CGGCGAGGCCGTGTCTATGAGCTCCTTCTTGGCCCTGAGACGCGTCTCCAACTGCGCATCGTCTAGGCGCGTAAAACACTTCTGGTCGTAGGGATCAAGGCCCATCTGCCTCGATCTCCTCCATGACACCGCGATGATGGGCCTTACAACGGACGAGTCCACCTCTCCGGTCTCAACAAACCTCCTCCAGGCACTCTCAATCCTAACGTTGTATCGGCCGGGCATCGTAGACAGCTCTGATTTCTGTAGCGCCATCTTCATCCCTCACTTTGTCGCGGTGTCGTGCCCACACGTATGGCGAGGGGAGGTCCTGGCCCTCCCTCAAACAGGGTAGATGGATCTTCAGCACGTTTTCCGCAAGCTTGTCGCTTGGACGAGGAATTCGCCTTTGTCCGCAAATCCGTATACCTGCCGTTGACACCGTCGGCGGCTCGTGCTGACATCAACGCCTTTTACCTGCAACTCTACTCAGCCGCTTTGTCCTTATGGAAGATAGTTCTCCTGACAGGGTGTCGACACCTTCTGTGAATCTGTGGATCATCTGGTACTTCTTCACAGTCCGCCGCGAGGCCGTCGCTGCATATCCTCACCGGTGTAGTCGGCGGCCTAGGTGTGCTTGGGGCATGCCGGCGGCGAAAGTGACCGGTCCCAGCCCCGCCGCGCATGGCGCCGCCCGGTGAGTGCAGAAAGCAAGATGCGTACCCGCTCCGCAGTCCGGCGTGACCCCGAGAGCACCCATCGCCTCCAGGTCCTTACAGCTCCCGATGACTGCGGCGGGCGTTCCGCGGGCGTTGCACTGTAACATCACCACGTTGCGTGTAACAGCCCCGGGATCGGGCTGAGTATTCGGTATGGCACCGCACCGCATAGTCCGGTGGGGACTCGGTGGCTGGACGAAGCACAACGTTAGCTTTGACGTCAAATCCGAGGCTACGCAGCCATGCGCGGTAAGGTTCTCCCCACAACCTCATCCCCTCGGGCCTTCATATCCCGTGACGGAGTAGGAACTTTGTTACGCGATGCCTTGCCCTCAGCAAATCCTCTTTCCGGTCCTCTCTTGCTCTTACAAGGTCCCTTAGGGCCTCATCCTCCTCTTTGGGCACCCAGACCGGGGTAAGCTCCCCAGCCCGAAGCAGCTCCGCCAGTCTCTTGGCATCTCTTCGGTCCGTCTTCACCCGATCCCCCCCTGGCCTCTTCGGAATGAGGGACGGGGCCACAACCACGCACTTCACACCCAAAGCCGTAAGAACCCTCGCAAGTCCATATCCCGTCGGGCCCGCCTCGTAGCACGCTACAATCTCGCCCTGTTCTTTCAAGTGGCCTACCACGCTCCGAACACTCTCTAGCCTAAATGCCTTATCCGTTGCTCCCACGCTCCTTGTGTTTCTCTCTTCCAGCGTGTTTCTCTCCTCCAGCGACTTCCTTCTCGCTCCCACCGGTGATTATCTCATATAGGCCGCCGGTCTGCCACTACACCAGTGGAACCGATGGCGCCGGGCCCCAGTCGGCGATGCGGATGCCCCTCACGCCTCAACCTCCCCTGCGCCCGCGGGTGGAAGTGGTTGCTTCGCGACCAGGTCGCGCACCGGTGATGGTTACTTTGCGACCAGCCGCGCGCGGACGCTGAAAGGACTGGTCACCTTGTGACCACCTGCCGCGCGCGGATGGTCAGGCTCTTGCCACTTGAGTCGTCATCGTGGTCATTCTGCGACCACTTTCGCGGCGTCACGGCCGAATGTGGTCATGCTACGACCACCCGGCGCACGAAGCCGGCCAGTCTTCTGCCACCCCGGCACTCACGGTGGCTACTTCGTGACCATTTCGGCGGCACCGGCGGCGAGGGTGGCAACTTCATGGCCATCTGGCGCGCGAAGATGGTCACTTTCCCAATGCCGGGCTTGCGCGACTGGTTAGCTCTCAACCACGCCACCGGATATCGCGATCACCCCGGTGACCATGCCGGCCCGGCCGGAGGTTGACCAGCGGGCCGCGGGCCAGTTTGCAGTTCGGGGCGCGGCCTGCGTCGCGCACGCCGCGCAGTTGACAGAAGGGAACCCGGGTCGGTGACGAAGCTAAGAATCCCACGGCATCGTCGGATCCGTCGGAACCGTTGGGGCCCAGGCGGCATCGGGGGTGTCCACAGGGGCTTCGCGGAGCTGCACGACTTGTCGTGTCGCTCGACATCGAGGGCCTTGCGCATTCCAGGGCGGTGACGGCGAGGGCGGGAGCGAAGGCCATTGCCGACCTTCCGAAAACGCTCGCCTTGGTCAGCAAAGACGGAGCCCGGCCCTGACGGGACCGGGCTCTACCAGTGAGGAAGAGGGCGGCCCCCCCGCTTCCAGGGACTCAATGGCAGTTGCTGTGATCATTGTGATTATATCTGCACAGCGCCGACCTCTATGCTGCAGACCCTGTCGAGCGGGATGACGATAGCCCTGACCAGCTCCCTCTCTACGAGCTGTCCGCCGCTTATCGTCTTCACCACGATCGAGGCGCCTCCGAAGCCCACGAGAATCAGGAAGCCACTGATTATCGCCACGATCCTCGCGTTCAGGGCCTTCTTGCAGCACCCGTCGCATTCGAACTCGACGGCGATACACAGCGTATCGAGATCTCCGAAGTGCTGGAGCGATCCGAGTAGAGGGTGGGGAACGATGCCCGCATCTATAGGCTTCTTGATTTCCTGTTCATCCATCTTCTCTTACCTCCCTCCTTGGCATTCTAGGTTCTATCAGAACCTGTCGTATGCCGATATCAGGCTATGTGGGATGTTTCAGAAGTGTCACACGTAGACTCGTCGGGTCGGTGGATCGGCTTCATCTAGCCAGCTCCGGCCAGCGTGATGCTCTTTCATCAAGACGCGCAGGGCGAGCTCCGTCGATAGGGCGTTCTCCCCTTCACACCAGTCGGGTCGGGTAACCGGTAAACGTATGTTTGCAGGTGACCGTGGAAACATACAGTCGACGAAGGACTTCTTGCCGGAGGCTTGAGACACGGATGAGGTGGCTCCGAAAACTCCTCAGCGGCAAAGCGAAGAACGAAGCGGCTGAGCTCGCCAACGACCGACTCGACATCAGCCAGCGGGAGGCAATCGAGAGACGACTTCCCCTCGAACGTTCCCTTGAGGACAACCTCGACGCGATCAGGACGGTTGTCGGGCCGTCGAAGGACTTGATGATACGCCAACTCAAGGTCGGTCAAGGGCAAATCGGCACTGCCGTTCTGCACCTCGAAGGCTTGTCCGACAGCAGCCTGGTAGAGAACATCATCCGCACGCTCGGGCTCGGGACTTTCCAGACGCCCGTTGGGTCGGCTTCAAAGCGAGACATATTCGACGAGTTCAAGCAAAGGCTGCTCCAGTCATCCGAGGGCAGGGAGGTTAACACCTTGGACGAGGTCTGGGATGGCCTGGTCAATGGCAACTCTGCTGTGATCTTCGACGGCACCCCGAAAGCCCTCATTTGTGCTACCCAGGGCTTCAAAACCAGGGCCATCGAGGAGCCCTCTGCTGAGACCGTGATACGGGGGCCGAGGGAGGGTTTCATCGAGAGCATCAGCACGAACATTGCGCTCCTGAGGAGAAGGATAAAGTCGCCCAACCTCTGGGTCGAGAGCTTCATCCTGGGTCACCTCACCCGGACCGACGTGGCCATCGCCTACATAAAGGGGCTCGCCAGTGAGGAGCTCGTCCAGGAGGTGCGCCAGCGGGTAAGCCGGATCCAAATAGACGGCATTATCGAGAGCGGCGATATCGAGAACTTCATCGAGGATAACCCGTTCGCGGTATCCCCCCTTGTCTTCAGGACCGAGAGGGTCGACAGGGCGGTAAGCATGCTCCTGGAGGGCAGGGTTTGCATCGTCACGGACGGCACCCCCTTCGTGCTGGTCGTGCCGATGAGCTTGCCCATGCTGCTCCAGGCTCCAGATGACTACTACGAGAAGCTCCCGATAGGCGCTTTTCTCAGAGTTCTCCGGCACGTGGCCTTTACATCATCTATCCTACTTCCCGGAACTTATGTCGCCGTCCTGGAGTTCCACCAGGAGCTGTTGCCGACCCAGCTTCTTCTCAGGATCACAGCGGCTAAAGAAGGCGTGCCTTTCCCGGTGGTGTCCGAGGTCTTCATGATGGAGCTCCTCTTCGAGCTCTTGAGGGAAGCCGGCATCAGGCTTCCCCGAGCCATCGGCCCGGCCGTGACGATAGTCGGGGCCCTCGTGCTCGGCGAAGCCGCCATAAGGGCCGGGCTCGTCTCAGCACCGGTCGTCATAATCGTTGCCTTGACCGCAATCGCGTCCTTCACCGTACCAACCTTCTCGTTCGGCATAGCAGCAAGGCTTACAAGGTTCATCTTCATCATACTGGGCGGCACCTTCGGGCTTTTCGGGGTTCAGTTCGGGATCCTGGTGCTGGTACTTCTTCTGGCGAGCCTGCGGTCGTTTGGGTACCCATTCTTGAGCCCCATGGCGCCGCTCGTGGTCCGCGATTTGAAGGATCTATATTGCAGGGCGTGGCGGTGGTACATGGATACGAGACCTCTTCTGGAGGGAGCGAGGGAACCTGTCCGCCAGGCCAAAGGGCAAATGCCGAGGCCGGGTATAGAGAAAGAAGAAACGGAGAAACCGGGGAGGGGGATCGGCGGAAAATGGCGGCGGAGAAGATAGCGAACCGCCAGTTGCTCTTCATGCTCTTCATGATGCGGACGACCGTTGTCGTCGCGACCCTTCCCGTCCTGACCACAGGGGCTGCGGCGCAGGACGCGTGGGCTTCGGCGATGATCACACTCGTGGCGACCCTGGTGATCGTCCTCGTCATCGGGAGCCTTGGCGTAAGGTTCCCGGACCTGACTGTGGTGGAGTACAGCCAGAAGCTTCTGGGCAGGTTCGTCGGCGCCGCGGTGTCCCTGGGCTTCCTGTGGCTCTTTCTGCACATCGCGGCGACGGACGTCAGGATATACGCGGAGGTTCTCGATGCGGGTTTCCTGCCCCAGACGCCGCTTGCCTTCATGGCGGCCACCATGGTTGCGACCTCCGCGCTCGCCGTGTACCTCGGGATAGAAACCATTGGCAGAGCTGCTGACGCGCTCGTGGGATTCTTCTCGCTGTTCGTGATAATGAACCTTGTTGTGGGACTCAAGTCCTTCGATCCAAGAAACCTCCAACCGGTGCTTGCAAGGGGAGTTCGACCGGTGCTCTCGGGAGCGGTCACGCCCACTGCTATCGCTGCCCAGTTTCTGTCTCTGTCCATGCTTATCCCGACAACTGTGGCACCCCGGAAGGCGGCAGCTTCGGCCGCCCTTGCCGTAGCGCTCTCGGGGCTCGTGCTCATCGTATCAGCGGTTGTGGTGGTTGGAGTACTCGGGCCAAACCTGGGTTCCAACTCCATCTTCCCCCTTCTTAAGGTGGCGAGATCCACGGTGTTGACCCGGTTCCTGGAGCGGCTCGAGGCGCCTGGCATGGTGGCGTGGGGATTCGGCCTTTTCATCGACGTGTCGGTGTTCCTCTACTCCGGGGCGCGAGGGCTGTCTCAACTCCTGGGGCTGGAGGACTACCGTGTTCTGGTCGCGCCCATGGCCGTGATATGGGTCATACTTGCGATTCATGCCTACCAGGACATGTTCGAGGTGCTCAGGCTGTTCAAGCCGAACGTGATCTTCCCGTACATCACTCTCGTTGTGCTCATTCCATACGCACTCCTGTGGGGAGCGTACGTGATCAGGGCCCTCCTGGGCAAGCCGCCGCGCTGTGCAGGAAGGCGCTGAGATGGGCGGGAGGGCACCAGGATGGGCGGGGCACTGAAGCGAACCATCATGCTGTTCCTGGTGGCAATTCTGCTCACAGGGTGTTGGGACCGAAGGGAGCCTGAGGAACTGGTCCCCGTGCTCGCCCTGGGTTTCGACATGGACGAAGAAGGGTTCTACGAGGTGGTAGCCCAGCTCTCAAACCCTTCAGCCATAGGGGGAGGCGGGGCCGGAGGGGATCCGACAGGCGGAACTGCTGGCGGTGGAAGGGGGACCAAGCGTACTTTCTGGACGCACTCTGTGAAAGGCCATACGCCCTTTGAAGCCATCAGGAATCTCGCCTTGACCACCACCAGGCTGATAAGCTTATCCCACCTCGAATTCCTCCTTCTATCGGAGAAGCTGGCAAGGCATGGGATCGGCCCCATCATCGACCTGTTTGAAAGGGAACGACAGTTGCGCCTGAGCGTGCACGTAGCCATAGTGGAGGGGGACCTGAAAGAACTCTTGGACGCTGAGTTTCCGCTGGAGATGACGGCCGCGATGGGCCTATCGCGGCTCTTCAGGCTTCTCAGGGCGGAGCGATCCGTGATAACTGAAGGTCCCCTGCTGGCGAAGATTGTTCTGCTCGAGAGGCCCGGCGAAGAGATGACGCTCCCCAGAGTCAAGCTGCTCCAAAGCGAAGGCCCCAACAGGAGCAAGGGCTCTAGCCCGAGCCCATCCCCGGTGACCTCCCCCGGACCTCCGGCCGAGGTGTCTGGGGGAGCGGCGTTCCGTGGTGAGAAGATGGTGGGGTGGCTCGATATCCGCGAGGCGAGAGGCTGGAACTGGATCACGGGAAGAGGACAGAGAGGACCCATCCTCGTGAAAACCCCGGGAGTTGAAGGCCTGGTCACCATAGGCCTGCTTGGAGCAAAATCAACGGTCGAACCCGTAGTCGAGGGCGACAGGATCAGGATGCGAGTCAAAGTCAAGGCTTGGGGGTGTGTGCAGGACCAGACCACCCCGGAAGGGGACGGCCGGACCCTGGACCTGCGCGACCCCGAGGCGATCCGGTCGCTTCGGAGAAGGTTTTCTGCGGTCCTCAGGAACGATATGGAGATGGCCATTGCGAGGGCGCAAGAACTGGGGTCTGACATATTCGGGTTCGGGAACGCCGTATACAGGAAGCACCCCAGGGTATGGAAGGAGTTCGCGGCCGAGAGGTGGGACGAGATCTTCAAGACCATTCCAGTAGACATCACCGTCGAGACAGTCGTCGTCCGGCCGGGGCTGGTTCTGTCCTCGACGACCGCGCCGCGCGGCCCCCGAGAAGGTGAGTAACCTTTGCTGGCAGGCTTTATCACTTTCATGATCGCCATCGCAGTTCCGGAGGCCCTCATCCTGGTCCGCAGGCGCCAGTGGAGGGAGCTTGCGGCGTTCGCAGTCGTCTGGGTTCTTGCTGCGGTTTACGGGGCCCTGGTGGTGGCCGATGTCCCGGTTCCAAGCCCCGTCAGGCTCATAATCCTGTTTTTCGAAGGCTTGACAGCGCGTTAGGACCTGCCATCGGACTCGCCCCGGTAGGGCCCGCCATCGGACTCGCGAAGACGGCATTGCCGGCTTGACAGTCGGGCCGCGGAGGGGTAATGCGTTACTGCGAGATTCGTATATTACGATATATGGAGGGTACGTCGAGCGGCTTGAGAAGGGATCACATTGGGACCGTCGTGCTGACTAGCGGGTGGGCTGTGGGCCGGCCCCTCCCCCGATACGACGCTGGATCTCGTGCAGGACATCCCTTAGGCTTCGTTCCTCTGACGGCAACACGTTATCCTGTCGGCGAAGATGCTTGTGGTGCGGAAACGTGGAGACCCCTCTGTGGTGGGGGCATTGTCACAGCCGACGATAAGGGTGTTGGCACTATCTAACCAGTAGTAGCTGTACCTAATGGGGTCTTCGCCAGGGATAGTAAACTCGCTTACCCGCAGGCTGCTTCCGTCGGCAAGCCTGACCGTAACCTTGATGTACCTGTAGCTTTCCTCTTCAGTGGACACTGAGTGAATATCCACGTCTGATACGACGTCACCAAATTCGGCAAACAGCATGTCAATGAACTCCATGCCGCAGTCTCCTTCACTGGCCTGTCAGGAGCTTGTAGCCCTCTATGGCGGCGAAGCAATCCCTTGCCACCCGATCCCAAAACGCCCATTCCGCAAGGTCCTCGTGGCTTTGCATGTCAGCACTGTCAGGAAAGTCCCCTTCGAAATCCGGGTAAGCCTTGCCATACCTATCTTCGAACTTTCGGAGCATGGCCCGGGCTTCCCGCAGCCTCTTTTCAAGAACAGCCACCCTCAGCTTGGCTGAGGACGCTATCGCCTTTGAAAACGTGCCCTTCTCGCTCTCAGGCAACATGCTCAGCGCATGTGATATGCGCAGTTCCATGCGTTCCATGATAGGCCCCTCCTTGCCCGCCTGCCCAGGGCCGGCCAGCAAACAGTCAAGAACGTAACGCGCCACCCTACCCCGGCACCAGCCTGGCTTACTCCGGCGTTAGGGAAACTCGGATAATCTGAACCGGGTACACCGACCGCAAGACGGTCGTCGCGCGCTGCTGTCGGCACCTCATTGTCAGCTCTCTCTGTCGTCATTATACCACAGGCCACTGCTGTTTCTCCTCTCTCAGAGCATGACAGGTTCGCCTCGCCCCCCGGCGTACTGAGGCCTGGTCAGCGCCGACCCACACAGGCCCATACCCATTATAAGCCGTGGTCAAGGGACTCTTCTGCGCTACGCGACGCGACGCGAAGGGATCGCAGTTCCTTTGGAATAGCGCAACAGGGGGGCACAGTGAGTCGCCGTGTCATGTTTGGTTAAGAGATCCTTGGCCTCACCATAGTCCTTGCATCGGGCCCCCGCATCGTGAAGGATGATCCAGACAGCCCCCTAGAGCGCAGGCTCAAGGTGCGCCGCCTCTTGCGGGACATCATCCGCAATGTGCCCGTTTCTCCGGTGGTCTACGCCCCCCGAGAAGTCGAAGCTCGCCTTGCGCAAGGTGACGGGTTTCTGCGAGAGATCCTCGGGAAAGGGAAGGTCCTCCATGAGCGATAGCCCGGGGGCTTATGGTGAGCGGCTCGACAAGGGCTCACACGATATCGAAGTAGCGCAGTTTCTCTATGACAGGCACCATTACACCGACGTGATTGCTGTACACATCCGGCAAGCGCTGGAGAAGTACCTGAAGGGGTTTCTGCTCAAGCATGGGTGGGCCCTGAGGAAAACCCACGACCTCATTACCCTCGCGTCCCAGGCAGGCGACTTTGGACTGAACCTCCGGGACTATGAGGATGCTCTCGATAGGATCAACGAGTACTACATCGAAAGCAGATATCCCTTGGGTGCGCCTGCCGAGTATCCCCACGAGGAGATCGGAGAATCACTCCGAGTGGCATGGGAGATTATCGACCTCATAAGGAGGCAGTGCTCATAGCGGGAGACCGCTGGGAGTTCCTGCATTGGAGACGATACGATCCTCAGCGAAGCCCGAAGGCTACCACCCAGTGCCTTCCGGCCCGCAACTGCGTTGACTGCCGTTACGCCTCCCCCAGCGCCCGCTCGAGGACCTCGGCCACGTAACCGGTCTCGTCGGCACCCATCCCCTCGATGCGCAACACCTGCGCGACCCCGAGCGCGGCCGAAGGGTCGTCCATCCGGTAGTTGTAGCCCAGACGCTCGTGGGAAAGCCACACCCTCGCCTCCCCGCGTCCCTGGTTATACATGCTCCGACCAAACCGAAAGTATGGTGGTTTCGAAGTGGTGCCTCAAACTAACTCGGGGCGCTGCTAGACTGCAAGAAGGCATCGCAGCCTTGCACGAGCCGGTCGTTGCTAAGGACCTGACGACTTGCGGAGCTCATCAATGACCAGGTCTACTATAGCTCGCGTGACGAAGAGGCTGCTGAGGTCATAGAGTTGGGCAATGGCATTTTCCGCTAACCCTTTCCCTACCGTCTCTGACCATACCGCCCCAGGAGCATGAACCGCCTCAAACATACGAAGAAGGCCCAGGAGGCCTATTTCTGCCAGATGGATGAGGGGGCTGGAGTCCGCCACGACAGGACCTACTGCTCCAGCCCCCATTTGAGATCCTCCTTCGCCGCATCATACTGCCGCTCCGCCAGCTCGACCCAGTCGATCCCCACGAGCTCGACTGCCTCGTCGCGGCTGAGTTCGCCTCGTAGATAGCGGCCGAGGGTCCGCTCACGCCACAACTGCCGAAGGCCTGCGCGAAGTGCCATTGCCATTATCTCAACTTCGGGCTTCTTGCTCTCCCGAGACAGGACCTCCAGGTAGGTCAAGGTGGTCTCCACCAGTCACCCCTCCTTGTGAGGTAACCGCTTTTGCCCGACGCAGCGCTATTTGCCCGCATGTCTGCCGGCGTCCCGCGCTGAGGCGGGTCACTGCGGAGCGCCGGGGACTCCGTTTAATTCATTATATCATCCGAAAAGGACGGTTCAAAGCACTGAAACGATAGTGGTTTCTGTCGTTGAAAATCCTGAGCGATTTGGCTTCGATCAATGTGTAGACATGCGCGAGGCTGACTCAAGGTTGGTTGATAGCCAGCAGCAACGAGCGCAGGTAAGCTCAGAGAAGCGAGGGAGGCTCAAGATGTGAAGCATCTACGAAGATTGCGGGCTTACACCCATCATCAACGCACTGGGGATTGGCACGAGGCTAGGGGGCAGCATGTTGCCTGAGGAGGTCCTCCGGGCCATGTGCGAAGCTTCGCGTGAGATGGTTCCCATAGAGCAAGTGCAGGCGCTTGCATCAAGGAAGATCAGCGGGATCACGGGCGCGGAAGCAGGATACGTGACCTCAGGAGCGGCCGCGGCTTTGACCATGGCGGCGGCTGCCGCCATAGCCGGCCTGGATCTTGCAAAAATGGACAGGTTGCCCTGTACGGATGACATGCCCAGCGAGGTGATCATTTGCAGGAGCCATCGCAACGGTTACGATCACGCCATACGAGCGGCCGGAGCAAGGCTGGTCGAAGTGGGCCTCGATGACCGGGCCGTGGGCGTAGGGGTGCGAAGGCCGGAACTATGGGAGATAGACAAGGCGATCAACGAGATGCGACGACATGCATCGCCGTGGCTACCCGTTTCATGGAACCATTTATACCACTCGTGCCATATTTGTCAACACCATTCTGGCACATTTAGTGGCGACACACTTCAGACAAAAGGAAGGCGCAAACCCGCGCCGCTAGTAAACGTAGGCCCCTTTCAGGACCGGGAACTTGCGATTAGAGCCATGCGGGAGGAGGGGCGCCGCAGTTGACGGAGTCTGTGGTGGTAGACGCGTCCGTGGACCTATCGTGGGTGCCTCCCGGGGAGGATACTCACGACGTCATCAAGTTGCGTGACAGGGCAGCCGACAAGCCAGGTATGTTGCTCCTTGTGCCTCCTACCTTCTGGTACGAAGTCGCGAACGCTCTCTGGGTGGCCACGCGCAGGCAGAGGATAGCGCCGGGAGTTGCTGCAGAGACTCTGAGTGCCTTGCGCGACTTTGGTTGCGAAGAATGGGAGCCCGATCCGGCTGCGTGTGAGGCGGTCACCCATCAGGGTTCATGGCTTCCTGCGCCCGGCACTCCTGAGCGTGATGGCATGGACCAGTGCCAGGAACACGATGGGCACCGCGCTAATCGAGACCACCACCGGTATGACGCAGGTCGCGAGATTACCGATCATTGATCGCATCCAGCCCGGCAAGACCGCAGACTCGCCGTTAGCCCCGAAGTAGTAGAGAGCCCTGGCGTAGGGGAGTTGTGCTCGGGTCCTATTCATGGTATAATTTGGTTGTCGGCGCCATGACAAGCCGGCTTCTCAAGGAGCGATGACCGTGGATAACGAAAAGTTTCAGGAGGTGGTGCTCCAACAGCTACAAACGCTCACAGAGGGCCAGGCCCGGCTGGACTCGGGATTCGGTGAAGTCGAGTCCCGCCTCGGAAACGTTGAGAAAGGCCAGGGTCGTCTTGAAGTGCGTCTCGAGGGCATCGAGAAGGGTCAAGGCCGTCTGGAAGCACGCCTCGACAATGTCGAGAATGGCCAGGCTCAGTTCGCGTCGCAGCTTGCCGGCGTCGAGTCCCGTCTCGGAGAGGTTGAGAAAGGCCAGGGGCAACTGGGTTTGCGGCTTGATGGCGTTGAATCGCGTCTCGGCGATGTGGAGAAGGGCCAAGATCAACTGGGCTTGCGGCTCGGTGGCGTTGAATCGCATCTCGGAGAGGTTGAGAAGGGCCAGCTCAGGCTTGAATCGCGAATTGAGGGCGAGGTTATGGACAAGACCCGCGCCCTATTCGATGACCGAGAGGTCCAGAAGGATAGGTTCGCGCGCATCGAGAGCAAGCTCGATGGCATCTCAGCCGATACTCGTTATCTTGTTACCCGGAACGCCCAACTCGAGGGAATCGCGAGATAGCTCCATCTTACAGTATGTATCCCAGTGTCAATCAAGAATCTGTGCATACCCGAACCAGGATTGTGCAATGGATGAGCTAGACGAAAAGACTCCTCTGTTGTCCATGTCCTTCTGAGGCGGAACCTCCCGGACGCCACTAATCCCCCTTCTTCGGACAGTAGGCTTCCACGGAACGAAGGATTCTCCTCCGCCATATCGTGTCAGGAAAAAGCACGGACAGCGTCTGGCTGTCGGAGTTCGAAAGGGCATGTAGAGGACATACGTGTTTGTCAAGCATTGCCGCCCGTCTGTTGGGTTCGAAAGGCAGATACGCTTGGGCGGGGCCAGTGCGCCCCGCGAACTCGGTCACGGGGAAGTCGCCCTCCTTGAAGCCGAACTCAGCGCGGTAGAAGACGTAGCTATCATCTCCCCGGACCTCGGACGTGACCGCTTCAAGGAGGCAGTAGGGCTCAAACTCCTTACCGAGCACGTTGATACCAACATCTCGCCGCGTCCGTATTCCCCAGAGGAGATCGATGAGAGCGTCCGCGGCACATTCTTGCATGACGAGATCCTCGCCAAAGGAAAAGTAGTCTACTCGGCGCAGGACGGACATGTGGAAGCGCAGCCCTGAGGCGCGTGTCCGAGACAGGTCTTGGAGCGGTCCGCGATGTCGCGGATGATATCGAGCCTGGTCCGCTGGCCGAAGGCGTCCACCGGGAGGATGGCCTTCGTGCGGGGAGTGATGGCGTGCTCGATGAGGTTCGGGTCGATGTTTGCGGTATCACGCTCGGCGGCTTGCCTGCCTCCGAATTCTCAGAGCAGAGCGTGGCGGGATCCTGAGCCTCTGTTAGCTCCGACCCAACCCGAACTTTTCCAAAGCACCGCGCACCTCGGGATCATCCCATAAGTGCGTTGAAAGGGGCCTGAGGATTGGCGTGACCCGAGAGCGTCCAAAAACATCTTCGCGGTGTGCAACCGTATCACTACTCGGATCTACAACCAGTACCCTCGCAGTTTCATCGATGCCCTCGCGAAGGAGCCTTAGTACATCTTCATCCTCCGGAGGCAATGAATACCCAATGAACATGATGAGCTCTGCGCCGCGCAGTTCTGTTCGTGCGGTGTCCCAGATTGGGTTGAGTGCAAGATGTTCCTGCGACCGCCGTCGAGTCGGCGTTACCAAAGTATCAAGCCACTCCGCACACCGACATTGGGGACAGAGCTGGTACACACGCTCTTCAGCCCACAACGCTTGTGTGGGATATGAGTCCCCCCATACGCCTATGGATCCGCACTTTGAACACACTAGCCAGTTCACGGACCCGTGGATCTTCAGGAGTCTGATTTGCCGACGGTACTCGCAAGTTCGCGAGTACCCCGTAGAGTAGTCAGGCCGCACACCGGTATCTTCGAGTGCCTGGTCGAAGATGAGATCATAGTTGGTGGAGATGACTGCCCTCGCACCCAAGTCAGCTACGAGTCTTGCAAGGCGGTGGTTTGCAGGAGTCCTTGCACGTTCCGGTTGCACTGACACCGACCCACCGTTGTCGTTCTCATCAAACGCCGGCATTGGAGCCACGTCGGCGTGCTGCCCCCAAGTAAAACGAGGACGTGGCCTTTCCTGTTCGGTGAGACGACCGAACATCAATCGCAGTAGCTTGAAGCGTATCGTTAGTGGGTCATAACCATCAATTCGCTTACGAGCCACGACATGATCATCCAGGTAGGTGAGAAAATCGTTGAGAGCAGGATATTTGCCGGGGTGAGAGATACTGCGATTATATTCCTGAAGCGCCGCCTTAATCGGATGCCACTCCGTCCGGTGGCTGAAGCACCGCTCAATTGCCTCAATGTACTTTGACATCACTGGCGCGCCATCAGCAGCAGACGCGCCTGCACCCAGGAAGAACACTGTCGGGATCACGGTTCTCGCCTCCGCACCCTCACCTCGGACCCGTGCCGTGATTAGGACCAGTCAGTCCTGATGGAATTCTACCCGGAAGTCTCCTCCAAGACGAGCCGCGCCACGCATATCGGCCAATCCTCATGCCGCTGAGCTTGGGAGTTAAACCCATGGAGGCATCACTGGCAGCCGCACACGCGCTTTTGAAGTACTCTTCTAGCGCTGCTCCCCAGCATCAGGGTTTCCCTCTGTTGTCACGATCCAGCAGGTTCCGGAGGAACATGTAAAGCATCATCCATTCATTCTCGCTCCGCGGCCTCTTGCCTCGCCACTCAATTCGGCTGAGCAACTCTACCCATTCCTCCGGAATCTCCTGCTTCTCAACCAGTTCTCTTAGCCCGAGGACCTGCGCAGGCGCCGATGCCTCTTCTGAGTCGACGCCTGCCATCAGGTCCGCCATACTTACACCGTAGCAGCGGGCAAGCGCTGTCAATGTCTCCAGCGAGGGTTTCGTCCTCCCCCGCTCAATATCGGACAAGTGGGAAACCGACACCC
>DKEX01000125.1:5558-6350 GCA_002452295.1 Firmicutes bacterium UBA6811 | reverse complement strand
AGGTGGCGCGCGGGGTCTTGCCGTGGGCCGTCAATGATGTTATCATTATGAACAGGTGAACGGTCGCGTCCCATGGATGATGAGATGTTCATGCACAGGGCCCTCCTGGAGGCAAAAAAGGCTTACCTCAAGGGCGAGGTTCCGGTGGGCGCGATCATCGTGGCCGACGGCCAGGTGGTGGCGAGGGCTCACAACCGCAAGGAAGAGCTTCAAGACCCCACGGCCCACGCCGAGATGCTGGCGATAAGGGAAGCGGCATCGCGCCTCGGGTCGTGGCGGCTTCTCGGGGCGACCATGTACGTCACTCTGGAGCCGTGCGCCATGTGTGCGGGAGCGCTGGTGCTGGCCAGGGTCGAGCGGCTTGTATACGGGGCGCCCGACCCGAAAGCCGGCGCAGCCGGGTCGGTGACGAACCTGGTGCGGCACGAGGCTCTGAACCATCGCCTGGAGGTCACTGGCGGGGTTCTTCAGCAGGAGTGCTCCATGCTGCTGCAGCAGTTTTTCGCGGAGCTCCGCGATCCCCCGCAGCCGTAGCTTCCGAGGCAGTCGGGGCCAACCGGGAGCAATCGGGAGTGGCCGGGAGCAGCAGGGAGCAGGCGGTAGTAGCAACTGCAACTGCAACCACGATCACAGAACTACAAACGACAGTCGCGATACCCCGGCGCCGCGTGACCGGCGGCGCGCAGGAAACTCGTGGACCGCGCGGAGAGATGGCTGAGTGGTCTAAAGCGCTCGCCTCGAAAGCGAGTGGGCGGGTAGCCCCTGCCCCGTGAGTTCGAATCTCACTCTCTC
>DKEX01000125.1:0-5433 GCA_002452295.1 Firmicutes bacterium UBA6811 | reverse complement strand
AACCCGCAACCCGCTATAGCGGGGTCGAATTCCCACCCGAGGCCGTCCCCTTTTGGAGCCTGGCCCTGTTAAGTGGCGAGGATGGCTGGGTCCTGCGCAACGGATGTCTGTGAATCCCGTCAGGACCGGGAGGTAGCAGCGGTAAGCAGAATGTTCCGTGTGCCGCGGGGGCGCCTGGTCGGAGCCGGCTGGCAGGTTACCGCCCGGAAGGGACGTTCGAAGGTGGGTGCACGACCATGATGTCGCCGGTCGAGCCGTGTGTTGCGGCGGGCCGGTTTTTTGTTGTCAGGAGTCCCGGGTCCGGACGGCAGAGCCTGCACCCGGCCCTCAGGCTGATGAGATCGGCCGTCCGGCAGCGGCCCCCGGCGCGATGCCGCTGACCGTGGCGGCATCCACGGGTGGGGGCGCCCGCGGCGGCGGATGGCACCTTCGGTGCCGCGCATAGCTGGCGCGGCGCTGCAGGACAATACGGGCGGGGCTAGTGCAGGAATCGGTGCCCGAGGCCCGAACTACATAGCGATAACTTCAGAAGCAACGGCAGGGGGGAGCAAACGTGACGTATGTCTCGCTGTACAGGCGCTGGCGGCCCCAGAGGTTCGCCGAGGTCGTGGGGCAGGAGCATGTCACGCGCACCTTGCGAAACGCCATAGCCGCAGGCCGCATATCCCATGCTTACCTCTTCTGCGGCCCGCGCGGCACCGGCAAGACCACTGTTGCCAAATTGCTTGCTAAGGCCCTGAATTGCAAGGCCGGTCCGACGCCGGACCCCTGTGGCGCGTGTGACGCCTGCACGCGCATCAAGGAAGGCCGGTCCATGGACGTGGTGGAGATCGATGCCGCGTCGAACCGCGGCATCGACGAGATCCGCGAGCTGCGCGAGAAGGTGAAGTTTGCGCCTGTCGAGGACAGGTACAAGGTCTACATCATCGACGAGGTCCACATGCTCACCCAGGAGGCCTTCAACGCGCTCCTCAAGACCCTCGAGGAGCCGCCGTCCAGGGTGGTGTTCGTGCTGGCGACTACCGAACCCCATAAGGTGCTCCCCACCATCCTGTCGCGCTGCCAGCGCTTTGACTTCAGGCGCCTTACAAACCGCGAGCTCTCGTCGCGCATCGCCGAAGTGGCGGCCTCCGAGGGCATCGAGATATCCGACGATGCCGTGAAGCTCATCGCCGCCTCGGCGCAGGGGGCGGCCCGCGACGCGCTGGGCCTTCTCGAACAGTGCATGGCCTATGCAGGCAGCACGGTGACATATGACGATGCCGTAGCCGCCATCGGCGTGGCGGGGTTCCGGAAGGTGGCAGGCTTCTGCGACGCCGTCATCGGCAGGGACCTCGCGGCCGCCCTCACCCTGGTGAGGGACCTTGTCGAGAGCGGGCACGACCCGGCCCAGTTCCTGCGCGACATCATCGAGCACTTCAGGAACCTTCTCGTGCTGCGAGCGTGCGATCTCAAGACCGACCTGGTGGACGCGCCCGAGGCGGCGATTGAAGATCTCACGAGGCAGGCCAAGGCCCTGTCGTCGGAGGCCATACTGCGCGCCGTAGACGTGCTGAGCGCGGCCGAGGCTGACATGCGGTACTCCGCGGCACCGCTGCTCACCGTGGAGATAGCGACCATAAAGCTGGCGAGTCCGGGCCCGGGAGAGGCCGAGGCGCCTCCAGCCGGAACCGCCGCTGACATGCACGTGGTGGGCGGCTCGCGGGCCTCCGGCCCTGAGGCCCACACGGGTCGGGTCGAGACGGGAACTCCAGCAGCTTCGGCAGCTTCGGCATCTCCGACAGCTTCCACAGGTTTTGCGGCCACCACACCTCAGGCGCCACCCCGCGCCCCGGCGGGCGCCCCCGGCGCGGGCAGTTCGTCTGCGGAGTTTTCCTCCGTGACCCTCGAGCAGATCCAGGCCAGGTGGGGCGAGGTTCTTCAGACGCTGACCGGCAAGGGACTTGTCCTGACTTACTACGATGCTGCGAAACCCGTGGGTCTCGTCGGGACGGAGCTTGCCGTGGCGTTCCCGACCGAGTTTCGGAGAGACCAGGCGGCGGACCAGCGTTACAGAGCCACCGTGCAGAGCGCGCTGAAGCAGGTCGTTGGGGTGGATCTTGCTGTAAGGTGCGTTGCTGTGCCGCAGGCTTTCAAGCAGGAGGGAGAGGCAGAGGGGGGCGCGAAGCCAGCCCCCTCTCGGGGTGAGTCGTCGGCCCACACAGGGCGCGGCGCCGAGGAGCCTGCTCCTGGTGTCGGTCGCGCGGCCCCGCCGGTCGCCGGTCCTCGAGGCGGCACGAAAACCGCTCACGCCCTCGAGGACGTGCCCTGGCCCGAGGTCGAGGACGCCCCGCCGCCGGAAGGGGACGCCGACGGCGTGCCTGAGACCGGGGCGAAGTCCGGTGGCGGTGCACGCCCTTTCGCTCACGGCCAGGCGATAGCGGACCATGAGGGCACAGGCGATGACGACCGGGCTGGCGACTGGGCCAGCGCCAGCGCCGGCTCCGGCTCAGGCTCCGGCTCCGGGTCCGGCTCCGAATCTGCATCCGCCGCTGCCAGTGGCAATGGCAACGGCTCCGCCAACGGCGACGCCAATGGCAATGGGGCCGACTCGCCCGATGGGCAGAATGAGGAATTCGCCCGGAGCCTCGCCAGGGCGAGGGCGGAGATCATGGACCACCCGGCCGTGAAGGCAGCCCTTTCGGTTTTCGGCGGCAGGGTGTTCAAGATCGAGATATAGGAAACCCCGGGCGCGATATAGATATAGATAGAATGTACAGGTGAAACGAACGAATGATATATCGGGGGGATGTGAGGTGGCCTACAACAACAACATGGGCAAGATGATGAAACAGATTCAGAAAATGCAGGCCGACATCATGCGCGTGCAGGAGGATCTCAAAAGCAAAACCGTGGAAGGCACCGCCGGCGGCGGGGTGGTCAAGGTCACGGCCAACGGCCACCAGGAGGTCATCGCCATCGAGATATCGCCCGAGACCGTCGACCCGGACGATGTGGAGATGCTGCAGGACCTGGTCCTCGTAGCGGTGAAAGAGGCGCTGCGCAAGGCCCAGGAGCTTGCGGCGTCCGAGATGGGCAAGGTGGCCGGGGGCATGGGCCTGCCAGGGCTTCAGTCCATGTTCTAGTCTTAAGGGGATGCGTCTTCATGCCACGTTATGCTGCACCTCTTGCCAGGCTCATAGACCAGTTCACCCGCCTACCGGGCATCGGGCCGAAGACCGCCCAGCGCCTCGCGTTCCATGTTCTCAAGACCCCGCGTGAGGACGTGGCGCGGCTCGCGGACGCGCTGCTCGAGGCGAAAGACAGGATCCTCCGCTGCTCGGTGTGTGGCAACATCACCGAGGCCGACCCGTGCCAGATGTGCTCCGAGACCACCCGCGACCGGTCGGTGCTGGCGGTGGTAGAGGAGCCCAAGGACGTCATGGCCATCGAGCGCACAGGCGAGTTCCGCGGCCTGTATCACGTCCTCGGAGGCGCCATCTCGCCCGTTGACGGCGTCGGCCCCGACGACATCCGCACGAGAGAGCTTTTGGAACGCCTCAGGGACGGGAGCGTGAAGGAGGTCATCCTCGCCACCAACCCCAACATCGAGGGCGAGGCGACCGCCATGTACATCGCGCGGCTCATCAAGCCTCTCGGCGTCAAGGTGACGCGGATAGCGCACGGGCTTCCGGTAGGGGGCGACCTCGAATACGCGGACGAGGTCACGCTCACAAGGGCCCTCGAGGGGCGCCGGGAGATGTAGGCCAGCCTGGCCCGGTGTGACCCCATCCGGCCTGGCCTAGTGCGGCCAGGTCTGGCCCGGCCCAGGCGCAAGGCATAATCCCCCGCTGAAGGAACCATACTGTATCCCGAGGACAACCGTTCCAGGAGGGACGGTCTGGAGGGAGCAGTATGGGAGCAACCGTGGACGAGCGGGGCCTCGCGGTAACCACAGACGAGCACGGCCTGGTGGCGACCGGCGACGGGACGCCGCCGCGCTCTGGAGCACGGCGGACGGGCAGTGACGCCGGTGCCCCGGCGGCGTACGCCGCGGGGTGCACTGTCCAGGACGCGCCCGCGCCCGGTCCGGGTCCAGGTTCAGGGCGACGTCCACGTCCAGGTGTGGGACCGGGACTGGGACCAGGGGCGGGGCCAGGATCGATACCAGGGCCGGGAGCAGAGCGGGAGCGACCGTCCTCTCCAGCTCGCGCAGTCCGTGAGGCTCAGCGGCGCGCTGGCGCGCTGGCAGCGAGGGCCGGCGCCCGCCTCGGCGTGAGCGCTGCCCGGGCGCTCTCCGCGCTTGAGAAGGTGCAGGGCTGGTCCGCCGGTGTGCGCGCGCGCCACGCCCGGGATGCGGCGCACGAGGCTACGAGCGTTCCCACACTCGAGGAGGCCGCCGAGGCGGCCCGAAAGGAGTGGCTCCGCGCCATCTCCTATTTCGACCAGGTCGTGGACCCCGACCTCATAGACTACGCCACATACTCGCTGAGAGCCGCCGAACGCAAATACGTCTACCTGCTGAAGAAGGCCCGCGAGGAAAACGCCCCTGCCGTGCATACCGCCACCCGGTGACACATACATAAGTCTATAGGAGAGCGGGAGGACTGGCTTTTCCGCCCGCCCGCCCGCCAGGCAGAGACCGTGCGAGGGGAGGGGCCTCGTGGCATGGACGCGGCGACCATTGTGGCTTACGCTTTTGGGCTTCTTCTCCTTTACGTGGTAGCCTACGTCCTGTACGTGCCCCTGAAGGTCATCGTTCGCCTGACGTACAACGCGATAGTCGGTGGCATCCTGCTATGGCTTGTGAACCTCGCCGGGGGCTTCTTCGGCCTCTCGGTCGCCATAAACCCGGTGACCGCCCTCGTGGCCGGCTTCCTGGGGATCCCGGGAGTGGTGCTCCTCATCGCTCTGCAGTACGTTGTAGCCGGCCGTGTCTAGGGCGGTGGCGGCTGCTGGTAGCCTGTAGCGCGGGCTTCCACTCCCGGCAGATAATGAGAGGGTAGTTCTGGCGGCACAGCGTATATACTTGGTATGGTATCGGTGCCGCTGTGGGCCGACACAGGCCGGCGCCGATGGCAGGGACCGGCGCGGAGCAGCGCGGATCACTGCAGATTGGCGCCGGCTGGCGCGGCTCGGAGCGGACCAGCGCGGACCGGCACAACCTGCCCACCGCGCAGGGTTGAGTTGCTGGTAGACCGCCCGCACTCGTACCCGGGGGCCCCGTGCCGCGACGTAATGGAGCGTATTGATGCGAATGCGCGAGCGTTCAGAGCGCCTCTCGGCGCAAATCGGCCTACACAGGCCAATGCGCAGAGATCGAGGGTTGCATGGTTCGGGCTGAGGTGGTATATTTACAACTGCCGCCTGCGACAAGGCGGTTTTCGTAGGCGAGAAGGCCGGCGAAGGCGGGGTCGTGATACGAAAGGTTGCTCCTTGAAAACTAAACAGTGA
>DKEX01000121.1 GCA_002452295.1 Firmicutes bacterium UBA6811 | reverse complement strand
CCTTGGAGGCCAGCTCGCGCACGAGGTCGAGCTCGTAGCGCTGCCTCGAGCTGCCGGATGAGAGGAAAAACACGACCAGGGTGTGGTCGTCGATGACGGCTTCAGGTCCGTGGCGGAGACCGAGGTACGTCTCGGCCTTCGTTATGATCAGGCCGTCTGTAAGCTCCTGGAGCTTGAGCGCGGCCTCGGTGGCGGCGCCGTGGAGCGGCCCGGTGCCGAGGACGACGGCGCGCTCGAAGGGCTGCGCTGCGATGGCGCGAAAGCGTGACGAGAGATCGCCGAGGAGCCGCTCGGCAGCGGAAGCCATGTGGGAAACACAGAGTACGAATTCCTCCGGGACGTCGAGCCATCCCAGGAACTGCCCGGCGATCATCATGCTTGTGGCTGAGCTCGTCATGGCTAGCCCCTTGTCGTTAGTCCTCGAATCGAGCTCGATGCCGAGGACGCGGTCGCGGTGGCGGCGCGCGAGGCGAGCGAGGTCGCCCTCGGGGTTGCACGTGATGACGATGAACCTCGCGTCGCGGACGACCTTCGTCACGACCTCGAACGCGCCGATGCTTTCGGGGCTCTCGCCCGACCGCGAGAACAAAACGATGACGTGCGGCACGTCTGGAATGAGCACCCCGAGCGGGTTGGTCACGATGTCGGTGGTGGGACGGCTGTCCACGAAGGTGCCGAGCCTGCGCCGGAGGAACTGTTCGAGCGACCTTCCGATGTAGTCGGAGGTCCCGGCGCCAGCCATCACGATCGCGCCGCGAGGCGCGGGATCCCAGCCATCGCCGGCCCCGGCCCCGGCCCCGGCCGCGGCGCCAGCGCCGACGTCAGCCCTGGGAGCACCGCTGCGGGTAGGGCTGGCGTCAGGGCGCGTGCCTGGCCGCGGACCATGGCCGGACACCGCACCCGGCACGATCGGCGCAAGAAGCCGCCTTAGGTCAGCGGTCCTCGCCACCACGCGCTGGGCGGTATCGAGCCATAGCCCGGGCTGCCGGCGGATCTCCTGGGGAGTGTGGACTATGCCCAGACTCTCCTTCTCGGACTTCCCGAGGGCAACCAGTTCATCAAGAGCGCCGCTCACCTGCATGTCACCTCGGTATCGTGCCATGGTTGTGACCCGATTGGATTATTCTACGAGACTAAGTAGATCGCTACAAATTCGCGCTACCTTTCAGCGCGCAAGTCCTCTCAGGCGTTGCCGGTGTTGCCCTCCGGGGACGGCGCGCTTGCGGCGCGCCTCGTTCGAATTTGGCGCTTAAGGCTAGCCAAATTCTAGACGCCCCGTCGTGCAAGCACCGGCAACCCCAACGCCGTCAGAAAAAGTGTCGCAAACTTATGGCGCCATACTTAGAATAACTCCTTCACGATGGGGGATATATGTCATAATATTAACAGGCGTAACGAAACCCTAACAACCAGGGGAATCGGCGGGCGGGTTCCTGCGCGCCGAGCGGTGCAGTTCCATGAATCGCCTGACCCCGTCCTCGTCTGGGAAGCCGGGCGTCCCGCCAAGGTACGTGCAGGCGATTGCGCCGCAGGCAGTGGCAAAGTCGAGGCATTCGCGAAGCGGGCGCCCGAGGAGCCACATGCGTATGAATCCTGCGTTGAACGAGTCGCCGGCGCCGGTAGAATCGATGGTGTCCACGTCCAGGGCGTACCCCCGGGAGATCGTGCTCCCGCTGCCAGCACCGACGCAGCCTTCGCTCCCACGTCCATCGCATGGGCCGTTCGTAGTGCCGGTCGCGGCCCTGGTCTCCGGACCGGCCGATGCCCAGGTCGCGCGTGTCGCGCTGATAGCGGCCGCGTTTTTTTCGTCGTGCCGTGGCTCGCTGCCGGTCGCAGGCGCTGTCGCGGTCGCGGTCCCGGTCTGGGCCCCGGTCCAGGTCCGGGTCCCGGTCCCGGTCCCGGTCTCCGTCTCTATGTCTGCCTCCGTTCCTGTCTCCGCCTCCGTCTCTATCTCTCCCTCGGTCTCCGTCTCGGTCTTGGTTGTGGTTTCGGCCATTGCCGCGCCTGCAGCCCCTCTCCAGGCGACGGCGCCGTCTGTGCCGCGCTTGACTACGACAAGGCTGGCGCGCTCCGCAAGCCTCGGGCCGGCGGCCTCGAGCCTGTCACAACCGGCGATCCTGAGGGCCTCGTCCTCGTTGGGAAGGAACAAATCGACCAGGGGAAGCACGTCCCATATGCCGTCCCACCTGTCGGCCGGGTCGTGGCCGGGGTCGAGGGAGGTAGTGAGCCCCAGGTTCCGCGCGGACTGGAAAAGCAAGGCAAGGCCCGGACGCAGGGCGGGCTGCAGGTAGTACGAGGACACATGCAGGTGTCTCGCCCTCTTCAGGAGCGACGGGGCAATGTCGGCCGACGTGAAGCGCTCCATGGCTCCCGGGTATGTCACGAAGGCACGGTCGGACGGCAGGCTCAGCGACACGGTGAGGCCGGTGGCGGTGCTTGGGTCCACGATGACGCCGGACGTATCTACCCCGCCGGATCTCAGAACATCCACCAGGTACCGACCGTGGGAATCGTCGCCGACCTTGCCCACGAAGGCCACCCTGGCGCCGAGCCTCGCGAGGTTGTGGGCGAAGATCGCGGAGGAGCTGCCGAGCGTGTAGAGCATCTCGCGGGCTATCCTCTCCTGGCCGAGCGCCGGGAGACCTTCGAGGCCGCTCAGGATTATGTCCACGTTGAGTTCGCCGACTACAAGCACATCGAAGCTGGGCACTTGCTCGTCCTCCATAGGGGTTCATAAACAGGGGCGGCCATCACTTATCAGAGGTCGTGGGCAGTTGTCGCCGACCGTAGTCTCTCGTGTCTCTTGCCACGGGCATCAGTTGTCGCTGGCATCGGAGCGCGGTCCGCGCGGCTACACGTTCGTGGCCCTGCCATTCCCAAGCGTCCCACTATCTAGCTCGTTTTCCAGGACCAGAATGGCTGTGTCGATGGCTGCCGCCGCCGCGCCGAACACGCTCGCGTCGCTCCCGAGCTGGGCCTGGACGATCTCCGGGACGAACGGCACGTGCCGCGCGAGGAAGCTGCGGATGGCGTCCTTCTGGCTGTACAGAACGAGGCCGACCCCGCCACCGAGGACGGCCTTCTCGGGGTTGACAGCGGCCACGAGGTTCGTGAGGGCGACCGACAGGTACCTGACCGTGCGTTCGATGACCTCCCTGGCACGCGCATCGCCCGCCTGGGCCAGGGCGAACACTGTCTCCGAGTCCATGTCGCCGGTGGGAGACATGGCGTCGATAGGGGTCAGGGCGCCCTTCTGCTCGACATCGCTGCCCGCCCCCGGCGGCACTACCCGCACTGCCTGTGCGGTCCGCGCTGCCCGGATCGAGGTCTCCCTGAACCGCTTCACGATACCAGGGCCGGATGTGACGCTTTCAAGGGACCCCTCCTCGCTGAACTCGTCACGCTCCAGGGCAAGGTCGGGGAGGACGAAGCCGATTTCCCCTGCGGCGCCGTTTGCGCCCCGCAATAGCCGTCCGTCCACGATGATGGCGGCGGCCACACCGACCGCGACGTTCAGGAACACGAGGTTCTCGCACCCTTTGCCGGCGCCCCAGGCCTTCTCCCCGATGATGGCCATGTCCACGTCGTTCTCCACGACCACCGGCACGTGGAACTCGTCTTCGAGGGTGGCGTGTATCGGCACATCGCTCCACCTGGGGATGAAAGGCGAGAGTAGGTTCTTGCCGGTGGACCTCTCGCTGATGCCGGGCGCTGCGACGCCCACGGCGAGCACGTTGTCCCCGGAGATGCCGCGCGCCTCCAGGGTGGTGCGGGCAAGGGCGAGGAGGCGCTCCATCACGCGCGGGCCGCCCTCGTACGCGAGGGTGGGCACCTCCACCTTGTGGACGATGCCTCCTCCCAGGTCGGCGACGGCGATGCGGATCTTGCGCGCCCCGAGATCTATGCCGAGCACGTATCCTTTCTTGCTGTTGAACTCGAAAAGATCGGCCCTTCGGCCGGCCCCGCTGCCCCTGCTGCCGCTCTTCACGATGAGATCCTTTTCGAGGAGTTGCGACACGACGAGCGAAACCGCCGGGAAGCTGAGGCCGAGTGCGTTCTGGATCTCGGACCGCGAGGTCCGCCCCCGCTGGCGGACGATTCTCAGGGCCTCCACCCGATTAGAAGCCACCAGCCTCTCTCCTTCTGTTCACGCATTCTGTTACACCTGATCTGGCCGCACTGGGGCTGGGCGTTGTGCGTGGGAAATTGTCAAAGCCAGCTAAATGAAGTGCGCTGTATCAGCCCAAGCGCGGCCATTGTTTATTCCAGCTTACATATTCAACACGGCAGCGCGAATTCCTGCATAGTCCTCTGTGGCGACCTGCGACGGTTACCAACGAAAAGCGGAAACCGCAACCGATACTTCCAAAGCGGTTCAAAGCAGTGAGCGCGGCGGTCCGGGGGTCGCATCTGCGGCTGACCTCATGGCGGCATGGACGTGTCGTCGTCGCGAAGACCGGATCGTGATGACTGTCCCATCCGGAAGGTAGAAGGCGCCCTTGAGGATGGCGCATGCGTATGCTATGCTCTATATGATGTCATACATGAGCATACCGACCAGAGGGGTGCTGACAGGGTGCGGACGCGGAGGGTCAGGGGTTGCTACATCCCGGTCGAGCGGGCACGCCATTTCTCGCAGAGAGCCCAGCCGGAGGAAGTATACGAGGTGCTCGAGAATGGGGACTTCAAGGCGCTATGGGTCAGGACGAGATCTTTCGGGAAGTCTCCAGCCTACATCGTGTATGGTCGTACCGAAGAAGGCAGGTATCTTGTCATCCATGGTATCCTCCTCGAAGACCCACCGTTGAAGGACGTATTCATGCCTGTTACGGTGCGGCCGATGACGCAAAAGGAGAAAAGGTACTATGAGGAGCACAGAGAGGGTGGACCCCATGAAGGGGACTAAGAAGGCAATCCCGGAGTTCAAGAGCATACAAGAAATGGCGGAGTTCTGGGACACCCACGACTCGACCGAAGTGGAACCCGGTGAGGTGGAGGACGTCCGATATGAGCCGAAAAAGGCGATATTGTCGGTGCGGTTCGATGTCGGCGACATGGTGAAACTCGGCCGCGCAGCCCGGAGACTGGGCATGGACCGGTCTACTCTAGTAAGGGCGATTGTAAAGCAGTACCTCAATAGCGGCGACAGCGAAGAAGCGTGCGTGATGGAGGCCGGGCCCGCTTACGGAAGACCGCGCGACCTACCGGGGAATAGGACGACGCGCCCTTAGCCCAGGCATGGAACGTATCAAAACCGTCCCGAGCGGATGATCGATACGAGGAGCCAGATCCCGAATACGAGAGCGAGTATGAAGCCTGCCTCGGCGAGGGGCAGCCGCCAGAGCAGGACGGCGGGCGCGCCCCGGGCGATGAGGGCCGTGCCCACTATGATGCCTGCCAGCACGACGCTCAGGGCAAGTCGGTTCACGAGCGAGGTGAGTTCGCGCAGGAACCGATTCGCCCCCTCGAGTTCCCACTTCACCTTCAGTTGCCCGCCAGTGGCGAGGTCCAGCACCCGTCCGAGTTTGCCGGGCAGGCGCGCCATGAAGTCGGCGTAGTCGGCGCCCACCTTCCCAAGGCTTTTCAATAGAGACGCAGGTCTCATTCTCTCCCGGACGAGGCGCCTTGCGAACGGCTCGGCCGCTTCTACGAGGTTGAACGACGGCTCCACGCGCCGCACGGTCCCTTCCACCGTCGCAAGCGCCTTCATCACCAGGGCGAAGTCCGCTCGTATCCGGATGCGGTGCTTGAGGCAGAGATCAAGCACGTCCTTCGTCAGATCAGCGACGCTGAACTGGACGACGGGCACGCCATAGTACCTACGCAGGAGGATCTCCACGCCTCGCGCGAGCGAACGTGTGTCGGCCCCGGGCGGTGCGACCCCGAGTTTCAGGAGAACGGCCACAAGGTGCGAGGGTGACCGTGCGGCGACGGCGAGAAGGAAGTTGCCGAAATCCCTTTTCAGGTCGTCGCCGACGTCTCCCATCATCCCGAAGTCAAGGAGCGCGATCTTTCCCTCCGGGAGTGCGACGACGTTCCCGGGGTGCGGGTCGGCGTGGAAGAATCCGTGGACCAGGATCTGTTCAAGGATTGTGCTGGTGAGAGCCCGGGCTATCGCAGTCCTGTCGACCTGCGCCGCCTCCGCCTCCGCCTCCGACCTGGACCCGTCGATCTCGGTCAGCCTCACCCCGCGCATGCGATCCATCGTGAGGACGCGCCGCGTGGTGTACTCCCAGTATACGTGCGGTATGACGACGTGCACGTCTGCCCTCAAGTCGTGCGCGAGGCGGTCCGCGTTAGCCCCTTCGGCCGTGTAGTCGAGTTCCTCCACGAGCGCGCTGGAAAGCTCGTCCACGACGTCAACGAGGTTGTACACGTGCTCCAGACGGGACCTCTGGGTCGCGACGGACACGACCTCCCTGAGGATCTCGAGGTCGGTGCGGACCACCTTCTCGATACCTGGCCTCTGCACCTTGACGACGACCTCTTCGCCGCTCTTGAGGCATGCGGTGTGCACCTGTCCGAGGGAGGCCGCTGCAATCGGCTCGGGGTCAAACGCGCTGAAGACCTCACCCGGCGGCGCCCCGAGTTCTGCTGCGACGACCGCTTCAACCCTGGAGAAAGCGAAAGGCGCCGCCTGGTCCTGGAGCTTTTCGAGTTCAACAGCAAGGCCGGGCGGCACGATATCCGGCCGGGTGCTCAGGATCTGTCCGATCTTGACGAAAGCGGGACCGAGGTCCTCCAGCGCGCGGCGGATCCGTTCCCACCTCGAGAGCCGATATACGCCGGGGCGGGCAGCCTTCTGCCTGCGTCTGGGCAACGCAAAGCCAGCCGCCTGGCCCAGCAGGTCGGAGAGGAAACCAAACCCGTACCTTGCTGCCACACGGGCCATCTCGCGGTAGCGAACGAGATGCGCGTAGCTCCGAAGGACTCCCATGGGACGTTACAGATTACTGGTGTAGCCGCGCCTCGAGGTCTGCCAGGTCCTTCTTGGTAGCAAGGCCTAGCTCGTCAACGACCTTGCCGACCTCGTTCCGGACCATCTCGCCGAGGTGCGCGCGGCCCTCTTCTCCCTTCTTCGTGAGCTCCGACACCAGCTTCTCCGCCTCGGTGCGCCCAAGCTCGCCGCGCTTCACGCACTCGTCCACGGTCCTCTGGATCCTCTCCTTTGTCAGCAGGACCGCCCCCAGGCTGAAATCAAGGATTCTGTTCATGGTCTCGAGCATCTCCTGCACCTCCTCGCTTGCGTTACTCAAGGCTTCCGACTGGCGCTCCAGACATCCGTCTGACGCGCCGGGCATCCGGAGTCTCCACTCTAAGTATACCACAGAGGACGCCGCGGTTGCACCTGGCCGCGGACGCGCCCCGCGCCCGCGCTACCGCTACGGCGCCCGGCACGCAGTTAGGGTGCTTCCCCGGCCTCCTGCATATTCGGCGGGTGCGGGGCGGCCCGGGCGTCTCTCCTGAAGACCGGGCTTGCGCTCATGCCGCGCCGTTTCTCGACCCGGTGCTCCAAGGCGCGGCGCTGCAGGTCCGCCCGCTGGGCCCCGCCCTCCCGGACGCCGCTCTCCCGGGCGCGATCGTCACCGGCGCCATCCTGCCGGGCGACGCCTGCGGACGAGCCGACGCCCGCGAGTTCCGCCAGCTCCCGCTGTATCAGGTGCAGCATTCGTAAACCGTCCGGGTGTAAAGCGCCCGAGAACGGAGCGTTCGACTGTGACACAGCCTGTCCCATGCCTTACGTACCGGG
>DKEX01000110.1:6777-11439 GCA_002452295.1 Firmicutes bacterium UBA6811 | reverse complement strand
CCTTCAGGTAGGGCAACAATTGCTTGAGCAGTAAAGCCCCGCCCCAGGAAGACGTCTCCCACCAATAGATCGGCTTCCAGGTGGGCTTGCTCGGCCGCAACCGTTCTCGAATCCAACCAGCGCCGACAGTTTCCAGAAGGTAAGAGGCTAATGCTCGTGAGGTGGTGCCCACGATTACACGCGACTGAACCGTAGGGCGCCCCCTGCTCATGACCCATCTCGACACGATTGATCCCTCTCCGTCCATAATGCCCGCGATATACGCGGCATCTTCTACGGACAGAGCCTTTATTTGTGTGTCGATCTTCCTTCCCGTATCCCGTCCTCGCTTCTTGAGAAAACTCCTCATAGAACTGGGAACTACCCCATATTGCTGACGTAAAGCATTGATTGATGCCCCTGCGTCCCATGCCGACAATATCTCGATGTCTTTGCCCTTGAGCTTGAGCTTGTCTTTCATAATTCGCCTCCTTGACTCCAGCACACACCCTGTGCATACTACAGTCAAGCGGCGACGGACTGTAGGCGGCATCCGCGACTGCGATCATGCGCTCAGTCGGCGGATTGTTGATTCCGTTCAACCCGGCACTGTAATCGTTGTTGAGAACCTGGCGAACATCCGCACTCGCGCCAAACAACGGGGCAGGGAGTCCCGCCGTCGCTTGCATTCTTGGTCGTTCGCCCAATTGCGGGCGTTCCTGACCTACAAGGCGGAGGCCAAAGGATGCAAGATTGAGGGTGTTGACCCCCGCCACACGTCCCCAGGCTTGCTCTCGTTGCGGACATATCCATCGCTCCAATCGCCGTTCTCAATCACGATTCGTATGCCGGGCCTGTGGGTTCGACTTGAATGCCGACCTGAACGCCTCTCGCAACATCGCCCGGAAGTACCTTGCCAGCAGTGGCATGACTGCCGCTGGCGGGCCGCTGTCAACCGGCCTATCGTGCCAGCCCGTTTCGGCGGGTTAGGTGCAAGCCGCCTGCTTTGGCGGCCGGTAGTTGACGATGGTCGGGTTGGGGTTTGGTTTCGGAACAGGTATGCCGTGTTCCCTTAGGGCGATTGAGACCATGAGAGAAGAGGATCTAGAAGCCATATTGGACTACGTGAGACTGCTCCAGGAACCTGAAGAGGTAGAGCCCTCAGAGGAGGAGCGTAGGTCTCTTGCTCGGGGGAGAGAGGAGTATTCCAGGGGCGAGTACGTAAGGTGGCGCGGACGACACGGCAACACGTTGCTTCAACTGTAGGCTTGGGCATCTATTGAGAACCACCCGGATGAAGCCCTGACGCTAACAAGCCTGCTCAGGGTATCCTCAGGATGTCCCCTGGATAGATGAGATCAGGGTTCGCTATGTTGTTTGCTCTCACGATAGCTTCAAGGCTCGTTCCGAAGCGCCGGGCGATGGCCCAGAGGCTGTCACCTGGCTGAACGGTGTACGTGCGACCTGATGGGACGCCGCCTGACGGGGCGTCCTTGGGCTGGGGCGACCCGGGGCCCCACAGCCCGCCGCCCGACTCGCTGCCCGGTCCACCGGCCGACTCGCCGGCCGACCCGCCACTTGGCCCGCCGCTCGGTGCTCCGGCCGGCCCGCCGCTCGGTCCAACGCCAGCGCCGCCTGCTGGGCCAGCAGGCCCAGCCGGGCCGACCCCTTGCCCGCCGGTCCCGCCTGATCCGCCCGCGCTTCCACCCGCCTGACCTGCGCCCGGGGCGCCTGATGCGGGCCGCTGGCTTTGCGGAGTGCTGTGCCCCATGCCCTGCCCCACCCCCTGCCCGGCGCCAGCGCCGGGGCCAAGGCCAGAGCCGGCCGGCTGCGACGCGCCCTGTCCGCCCGGTCTGCCGAGAGATGGCCACGACTCCACCGGCGCAGCGATCACGATGACAGGCGTGCCGACGTCCACGAGGTCGTAGATCTCCTCGACGTTCTCGTTGTACATCCTCACGCAGCCGTTGGAGACGGCCTGGCCGATGAGCTCGGGGCGGTTGGTGCCATGTATGCCGTGCATCTGGTAGGTGAACGCCATCCACCGGGTGCCCAGGCCCCCACCGGGGTACATGACCTTCTCTAGGACCCTGTGGGTGCCGACAGGCGTTGGTGTTGAGGGTTTACCGATGGCCACGGGGTATCGCCGCATCAGGCGGCCGCCCTCGTAAAGGCCGAGGGCGCGCTCGCCCACGCTGATGACTATGGTCCGCTCCGGCGCGCCCCGCATCGCACCGTCATCAGGGTCCGCGTCTTTATCCGCATCGGTGCCCTCGTTCGAATCCGCATCCGCGTCCGCATCAGCATCCGCGTCCGAGTTCGCGTCGTCTACCGGACCGGTCCCCTCCATCAGGGTCGCCGGATAACCCCCCGGGTCCACCTCCTCGTAGAGCGACTTCAGTGTCCCGCAATCCAGGACGCCGGTGACTTCAAAGCCGTGCTCGCGCTGGAAGGCCCTTACGGCGTCCTCCGTCTTGGATACGAAGACTCCCTCAGGCCCACCGGGGTCGAACCCCAGCTTCGCCAGCATCTCCTGGGCGTCCGCAATGAACGGGCCCGAGTCGCCGCGCTTGAACACAACCGGCCGCTTCATCGCCATGTGACGACTCCACCCCCTACACCTTGCTGCCTCCGAACCTATGATATGCCGTCCGCTCCCTGCGTGCGCCGCCCGGGGCTGTGCCATTGGCCAGCAGCTCACCAGCGAGCAAGCGCGTGGGCTGAAAGAGACAGGACGTGGACCGACCCGAACAGGAGAAGGAGGATTTGCAGACACAGAGGAGAATGACTATACTCGTGATACAACCGGTTGCACACCATCCGACCCTCGGGGACGGTGAGCGGCCGACTTGCAGGGGTCTGAGTCGGGGTCTGGGTCTGAGTCGGGGTCTGAGTCGGGGTCTCGACCCCGGTATCGGCTTGGGTTCAGGTCCGGGTCCGGGTCCGGGTCCGGATCGAGGTCCAGGCCGGAGTTGGAGCCGGGCTGGGGTCGGGTTGAAGCTGGGTTGAAGCTGGGGAGGAAGCCGAAGTGCCTGTTACCATGCAAGATCTTGCCCAGTGGCTTAAGATATCCAAATCAACTGTGTCGAGGGCGCTCGCGGGCGACCCGCGCGTGAGCAGCGAGACACGCGCGAGGGTGCAGCACCTCGCCCGCGAACTCAACTACCATCCCAATACCGCCGCAAGCGGCCTTGCGCGGCGGCGCACAAACGTCATCGGGCTTGTCATCCCGTTCGCGCCGCGGTCCCTCTCCGACCCGTTCTTCCTGGAGTTCGCGGGCGGCATAGGGGACTATGCCATCACCAAGGGGTTCTCCATCCTGCTCTCAAGCCCCAGGGCATCCGACGGCCAGTCGGCTTCCGGCATGACGTTCTCCAGGATCGTCAGCGCGCGACGGGTAGACGGCCTCATCCTCACCGAGCCGAAGGTCGCGGACGAGCGGGTGGACTACCTCAAGGAGCGGGACATCCCTTTCGTGTTCCTGGGCAACCCTGGCCGGAATGACGAGGTGTGCTGGGTGGACGGGGACAACAGAGCCGGCGTCGAGATGGCCGTGGACCACCTTGTGAGCCTCGGGCACAGGCACATAGCCTGCGTCGCGGGGCCGCCGGACCAGACGGCCACTCACCGCAGGCTTGAAGGATACCGGTCGGCGCTCCAGCGCCACGGGATCCCATACGATGAGTCGTACGTTGCGCAAGGGGACTTCACCGAGCCCGGCGGCTATCGGGCCATGATGGACGTCCTCGACCGGAGCCCCCGAGTCACCGCGGTCTTCGCCTCCAACGACATGATGGCGATAGGCGCGCTCAACGCGGCGAAGCAGCGCGGCCTCGCGGTGCCTGGGGACCTGTCGGTGGTGGGGTTCGACGGCATCGCCCTCGGCGCCTACGTCACCCCCGCCCTCACCACGGTGACGCAGCCCATCTACCGCCTGGGCCAGGCCGCAGCCGAGCTGCTCATCAAGCTCGTGGAAAGGCAGACTCCGGCGAACCGCCACGTGCTGTTCCCACTAACGCTGAGCGTGAGGGAATCGAGCGCGCGGAGCCCGGGGAGCCTGCCTCCTGAAGGGAGCCTGCGGTTCGAAAGCCCCGTCGTCCCGTCAGCGACCATCAGGGAAACACGATGATCCCCACGGTGAACCCGGGTTGATATGAGACCCTGCCCGGCTCGAGCGCGACCCTCTGGAGGGACACGCCTGCGCTGAAGCCCACCGACACCGGCTTCGTGGCTGTAATCTTCATGATGATCTCGTGCTGCTTGTTTATGATGTCTTTCATTTCGCGGATGAGATCCTGCAGTGTCTTCGCCATCTCCAGCGCCTGCTCGGTCTGCATTTTTCGCGCCTCGGCGACGGCCCTCTCCTCCGACCAGTCCGACCGGTACCCACGTGCGAGCTCCAGGGCCTCCTGAAGCGCCGCCTGCAACTGGGCGATTCGTTCGAGGGCGTCGAGGTATAGCACCTTGAGCTCCGCGTATGTCCCCGGGACGCTCACGTCCTGGGGCGCGGCTGACCCCCCGGGCGGGGACGCTGTGGCGCTCTGCCCTTGAGGTGCTGCCTGGGGCGCCGGAGCGGCTGCGGCGGCCTCGGCCTGCGATGCCTGCGCCGTGCCAGAGGCAGGCTCCCCGGTGACCGGCCCTCCCCCTGCCTCGTCCTCGGGGGTGGGAGCAGAACCGGGGCCG
>DKEX01000110.1:0-6727 GCA_002452295.1 Firmicutes bacterium UBA6811 | reverse complement strand
CCGCCAGCACCAGAGCCACCACGGCCGCAGCAATCAAGGGTCGTTTCACTTCTTCGTCCTCCTTTCAAGCTCCTCCAGCCTCTTGTCGCGTTCGCGGACCCGCGCGTCTATCTCCGCCTGTTGCTCGTCGAGCTTCTTCATCTCGTCCCAGATGAGCTTCACCTGCTCCTCCACGGATTTCATGCTCTCTAGCGCCTTCTCCGCATTCTCCTTCGCTTCGAGCGCCTCACGGAGGGCGCGGTCACGCTGGTACCACTTCACGCCCGTCACGACCAACACCCCCGCAAGCGCCGCGACAAGTATCCACGGCGCCCACTTCCTGATGATCGGCAGAAGCACGAGGCACCTCCTTCCGTTGGGCAAAGCATTGTTCACAGGGGGTCCATCCTGTCGTTCGTCCCGGTCAAATGCCACTGGTGCCAAGTTTCCAGGCAGGCTGCGGGTAGGGGTGGCAGGAAACTGACCATGTTGCCCACCGGCGCCCCGGGCGGACCGGCAGAGTGGCCACTCTCTTGGCAAAGCGCGGGCGAAGATGCCAAGCTATTTGGCAGTTGCCCGCTGGTGCTGCCTACTTTCTTGCCACCCTGGTGCGGTCGTGGGTGAGGGTGGCGGTTTTCTGGGCAGATCGCTCACGAATGTGCCTGGATATTTGGCAGTCGCGCGCCACTCCTGCCCAAATCCTTGGCAGCCCGCTCTCGCCATGGGCGGCGATGGCAGCTTTTTGGGCAGATCCCACATGAGGATGCCAGGCTTCTTGGCAGTTGCGCGCCGATCCTGCCCAGATTCCTGGCATCCCGCCCCGGCCACGGGCAGGGGTGGCGGTTTTCTGGGCATCTCGCGCGCGCGGGTGCCAAATTCCTTGGCACTTGCACAGCCAACCCGCCCATCTCGGCGCTACCTTGCCGCACCTGCGAGACAGAGTCTAGTTCCCAAGCACGGTGGTCCAGTAGATCTTGAACAGGCCCATGGCGGCAAACGCCACCTTCAGCGTCTGGAGCACGGTCTGGGCCAGGAACGCCGGCCACCCCGGCCACTCGCCCGCAGCCCCGATCACGGCGAGCGCCGACAGCGCCGCGCTCACGGGAAACGGCAACAGTGGAATCCACCTCTTATTGACGTGCTTCTTCAGGTACTGGACGATCACCATGACAACCGGGATCAGGCCGGCGTCGATAAGGTTGAGGTCGAAGCCCACCCTCACCCCGTTCTCCATGTTCTCGGCCCCCCTGCATGTGCGGAAGACTGCCCTCGGTCTTCCTCCATAATCTACGCAGGGAAGCCGAACTGCGTCACAACTGGGACGGGGCCTGCATACGTTAACGATGCAGGGCTGAGGGCGCCGAAACAGACGGCGCAGGCGGCTCGGGCGCAGGCGATTCGCAGGAGGGACCGATGACACTGACGGCGGCCAGTCGCCGCCTCCGTCCGAGCGAAGGACTCCGGAGGCTTTCCACGGGCCTTAGGGGGTCTCACGGGGGCTCAGGGGTCTTGGGGGTGGGGGTCTTATGGGTTTCAGGGGGCTTGGATGGGCTCAGAGGGGCACAGAGAGTCCCACGAGGAGGCAGACGGTCAGCAGCCAGTCAGGCGATCAGGGGAGGTGGTGCCATACGCTCGGGGAAAAGACAGTCGTGTGTCTCGACCCCGGCCACTAGCACGGCGGCGACGATCCGGGTGCCGCGGGCAGCCTGGGCACGCGCGAGGCTGACATCAACCTGGCCGTAGCGGCCAGGGCCGCGGCGGCGCTGCGGGGCACGAACGTCGAGGTGATCATGACCCGGACAAAAGACGCCTCGGTATCCCTCAGAACGCGCGTCAACAGGGCAAACAACGCCGACGCGGCGGCATTCGTGTCGATCCACTGCAACTCCGCCGACAGCGACGCATCTCACGGCACCGAAGCGTACTACTGCAGGACCAGCGACGCAGGAAAGAAGCTGGCGACCGCGATATACAGGCCCCTCATCCGCGCGACCGGCCTTGCCGACAGGGGCGTCAAGAGCGCAGGGTTCTATGTGCTGAGGCACACCAGGATGCCGGCGGCACTCGTCGAGCTTGCGTTCATATCAAACGAGAATGAAGAGAAGCTGCTGAAAGACGACAACTTTCAGGCAAAGGCGGCGCGGGCAATCGCGGACGGAATCGTTGCGTGGCAACACGGAACGGCTGCTTTCCTGGGCTGGTTGCCGCATCTCCGGTGACGGACTCGGCCCCGGCCACCTCAGATGCCAGCGCTTATACTGCGCCCGAGAAGAGAAGGACTCCGAGTAGCTCGAAGTGCCTCGTGTTGGGGGCCGCCTTCCAGGAGAGGCTTCAGAAGCGAAAAGGCCCTGTGGTCGCCCCGCAGGTTGGCAATGATGACATCGGAGTCCACGAGAACCCTGGTCACTCCTCTTTATGCCTCCTCGTATGGCGCCCTTCACTCCCATGCCTGACCTCTTCGATCCACTTATGGATCTCCTCAATTGTCTCAAGATCAGGATGGTCCTCGTCAGACCACGCACCGAAAGCGGCTTGGAGAGCGGCCAGTCTCTCCTCACTCGTCATTTCCCCGACCCTTCCGGTGCCCGGGACCTCAAGCCTGCCCCTGAGAGAATTCAGGATGCTCATCTGCCCCTCCACCGGAAGCCGACATATCCTCCGCACCAAGCTGGTCATCTCGGTAAACATGGTGATCACCTCACCCACATGCTAACACGCCTCCTCCTCCTCACCCGCGTGGCAGCCATATCCTACCATGTCAATCCAGAAGATGTCAATATCCACCGGCGGGGCAGCGTCCGGTGAAGTTCGTGCCGACCGACTGCAACTCTGGCGACAGCGAGGTGGGCGAGGCATCGAAGCATACTGTTGTAGGACCGCGAAGCGAGAAGGCAGCTACAGATAGCCAAGTCCAGAGTTGAGGGATGATGCCGTCATGCCACCGCTTGGCGGCCGAGCGCACCGCGTACGGCCCGCACATGGTTCGAGTCGGAGCTTGACCATCTGTGGCAACCGCGATGTGCCGGTCCTTCATTCGTGCGAGAGGCGTCATCAATAAGGGGGTGAAGAGTGCGGGTTTCTACGTCCTCCGACACACGAGGACAGCGGCGGACCTGGTGGAACCCGTGTTCACATCAAACGAGGATCCCCAGGCGAAAGCACCCCTAGCGATCTCTGAAGGAATAATCCGATACCTCGCGAATTCGTCGTGATGAGCGACTATGCAGGACAGGCCAGGAGGGGCGCCAGCGGCGCTGGCTGGGCCTTGCGAGGTGGCGCCCACCCAGTTGGGTTATCTAATTCACTCGTGGGTACTATATGTGAGCGCGTCAGGCCTGCGCTATAATCGAGGTGGAAGCCAGTGGATCGCAAAGACTCCTCCGGGGAAGGGATGTGGCCAATGGTGCCGGTGACGAGCATCAGCGAGGTCCCCGCACGTTTTGCGTCGCTGTTTGATCAGGTCACGCTGAAGGGGCAGGAGGTGATTTGTGAGAGCGCTCAAATGTCCGGGCCTCGCAGGGCCTCCATCATCAGCACCCAGCTGCTGGAGGAATGGCTGGCCGAGGGATACAGGTTCTCGCCCAAGATGGAATACGACGAACCCACAAAATCATGGCAGGTCTTTCTCGACGAGATCTCGATTTACACGTGGGCCGACGACAAGGCCACCGCGGCGGAACAGGCGCTCGACCTGGCCCTCGACTATGCGCGAGACTACCTCGACCGGCTCGACTTGTTCCTTGAGATACCCTACCGACGCCGCCACTATCCGTACCTTCTCCGACTGGCCCATGCCACAGCCCGAGATGAAGCTCGAAAGGTCCTCGGCCTATAATGGGGACATGCTCTTTTGGTGACTTCGAGCGGGTGTGCCGCATCCTCGGACTCAAGCCTACCAGAGGTGGCACCGTCTGGGAAGGAACGGACCCGGGCGGAGCGTACCGCCGCGTAGCGATTCATGCCCATTCGAAGGGCAAGGACATACCCACTGGAACATTTCACAGGATGCTGCGGGACATCGGTCTCCGGGATGAGGCTGAGTTCCGCCAGGTACTCAGGCATGGCCTGGTGGACCGCCCGGAGGAACGCCAGGAACCCAGTTCTGTCTGGCCTCCGCGAAAAGCAGACGGGGGCACGTCGTCAGGATCGTAGTCAAGACCAAAGACGTCAACGAACCGTTCAAAACGCCAGCACCCACTCCAGATTGAGCGTGCGGTTCTGGCCCTCCTTGAACGTTGCGTCCTCTTGAGTCCACCATGAGTTCTTGAAGACGACGGCCACGGTTGACGACTTCCCGATGGCCAGGCGGAGCGTTGTCTCGAGCCCGGCTTCGGTCTTGCGCTGGACGGGCGCACCCGACGGCTCCTTGAAGCTGTCGCTCGCCGTCCGGAAGAGAGCGAGCGTGCCCTGGAGCACCTTCGGGACGATCTGCCCGCTCGCCGTCACCTTTGCTACCGCCGAGTCCGTGCGCGTCCCATCATCAAGCGCCTCCTTCCTGGACATCTCCAATCCGCCGCTGAGGCTCCATGACCCTACCGGGGCCGAGCACGACCCCGAGAACCCGCTCAAACGCGACGCCCTGCCCGAGACGCGATCCTCGGACGACCCGACCGAATACGTCCCGTGAAGCGACAGCCGGCTCGCCCCCGCGCTGGCCTGTCCAGACACGCCTAGCGACGCGGTGCCGGACGCCGAGTCCACGGTGCGGCGCGGCTCGTCGTCGCTTTGCTTGAGCTCGCCCTGGTAGGACGCGCGCACGCTCCATCCCGCCGCCAGCGGATAGTAGTAGGCCGCAGCGAGGTTGGCACGGTTCAGCGTGTAAGGCGCGGTGCCGTCGAGGTTGTCGCGCGTGAGGGCCGCGTTCAGGGTAAGGACGCCCTTGGCCGGGACCTTTCCCATTGACCGCACTCCACAGCGCAACACTCCGCCCCTTTGCGGTGAGAGCGACGCCGGCGTGCCGGGGAGCGGGTAGCCGGCCTGGATCATCGCGAGGTCGAGGCCCAGGGACGACGACGCGAACGCCATGTCGAAGTGGGCCGAGACGCCGCTGCCCGCCTCCTCCCCGTCCTTTGACGCGCCGTGCACCGCCTCGACGCTGAGGTTCGCCCTTCCGCCGACGCGCGCTTGGCCGCTTGCTCCGAGCATGTTGTAGCCGTCAGATCCCCCGATGGAGATGTAGGTCGCTCCGAGGACGAGGCCGCTCTTCGCCTTCCACCGCTCGGTGGCGCCCGCCACGTCGTAGACCGAAAGGCCTAGCCCACTCGAGCTAGCGATCTCGCCCCAGAACGCTGAGATGTCGTGCTGTCCCGCCGGGACGCGGACCGCAGTGCTCGCCACGACACCCCGCACCTCGCGGCTCACCTGGAATATCTCCGACGTGATCGGGATGGAGGCGTAGCCTGCGGCTACTGACGACGCACCGTGGCGGACCTCGATCGAGTACTTGTCCAGGTAAGCGTTGTAGTCGTTGTAGCTATAGAGCGGGGTCCCGCCGGGATAGTTCGTGCCCCTGCCCTGGAGCCGCAGGCGCACGTCGGAGGCGGCGACCCTCGCCTGCACCGTGAGGTCCAGCGTGTCCGTGGACTTCGATATCGGGTACCACTCGACCTTGAGAGTGTTCCTGCCCCCTACCTGGAGGCCTTCAAAGAAAGGCTCGACCTCGAAGGTCCAGCGCACCTCGGCGAGGTTCCCGGCGCGGTCGCGGACGCCAAAGTAGACCTCATGGCTGCCGCGGGCGAGCGGCACGACGGGCCTGTAGGTGATCCTGCCAGACGTCACGAGCGACCCGGCGAGCCCCGGCGACACGGTGGCCTCGGACGTGACGTCGGCTCTGTCGACTGTGAGGTGCAGCGTGCTCTCGTCTATCCCAGAGCCGGCGTCCTCGAAGGCCGCCTCGATGAGTGGCTTGCCCGTGGCCACCACCTCTCCTTTCGCTGGCGAGATGATGGTGATGACAGGCGGGAATATGTCGGAGGTGACATCAGCCTGGGGCTCCTCTGCTCCCGACGTCCCTTCGGCCCGGCCATGGCCGGCCAGTGTCCCGATGGCCAGAAGGAGGAGCAGGACAGGGATCCCCACAGCTTTGCCCAGCGTCGAGAACCGCAACTTCAGTGCCTTCACCAGTGACGCCCCCGATCTTCCAAGGTACCTAGTACTTCGTTTCGCAAGTTCGTGTAGGCCTTTTCGGCGCGGAGCCCGCGCTTGGCCGCCTGTTGCGGCACGTGCCGCGTGTTGGCCGTCGGATACCCTACACAGTGTTATGAAACGGAGTACTAGCCTTCTAAGGTAGTCGCCGCTACCCGACGCAACCGCTCCGTGGCTCTCGCCCAACGTCTACGCAGGGTTGCTCCCTACGGCGAAAGACGCCTCCCCGCTCGCCCTGGGGCCGCTGTCACGGGACCTTTGTGCGGCGAGGGGGGCAGACCCAGAGGCCTGCCCCCCTGCTGCCCGTCCATCAGATCGAGCCCGGGCCGTTCCCGCCTAGCCTCAAGGGCATCCGTTCAACGAGGCCAGCCTTCCTGTCCCGGCAGGCGGCCGAAGAGGCCGTAGTGCCCGGAGCGGTCCGCCCTCGCGGCCCTCGCGGCGGCGCCGGTCTGGACCACCGGATCGAACGTAATGGTCATCGCGGTGGCTTTCCAGGCTCCGCTTATCTTCGCGAAGTGCCACGTGATGGTGCCGTTGTCCGTCTTCAGCCGGTCGATGCCGAGTTTACTCGAGCTCTCGTAGACCTCGTGCGTCTGGGTCACGA
>DKEX01000014.1:41610-41873 GCA_002452295.1 Firmicutes bacterium UBA6811 | reverse complement strand
CCCAGAGCCTACCGGGGAATACCGGGACCGGGATCACGGGCGATGTGGGGCTGCTCTATGACGCCGGCGTGATAAAGGTCGGCGCGGTGGCCCGCAATGTGCTCGGCAGCGTCCACTATACGAGCGGCGAGACCGACGCCTTCGACCGCTCCTGGGGCGTGGGCGTCTCCACAAGGCCCCTTCCCGGCCTGCTCATCGCGGCAGACGCCGTGGTCAAGGGCGAATATACCCTGCACGCCGGGGCGGAGTACCTCCTCGGCAAC
>DKEX01000014.1:184-41561 GCA_002452295.1 Firmicutes bacterium UBA6811 | reverse complement strand
GGACTACGCATACCAGACCCATAACTTGCTCCCCGACTCCCACAGGCTCTCGCTGAGCATAGAGTTCTAAGCCTCCGAGATTCGGAGCGGCTCCTCAGTGCTCCGAATTCCCACGGCAACGAACGCGAGAGCGGAGCCCCTTTCCACGGTCGGAAAGGGGCTCCGTCGTGGTCGAGGCTCTGTCGTTCCTGCAGCCGGCGGATCATCCAGCGGCTGGCGAATTGGCCGGTGGCGGATCAGTACTGCTTTGTCAGATACGGAATGCCATCCGGTTTGGCGGGTCTGGCAGGGCCATTTGGCAGGCCGACTCCCGGCCTTGGCGGCCTTTGACGGCGTAGCTCTTCCAAGGGATGCATACCTCACAGAGCAGTATTAGCCGGTAGTTGGCGAACTGTCCGGTGGTGGATTGCCCACTGTGTCCCGGCTGTCTCGCAGCTCATTTCCCGGCCTTGACAGGACGGGGCAGGTTCTCTATAATTGCGGTAACAAGTGAATTGTCCAGCTATGGCGATGAGAAGGACGAGTAGGCGGAGCGCCCGAGAGAGAGCGGGGGTCGGCGGCTGGAAGCCCCTGCTGGCAACGCAGCGCCGAAAACCCCCTTCGAGCCTCGCGGTGAAAGCGCCCGGCACGGTGCAAGTAGCCTGCGACGGCCGCACCCGTTAACGTGCATTCTAAAGAGGGCGTTGTCTGCCGCGCCGGCTGCGGCGCCACAGTCGCGGACGGCCTGCAGCCTTGCGACCCGGCGGTCGCAGGGCCGGAGCCTCAGCGGACGATGCCAATCAGGGTGGAACCGCGGGAGCATCCCCCGTCCCTGGACTTTTCCAGGGCCGGGGGTTTCTGTTTCTGGAGGGCGCCAGGGTAGGCTGACGCCGCCCAGGGGATGCAGGGCGTTTCGGGTGTTTTGCTCAGGGCTCCGGGAGAGGCACGAGTAACGAAAGAAACTGAGGTGACGCAAGAATGGCTCAACCAGCCGTCAAGGCGAACGATGCGAAGAAGGCGCGCGACGCGAAAGTATCCGTTGATCTCGGCACCAGCGAAGGCCGCGAGATCCTGCGGCACTCCACGGCCCACGTCATGGCCCAGGCCGCAAAGCGCATTTTTCCTGGGGTGAAGCTGGCCATCGGGCCGGCCATCGAGAACGGGTTCTACTACGACTTCGATAAGCCCGAGCCGTTTACCCTGGACGATCTCGGCCACATCGAGGAGGAAATGCACAAGATCGTCGCCGAGGACCTGCCCATAGTGCGCGAGGAGATCCCGCGCGATGAGGCGGTCCGGCTCTTCCGGGAGCTCGACGAGCCTTACAAGCTCGAGCTCATCGAGGACCTCCCTGAAGACGAAGTGGTCAGCATCTACCGGCAGGGCGAGTTCGTGGACCTCTGCCGTGGGCCGCACCTCGCCTCCACCGGCCAGCTCCGGGCATTCAAGCTGCTCAGCGTTGCCGGGGCTTACTGGCGCGGCGACGAGAAGCGCAAGATGCTCCAGCGCATCTACGGTACAGCCTTCCCGAGCGCCGTCGAGCTCGAGGCGCACCTGCACCTCCTGGAGGAGGCAGAGAAGCGCGACCACCGGAAGCTGGGCAAGGAGCTTGACATCTTCAGCCTCCATGAGGAGGCCGGGGCAGGCCTCGTATACTGGCACCCGAAAGGCGGCATCATCCGCAAGGTGATCGAGGACTTCTGGCGCGACGAGCACTTAAAGCGCGGCTACCAGCTGGTATACTCGCCCCACATCGCCCGCCGCGACCTGTGGGAGATATCCGGCCACTGGGGCTGGTACCGGGAGAACATGTACTCCCCCATCGATATAGACGGCGTGGAGTACCTCCTCAAGCCCATGAACTGCCCGTTCCACATCCTCATGTACAAGACTCGCACGCGCTCCTACCGCGACCTGCCCATCAGGTGGGCCGAGCTCGGCACGGTGTACCGCTACGAGCGCAGCGGCGTGCTCCACGGGATGCTCCGCGTCCGCGGGTTCACCCAGGACGACGCGCACCTCTTCATGCGCCCTGACCAGCTCGAGGACGAGCTCGTCGGGGTCATCGACCTGGTCCAGTTCATGATGAAGTCCTTCGGCTACAAGGACTACGACATGGAGCTTTCGGTGCGCGACCCGGCCAACAAGGAGAAGTACGTCGGGTCCGACGAGGTGTGGGACCTCGCCGAGGGCGCGCTGGTGGCGGCCCTCGAGCGGAAGGGCCTTCCCCACGCGAGGATGGAGGGCGAGGCCAAGTTCTACGGCCCGGCGATAGATGTGAAGGTCAAGGACGCCCTCGGCCGCGGCTGGCAGGGCCCCACCATCCAGGTGGACTTCAACCTGCCGGAGCGGTTCGACATCGAGTATATCGGCGAGGACAACGCCCCGCACAGGCCCGTGATGATCCACAGGACCGTCCTCGGGTCCATGGAGCGGTTCGTGGCCGGTCTC
The DNA here is from genome assembly GCA_002452295.1 of Firmicutes bacterium UBA6811. GTDB lineage: Bacteria > Bacillota > SHA-98 > UBA4971 > UBA4971 > UBA6256. The sequence continues at coordinate 39,131 of DKEX01000014.1, read as the reverse complement.
ATCGAGCATTATGCGGGCGCGTTTCCCGTGTGGCTTGCGCCCGTGCAGGTGCGCGTCATCCCCATAGCCGACCGCCACATCGACTATGCAAGGAAGGTCGCTGCGGACCTCATGGAGGCGAGAGTCCGGGTCGAGGTGGACGACCGCAGCGAGAAGATGGGGTACAAGATCCGCGAGGCGCAGCTCGAGAAGGTGCCCTACATGCTGGTGGCCGGGGACAGGGAGGCCGGAGAGGGGACGGTCTCGGTGCGGTCGCGCGGCAAGGGCGACCTCGGCCCGATGTCGCTGGCCGACTTCAAGGCCCGGGTCGTGAGGGACATAGAGGAGAAGGTCTGAGGGACCGACGCTTCAACCTCCATACTGCGGGCGGCGAGGGGCGGCCGGACGCGTTGCGCAAAGCGCCGAAGCGCCGACAACAAGCGCTGAAGCGCCGAAAACGTCAATTGACCGGGACTGGGTGTTGTGCTATACTCAGAATCGCTATGGTCATCGGCACCAGTGCCAGGGCGCGACGCGGGTCCGTCGCCTGTCTCGCTCGTGGTGCACCTGCCGGGACAGGCGACATGAATCCATATCGTGCAAGTAGAAGCCGTCTGCTTCTCACCTTGCGGCGCTTCGCCTCGACCCGAAGGGATACGATGCGAGAGGCGATAGGTTCGGGCTGCCGGCAAGGTCACAGGTCGTTGCGGCCTGCGTCGGGATATCGGCGCAGGGTGCGTGGTGGCGTTATGTCGGAGCGGGCGGCAGGCCCGCTTTTTCGCGCGCAGACTGTGTGCGCCGCCGCGAGGCGAGGCGAAACGAGGCGGAGCGGGGCCGGCCGGGTACGAGCAAAGAGCAAAGAGGAAGACCGCGCATACGCGCGAGCTGAGCCAGTATACTTGGAGGTGAAGCACAATCGCCAGAGACTTGAGGGTGAACGAGGCGATCCGGGCCCGGGAGATCCGTCTCATCGATGAGAACGGCGAGCAGCTCGGGATCATGGTGGTGAGAGAGGGCCTCAGGATCGCAGCGGAGAGAGGCCTTGACCTCGTCGAGGTCGCGCCCACTGCGAGACCGCCGGTCTGCCGGATACTCGATTACGGCAAGTACAAGTACGAGCAGGCGAAGCGCGACAGGGAGGCCCGCAAGAAACAGAAGATCATGGACATCAAGGAGGTCAGGATGACCCCGAAGATCGAGGGGCACGACTTCCAGGTGAAGGTCAGGAATGCTCAGAAGTTTCTTCAGGACGGGGACAAGGTCAAGGCCACCGTGAGGTTCCGTGGCCGCGAGATCGTTCACGCCGACATCGGGCGGGCGTTGCTTCTGGACCTCGCCGACGAGGTCAAGGATTATGGGACCATCGAGCGAGAGCCCAGGGTCGAGGGCAGGCACATGATCATGGTCCTCACACCAAAGCAGCAGCAAGGCTAGGTCGTTGGGGCTGGCCCGCCGCAGCGGAGAGCCTTCCGCGATATCCCGGGGGCGACGCGCCAGGCCCTCTCATGCACAAGAGCGCACGAAAATCGAGAAGGCAGCACCTCGTCCTGGTGCGTGCCAGGCAAAGGAGAGACTTGAAGTGCCCAAGGTTAAGACTCACAAGGGAGCCGCCAAGAGGTTCAGGGTCACGGGCTCCGGTAAGATCATGAGGGACAAGGCATACGGGGGACACAATACGGGCAAGAAATCGGGCAAGGTGAAGAGGTCCCTGAGGGAGCCCGCTGTGCTTGCGTCCGGCGACAGAGCGAAGGTGAAGAGGCTTCTGCGGCACGCGTAGGGGCACCGGCGCAAGCTGGTCCAGGCCGAACCTGAGGAGGAGTTTACGATGCCAAGAGCAAAAGGTGGATTTGTCACAAGGCGGCGACACAAGAAAATCCTGAAGATCGCCAAGGGCTTCACCGGCGCGAAGAGCAAGATCTTCCGTCGGGCAAACGAGGCTGTGATGAAGTCCTTGCAGTATGCGTACAGGGACAGGCGAAACAAGAAGAGGGATTTCCGAAAGCTCTGGATCGCCAGGATCAACGCTGCCGCCCGCATGAACGGGATGTCCTACAGCCGGTTCATGGACGGCCTGCACAAGGCGGGCGTCGACATAAACAGGAAGGTCCTTGCCGAGATCGCCATGAATGACCAGAACGCCTTCGGTGAGCTTGTCAGGGTCGCACGGGCGAGCTCAGGCGGTGGCGAGTAGCGCGTGAGGGCCGAGATAGCGAGCCGTCGCAACCCGAAGATCCAGGAGATAAGGAAGCTCGGTCGCCGCGAGCACCGGGCGCGGGTGCGGCGGTTTTTTCTCGAGGGCACGAGGAGCATCGAGGAGGCCATGGATGCGGGGGCCAGGATCTACGAGACCCTGGTAACCCCGCATCTTTTTGAGTATTCGCGCGGGAGGGCGCTCTGCGAGCGCCTGGAGGCGGCCGGGGCCGAGGTGGTCACCGTGACCGACGAGGTGCTGGCCTCGGTGTCGGACACCGAGACGCCCCAGGGGATCGTCGCCGTGGCCGCCATGCCTGATAACCCGCTCCGCCTCGACGGAAATCCCCTCGTCCTTCTGGTGGACGGCCTGCGCGACCCCGGCAACCTCGGCACGCTCGTCCGCACCGCCGCGGCGCTGGGAGCGGCGGGCGTCGTCCTCACCCGCGGCACGGTGGACGCATACAACCCCAAGTGCGTCCGGGCGACGATGGGGAGCGTGTTCCGCGTGCCCATCCGGGAGGAGATGAGCACGGCTGAGGCCATCACCTTTCTCAAGGGCCACGGGCTTCGCGTGATCGCCGGCGATGCGCGAGCACAGGTCGCCTGCCACGACCGGGATCTCTCGGGGCCGTGCGCCATCCTCGTGGGCGGGGAGGCTTTCGGGCCGTCAAGGGAGGCCCTGGAGATGTGCGACGCCCGGGTGCGCATCCCGATGCCGGGCGCGGCGGAGTCGCTCAACGCCGCGGTGGCTGGCGCGATCCTCATGTACGAGGCGGTCAGGCAGAGAAGCGCAGGCAGAGAAACGTAGGCAGAGAGGCGCAGGCGGGGCCGGGGCATGGCGCGGAAGGCCCAGAGACCCAGAATCGTTGTTGCAGGCCCGTGACGCGCTATGATATAATGAGGCCACAAGAGTCCGAGCAACACTCGCGAAAGGGCGTGGTTCCTTGATGCTGGGCGCGGACTTCTTCTGGCGGCTCTTCGAGTTGACCGGGTCGATCACAGCGTATCTTATCTACAGGATGCTAGTTACCCAGTAGCGCGGCGAAAGCGCGGGGATGACGGGGAATGAATCACAGGGAGCGCAGGAGGCGCACGAGCAGGTACATAGAGTCAACCACCCCGGACTGAAGTCCGAGGCTTGGGGTGAAAGGTAGACTCAAGCCTCACGGTTGACCAGCCTCAAGCACCGGAGCCAAAGGACAGGGCGCCGAAGGTGCTACGTTATCCAGGTTATGACACCCTGGGGTACTTCTCCAGCTCCAGCTCCAGGCCCTGTCGCCAGCGGTTAAACAGCTAGCTCGGGGTAGTGCAAGCGGTGCTGCTGGCAGAACAAGCCGGGATAACATTGGCGAGGAGAGACGGCAGAGAAGTCTCATCTGCCGCGTCACAAGCCCCTTACGGGGACGGGTGCGGGAGATTACTCTTCCGCACCCAGCAAAGAAGGAAGGCAAGGCGCATTCCTCCTCCCAATGAATTGGGAGGCTTCCTGCGCCGATTTCTGTGACGCGGCGCTCCTGCGACACTGCTGATGGCGTGACCGATCCAGCCCGAAAACGTGTACAACCACAGGCGATGACGGAGAGGAGTAAGCGGAACGGGGCCCCAAGGGAGGGTGCGTCAGAGACTGGGAGCGCGCCCGGGCGATCTTTCGCCGAAGTTCGCTCCGGAGCCGCAGGCTGAAAGCGAAGGAGAGCGCCGGCTGGCTCGCGGGTCTCACATCCTGGGAGGGAGCGAGGCTCGCAGCGTGGCGGCGGGGCGTCGCGAGTAGGCTGTGCCGGAAACCCCACCGTTATACGGGGAGGGCATCGGCCGTATGGCCCGTGCCTGGCGAACGAGAGGTCAGGCTTTGCCTGTCGGGCAGGCCTGCCAAGAAGGGTGGTAACGCGGAGCCACAGTCTTCGTCCCTTGGAAGACTGTGGCTTTTTTGTTGGACGAAAAGAAAAGGGAAGAAAGTATCATGCATTTGGCGTGGGGCCGCGTCGTCCTGCGGCCCTCAGGCAAGAGGGGGGAAGGGAATGAGCCGCGTGAGATGCGCGAAGAAGAAGCGACTTGACGAACTCCTGGTGGAACGCGGGTTTTTCGACAGCCCCCGCGCCGCCACAGGCCCAATCATGGCAGGCAAGGTGCTCGTGGCGGGGCAGCGCGAGGATAAGCCGGGCACGCTCGTATCGTGCGACGCCGACGTGCGTGTGAAGGGCATCGACATGCCGTTCGTGGGGCGTGGGGGGCTCAAGCTGGACCACGCGTTACGCACGTTTGGGATAGACATCACAGGGAAGGTCGTCCTCGACGCCGGTGCGTCCACCGGCGGCTTCACCGACTGTCTCCTGCAACGAGGCGCAGGCCTCGTCTACGCTGTTGACGTCGGGTTTGGGCAGCTTGCGGGGAAGCTAAGGGTGGACCCGCGAGTCGTCAACCTCGAGCGCACCAACTTGAGCGACCTCGAGCCCGCGGGCCTCGTGCCCCCGCCCGAGATGGCGGTGGCTGACCTTTCGTACCTGTCGCTCGTGAAGGCGGTCCCCATCATCGCCCGCCTTATCGTGGGGAAGGGCGACATCGTGGCGCTCATAAAGCCGCTCTTCGAGGACGCGAGGCCCGCGGCCATCGATGACCCGGGGGTCCACATGGAGGTGCTCGCTCACCTTGTGAGCCATTTCGATCAGAAGGGGTTTGGCGTGCTGGGTCTGACATCGTCGCCGGTGCTCGGAAGCTCCGGCACGGCCGAGTTCCTCGTCTGGCTTGCGAAGTCGCCGCAGCCCACACGCGTTTCGGAGGTCTGGAGCGCCATACCTGCCGTGGTCGAGGCCTCTCAGAGGGCCCGGCGCGAGCAGGCGGGCGAGCAGGCGCGTGAGCAGGGGCGTAAACAGGGGCGCGACGGGGACCACGAGGCGGCTCAAGGGTCGACGCCGCCGGGGCCGGCGCCAGGGCCAGAGACGGAACCAGAGCCGGAGTCGGAACCGGAGCCGGAGTCGGAACCGGAGCGGGAGGTGGAGCAGAGGCAAGGATGGCTCCGGGAGCGAAAGCGAGTGCAGGATCGAGCGAGAAGGCACAGACGAGGGGGTTTGGGTCGATGCGCGACGATGTAGAGAGGATCATTTCCCAGGCCGAAAACGAGATATCGGCGGCGGCGAGCCTGGCCGGGCTCGACGAGGTGCGTGTGCGGTATCTCGGCAAGAAGGGCCGGATCACGGTGGCCCTCCGCAGCCTCGGCTCGTCCCCGCCCGAGGAGCGGCCGGCGCTCGGCAAGATGCTCAACGAGGCTCGCGAGTCTGTCGAGACGATGCTATCGCGCCGTCGCGACGAGGTGGCCGCGCTGGAGCGGGCGAAGGCTCTCGATGAGGAGAGGGTGGACGTCACCCTCCCCGGCAATAGGCCGCCGGTGGGGGCGAGGCACCCCATGAGAATAGTCTACCAGGAGCTGGAGGAGATCTTCGGCCGCATGGGTTTCGAGGTGGCCGACGGCCCCGACGTCGAGCTGGACTACTACAACTTCGAGGCCCTGAACGTTCCGAAGAACCACCCGTCCCGCGACATCCAGGACACGTTCTATATTTCCGACGATGTGGTACTGCGGACCCACACCACGTGCGTGGACGTGCGCGTGATGAAGGGGCGAAAGCCCCCGGTGCGTGCCGTCATCCCTGGCAAGGTGTACAGGTCCGACGCCTCCGACCCGTCGCACCTTCCCGTGTTCCACCAGCTTGACGGGTTCGCTGTGGACGAGGGTACCACCTTCGGGGACCTCAAGGGCACGCTTGCGAGGTTCGCGAGGGAGTTCTTCGGGCCCGATACCAAGGTGAGGTTCAGGCCGAGCTACTTCCCGTTCACCGAGCCCAGCGCGGAGATGGACGTATCGTGTGTCATCTGCCGCGGAAAAGGCTGCCGCGTGTGCAAGAACACCGGCTGGCTCGAGATCCTGGGGTCGGGGCTCTTCCACCCGAAGGTGCTCGAAGGGGTCGGGTATGACCCGGAGAAGGTGTCGGGCCTTGCGTTCGGCATGGGCACCGACAGGATCGCCATGCTGAAGTACGGTATCGACGATATCCGGCTCCTCGCCGAGAACGACATGCGCTTCAACCGCCAGTTCGTCCACATATAGGGAGGGTTTGGACATGCTTGTCCCATATGAATGGCTGAAAGAGCTCGTTCCAGGGCTTCCCCCGGCCGCGGAGGTCGACCGTGTGCTCACGATGACAGGCGTGGCCGTGGAGGCGCTAACGGGCGAGGGCGATGACGCCGTCTTCGATTTCGAGATAACGCACAACCGCCCTGACCTTCTGAACGTCTTAGGCATCGCGCGCGAGGCGGCGGCCGCATTCTCGCTGTCGCTCTGCCCCCCCGACCTTGCGGTTCCCGAGGAGGGCGTCGCCGCAGAGGACATTGCCACCGTGGAGATCGCCGCGCCCGATCTTTGCCGCCGCTACATCGCCAGGATTGTGACGGACGTGAAGATCGGCCCGTCGCCCGCCTGGATGCAGGCGCGGCTCGCATCCTCGGGCATCCGGCCCATAAACAACATCGTGGACGCCACCAACTACGTCATGCTCGAGCTTGGCCAGCCGCTTCACGCTTTCGACTACGACCTCCTCGCCGGACACCGCATCATCGTGCGGCGGGCGGCGCCCGGTGAGTCCATCACCACCATCGATGGTGAGGAGCGCAGGCTTGACGAGGACATGCTGGTCATCGCTGATGCGAATCGGCCGGTGGCCGTGGCCGGCGTGATGGGAGGCCTCGACACCGAGGTCAGCGAGAGGACCACGACGGTGCTCCTTGAGTCGGCGAACTTCGATGGGGTGAGCGTATGGCGCACCTCGCGGGCGCTTCGGATGCGCACCGAGGCGTCTGGCAGGTTCTCGCGCGGCCTGTGGCCTGAGAACGCCCGCGTCGGGGCCGACCGCGCCGCATCGCTAATCGCCGCAATCGGGTCGGGGAGGATCGCCCCCGGGAGGGTGGACGCATACCCGGGTGAAGAGGCCCCAGTGCACGTCCGCTTGCGCCCGGATCGCGTGAACTACCTGCTTGGCATCGAGATCCCGGCCGACGAGATGAAGGGCATCCTGATGAGGCTGGGGTTCGTGGTCGAGCCACAGGACGGCGGCTCTTACCAGGTGCTCGTCCCCGACCACCGCCGGGACGTGTCCCGCGAGGAGGACCTCGTCGAGGAGATCGCGAGGCTACACGGGTACGACAGGATAGAGCCCACCCTGCCGAAGGGCGCCCCCCCCGAGGTGCGCCCGGATCCGGCGCGGAAGGCGGCCGCGAAGGCCGGCGAGATCCTCAGGGCGTGTGGGCTTTCCGAGGTCGAAACCATCACATTCACGAGCCTCGACGCATGCCGCGAGATTCGGCTGCCCGAGGACGAGCTCGAAAAGCGGGCGGTCAGGATCTCCAACCCTCTTTCCAGCGACTATACGATGATGAGGACGACGCTCCTCGTGAGCCTTCTCGATGTCCTGAAACGAAACGCCGCGCGTCGCGAGGATGACGTGGCCATCTATGAGATAGCCAGGATATACCTGGTGCGGGATGGCGTCGGGCATCCCGATGGCACCGGGGCAGACGCGGAGCCGGGCGGTGCGTCGGGCGAGGGCTTGCTGCCCCTCGAGCCGACGAAGATCGGCCTGGCCATCATGGGGAAGATGGCCGAGCCCACCTGGCAGCGCAATGTCCCCGACGCCGGGTTCTTCGACCTCAAGGGCGTCGTCGAGGCGCTCCTCGAGGGTCTCGGCGTGCGTGGCGCAAGGTTCGTGAGGGCGAGCCACCCATCCCTGCACCCCGGGAGGACCGCGAGGGTCGTGGCGGGGGCCGCTGAAGCTGACATGGGCTTCCTCGGCGAGCTGCACCCCGACATCCAGGAGGCGTCCGGCCTCAAGAGGCGGACTCTGGTCGCCGAGCTCGACCTCGCTGCCATCCTCACTGCGAGGGAGGCCGCTGGGCGCCGCGTGGAGCCCCTCGCGAGGTTCCCGGCGGTGGTGAGGGACATGGCTGTTGTGGCGCGCCGCGAGGTGGAGAGCGCGCGGATACTTGACGTGATGGTGTCTGGCGGTGCGGGCCTCGTGGAGGACGTCAGGCTGTTCGACGTTTACGAGGGGCCGCAGGTGCCGGACAGCCACAGGAGCCTCGCGTTCTCGATCACCTACCGGAGCCCGGAGCGCACGCTCACCGACGAGGACGTGGAGAGGGCACATGCTGCGATCTGCGAGGCCCTGGCAGAGAAGCTGGAGGCCACCGTGAGGGAGTGACTCGCCGTCACTCCCTCGCTGCTCATCCTGCCCCTCGGAGCCAAAATTCGTGTGGGGCGCCGTTTTGAGGGAGGTAATCGGAGCCGCACCGTAGAATAGATATGCTCAACCAGTAGACGAGGAGGGATAAGCATGTCGTTGTTCCGGAGATGGCTGTGTCTTGTTGTCGTTGTGGTGGCCATGATGGCGACGGGCCAGGTCGCCTGGTCCGCGGGCGAGACTCCGAAGTACGGCGGAATACTCCATGACTACCTTGGCGCGGACCCGCCCGGAATCGACCCCCAGATCGATACGACGTTCCTCATCTACAACCTGTCCCGCGAGATCTACAACACCCTCGTGAGATACGAAAGGGATAGCCTTAAGCTGGAGCCGGAGCTTCTCGAGTCCATGCCGGCGATAAGTGCTGACAGAAAGACGTACACGTGCAAGCTGCGCAAGGGCGTCAAGTTCCATGACGGAACCGAGCTCACGGCGAAGGACGTCAAGTTCACTTTTGAGCGCATGCTGAACCCGGCCACGAAGGCCGCGAACACCTGGTGCATCGAGCAGATCGTCGGCGCGACCGAGATGATGGAGGGCAAGGCCAAGGAGCTTGCAGGGTTCAAGATCATCGACGACTACACGTTCCAGTTCACGCTCGAGTACCCGTACGCCCCGTTCCTCTCGAACCTGGCCGTGCCGGCGATGTCCATATTCCCGGAGAAGGCGTGCAAGGCGGCCGGAGAGAACTGGGCTCTCCGCCCCATCGGCACCGGGCCGTTCAAGATCGACAGGTGGGTGCGTGACAGCATCCTGGTGCTCAAGAAGCACAAGGACTACTTCGAGAAGGATCTTCCGTATCTCGATGCCATCGAGATGCGTGTCATCCCCGACAGCGCAACGGCGATGTTGGAGTTCGAAAACGGGACCATAGATGTGACGAGCATTCCCGATAGCGACTTCATGAGGGTCGCGCAAGACCCGGCGTTCAAGGACAAGATCCTGTCGGGCACCCCGCTGAACATTTATTTCTACAACCTCAACGTGAACGACCCATACCTCAAGGACGTGCGCGTGCGCAAGGCCTTCGCCATGGCCATCGACAAGAAGGCCCTCGTGGATAAGGTGTTCACCGGAGGCCGCGCCACCGTCGCCAATAGCTTCCTGTGCCCCGGGCTTCCCGGTTTCAACCCCCACTTCCCCGGCACTGAGTACAACCCCGCCAAGGCAAAAGAGCTTCTGAAGGATGCCGGGTACCCCGAGGGGTTCACCATCGAGTCGTGGCAGACCAAGAGCGACACCGTGCTGCGGCGCAACGAGGCGGTGCAGGCCATGCTCAAGGAGGTCGGCATAGACCTCAAGATCGTGCAGGTCGACTCCGCCTCCTACCGGCAGGCCCGTAAGCAGGGCACGATACCTTGCTGCTTCAGCAACTGGTGGGCGGATATCGGCGACCCGGACAATTTCCTGTACGTGTGGTTCCACTCGAGTCAGTCCAGGGGCTTCTCGAGCAACTACTCCAACTCCAAGGTGGACGCCCTGCTCACCCAGGCGCGGACCATCTCCGACATGGATGAGAGGATCGCGTTCTACCGGGCCGCGGAGAAGATCATCGTCCACGATGACGCGGCGGTGGTGCCGCTCCTATACTACAAGGACTTCATGCTGAGGCAGCCTTACGTGAAAGGGCTTACGATGCACCCGACGGGCGTCATGAGCTACAAACACGTGTGGCTCGACAAGAAGAAGTAAGGGCAAGGTACGAAGCGTAGCGGCCAGAGCAGAGTAAGGCGGTAGACGCATGCAGCAGACGCGCGCCGCCCCGCCGGGCGCCGAGATAATCGCCCGGGCGAGGCGACGCGCGTGAGAGGTGCCGCGAGGCGCCGGCACAGCGGGCGCCCGGCTGAAACGGGGGACGCTCCCGGCACCTTGCGGCAGCCTGCGAGGGGTGGCAGCATGCTCGAATACGTCGGCAAGCGCGTTATCTCCACAGTTCCCGTGCTCATCGGGATAACGCTCATCACGTTTCTGCTCATGAACTGGGTGCCGGGGGACCCTGTGATAATGATGTTCGAAAAGAGGGCCGACCCGGCCACCATCGAGCGGATCAGAGAGGAGTACGGTCTAAACGACCCCCTGCCCGTCCAGTACGTGCGCTTTCTGTGGGGGGCCGTTCGCGGGGATCTGGGAAGATCGTTCCACACGAAAGAGCCGGTTACCCGGGCCATAATGCAGAGGCTCCCCGCCACGGCGAAGCTGGCTTCCTCCGCGATGTTCGTCGGGCTGGCAATGGGCCTCACCGTGGGGATCATCTCCGCGGTCAAGCAGTACTCGGCCTTCGACCACATCGCCATGGTGACCGCGCTCGCGGGGATATCCGTGCCGCTCTTCTGGTTCGGGCTGCTCCTGCAGATCCTCTTCGGCCTGAAGCTGAGGTGGCTGCCGATATCCGGCTACTATGGGGCGAAGTACCTGGTGCTGCCCGCAATCACCCTCGGGATAAGGTACGCCGCCAGCATCGCCAGGATGACGCGGTCGAGCCTGCTCGAGGTGGTGAGGCAGGACTACATCCGCACGGCACGGTCCAAGGGGCTTTCGGAGAGGGTTGTCATCTTCAAGCATGCTCTGAAGAACGCCATGATCCCGGTGGTCACGATAGTGGGCATGCAGCTTGGCGGCCTCATGACCGGGGCCATCCTGACAGAGACGGTGTTCTGCATACCGGGGCTCGGAAGGCTGGCGTATGACGGCATCTACTATCGTGATTACACGCTCATCCAGGGCACCGTGCTCTTCACAGCGGTGGTGTTCGTCGTGGCGAACCTCCTTGTCGATATATCGTACGCCTTCCTGGACCCGAGGATACGTTACTCGTCCGAGGGCTAGGGCAGGAATGAAAACCTGGAATCACACTCAGGGAGCGTTGGACGTATGATACCTGCAGGCACCCCGGGTAAGGGTCCGCGTGCAGCCTCCGGCCCAGGGGCGATCGGCCCCAGGACCAGCCCCGGCCCCGGCACCGGCACCGGCACCGTGCCGGCCGCACCGCAGCACACGGAGCGGGCGGAGGGGCTGTACCTGGACGCGTGGAGGAGGCTCCGCCGGAACAGGCTTGCCATGGCAGGCCTCGTGGTCATCATCGTACTCATGCTGGTGGCCGTATCCGCTCCTTACATCGCGCCGTACGACCCGTACAAGCAGTCTCTTGACGACCAGCTCAAGCCGCCTTCTCGTGAGTACCCGCTCGGCACCGACGACCTGGGACGAGACATCGCCAGCCGCATAATATACGGCTCGCGCATCTCTCTCAGCGTGGGTTTCGTTGCGGAAGCGATCTCTCTCGCCATCGGTGTGACGCTGGGGGCGATATCGGGTTACTTCGGCGGCGGCGTTGACAACGTGATAATGCGCATCACCGACATGATGTTCGCTTTTCCAGACTTGCTGTTCGCAATAGCGATCATGTTCGCCCTGGGGCCCGGGATCTACAACGTGTTCATAGCCCTCGGGATCGTGGGCTGGGCCGGAATGGCGCGCCTTGTGCGCGGGCAGGTGCTTGCGGTGAGAGGCCGCGAGTTCGTCGAAGCCGCGAAAGCGGTGGGCGAGAGCGACCTGCGCATCATCGCGAAACACGTCCTTCCGAACTGCCTTGCGCCCATCATAGTCTCGGTGACCCTCGGCATTCCGGGTGCAATAATGGCTGAGGCGGGCTTGAGTTTCCTCGGGCTCGGGGCGCAGCCGCCCACGCCGAGCTGGGGCCAGATGATTTCCATCGGCAAGGGCTATCTTCGATTCGCGCCGTGGTTTTCAGTGTACCCGGGTCTTGCTATAATGATTACGGTGCTCGCGTTCAACCTGTTCGGCGACGGGCTGCGCGATGCACTGGACCCGAGGTTGCGTGAGTAGAGGAGGTGCCAGGCGCTTGGCGGGCGATGATATTCGCGGGGCAGCCAGGGACTGGGGCACGGGTGGGGCCGAAATCAAGAAGAACCGGGTTACAGTGAGCATTATGGATGAGGAGTACACCATCCGGGCCGACGCTGACCCGGAGTATGTGAAGCTGCTGGCAAAGGCCGTGGACGAGCGCATTCGCGCCGCACTCGCCACGAACCCCAGGCTCGCCCGAAGCCGGGCGGCGATTCTGGTCTGCCTGTCCCTTGCTGACGAGCTGGAGAAGCTCAAGGGCCGCTATGAGGAGCTCATGCACATGGTCGAGGAAGCCAGATAAGGAGGGCGCTTGGTATGGACTGGCTCAGCCTTCTCATCCTGGCCTTCGTGGGCCTCATGGCCGTCGCCGGGCTTCGGCAGGGCCTTGTCCGTCAGGTGCTCGGCCTTGCGGGGCTTGTTGCCGCGGTCGTGCTGGGCTTTCAGTACTATGAGCAGGCGGGCACGTTCCTCCTGGACTTCTTCGTGGTGTCCCGGGCCGTCGCCAACATCCTTGGGTTCGTCGCCATATGCGTCGGCGTCGGGCTTGCCGTGACGGTCGCGGAATGGGTCTGGGGCCGGCTCGTGCGCTACACTCCGGTGTCGTGGCTGGACGCGGCCGGCGGCGCGCTGTTCGGCCTCGTCAAGGGCGCGGTGATCGTGGCTGTGACCCTGCTCGTTCTGTACGCGCTTCCCGTCAAGGGTGTCCGCGAGGTCATCGACTCCTCCTCCATCGCCCGCGAATTCCTTGACGCATCTCCCATGATCTATAGCAAGATCGAGGAAGTGCTTCCGACGGGGGTGCCTCGGTTCATCGAGCGGAAGGACGAACGCAACGGCGGCGGGCACGATAGCGCGCCCGGCGAGCCGGGGCCCAGGCTGTCGCCGAAGGACCGGGCGTAACGGTGAGGAGCGGGGGTGAGGCCATGGATAACGCCCAAGTAGCCTCCATGTTTCGCGAGCTTGCGGACCTTCTCGAGCTCAAGGGCGAGAACCCCTTCAAGATACGCGCCTACCGGCGCGCAGCGGACACGATTGAGAGCCTTCCTGGCGATGCGGCAGCCCTTGCCGCCGAGGGAAGGCTCAAGAACGTCGAGGGGATAGGTGAGGCCATCGAGAAGAAGACCGCCGAATTCGCGAGCACCGGCAAGCTCAAGCTCCTCGAGGACCTGAAAACAGAGGTGCCGCCCGGGCTGCGGGACATGCTGAGGATCCCGGGCATCGGCCCCCGCACCGCATTTGCCCTCTTCCGGCACCTCGGGGTTGCGAGCGTCGACGATCTCGAGCAGGCCGCGCGGAGCGGCCTGCTGAAGGACGTCCCGGGCATGGGGGCGAAGTCCGAGGAGAACATCCTCCGGGCCATACAAAGGCTGCGTCAGGATCACTGGACCAGGGTCCCCCTGGGGGTCGCCGTGATGCTGGCAAGGTCGCTCCTGGAGAGGATATCCCAGGTGGACGGGGTCCGTGAGGCGGCCGCGGCCGGGAGCCTCCGGAGATGGCGCGAGACCTGCGGCGACCTGGACATCGTGGTGGGGTCCCTGAGCGGCGAGCGGGTGATGGGCGCTGTGAGCGCGTGGCATGAGGTGTCGGAGGCGCTCTCGCGAGGCGAGGAGCGGGGCGCCTTCGTCACGCACGGCGGCGTGAACGTCGATGTCTGGGTGGTCCCGCCGGCCGAGTTTGTGGCGGCGCTCCATCACGCCACGGGGTCGAAGGCCCACAACGCCAGGCTTCGCGGGATCGCGCGCGACCTGGGCCTCAAGATCAACGAGCACGGGGTCTTCCGCGAGAGCGGCGAGCAGCTTTCCGTGGCCGGCGAGGAGGACATTTACGCCGCGCTGGGGCTTCAGTATGTGCCGCCGGAGATCCGGGAGGATACGGGTGAGATCGAGGCGGCGATGGAGGACAGGCTTCCCGTGCTCGTCCAGGAGAAGGACATCCTCGGCGACCTCCACGTGCACAGCGACTGGAGCGACGGTGCGTCCTCCATAAGGGCCATGGCTGAGGCGGCGAGGGAGCGCGGATACGAGTATATCGCCATCTGCGACCACTCGAAGTCTCTCGGAATCGCGGGAGGTCTCTCCGAGGACGAGGTGCTGAGGCAGGTCGAGTTCATCGCCGACCTCGACCGCCACCTCGACGGCATCACGGTGCTCTCCGGCATCGAGGTTGACATCAAGAAAGACGGCAGCCTTGACCTCTCCGACGAGGTGCTCTCCCGGCTGGACGTCGTGGTCGCCTCGGTGCATTCATCCTTCAGGCAGCCGAAGGAGGCCATGACCGGGAGGATCATCCAGGCTCTGAGAAACGAGAACGTGGACATTCTGGGCCACCCCACCGGAAGGGTGCTGGGCAGGCGCGACGCCTACGAGGTGGACATGGAGAAGGTCATTGAGGATGCGGCCCGCTGTCGCGTCGCGCTGGAGATCAACGCTTATCCCGAGCGTCTGGACCTCGACTCCGGGTGGGCGCGCAGGGCGAGGGACGCAGGGGCCGTGCTCGCCGTGAACACCGACTCCCACGGCTTCGACCAGCTCGGCTACATGGTCTTCGGCGTCGGCGTCGCGAGGCGGGGCTGGCTCGAGCGGCCTCACGTCATAAACGCCTGGCCCCTCGACCGACTGCGTGCGTGGCTTGCGGGGCGGTGTAATGACAGGGCGTGAGCGGGGCAACACTACCGCCGGGTGAGCCAGATGCGGCACGAGGAGAGCGAGGGCGCCTGCTGGAGTGCCGGGCGGCTCGTCAGGGCGATGGCCCTGTGGGTGGTGCCCAGAGTTGACCGGGAGCTCGCGAGGTGGGTCGCGGCGGTCGAGCGCTGCCCCGACCCAGAGCTCAGGAAGCAGGGGATCTCCAGCATACGCCACAAGCGTTTCCACGCCATAGGCGGATCAGTGTACGGCCTTGACCCACATCCCCGGCCAGACCTGATTTCCCTCATAGTCGCGTACCAGACCATCAGCGATTACCTGGACAACCTGTGCGACCGCGCCGGGGTCGAGGATGGCCCGGCCTTCGCTCGGCTGCACCAGGCGATGCTCGACGCTGTAACGAGCGGCCCGCCTGCCGCCCCCGGCAGGTGTGACTACTACGCGCTTTACCCTCACAGGGCCGATGGCGGCTACCTCCGGTCGCTGGTGGACGAATGCCGCCGCCAGGTGGCGCGCTTCCCTGCGTACTCCGATGCTCTCGAGGGTCGGGTTCTTCGCCTTGCCAGCCTGTACAGGGACCTTCAGGCATACAAACACGTGCGCGGGGAGGAAAGGGTGCCTCTCCTGGTCGAATGGTTCAGGCGGGAGGGGGGCGGGTCGAGCGACCTCGCTTGGTGGGAGTTTGCTGCCGCTTCAGGCTCAACGCTGGGGATCTTCGCGCTTCTGGGGCTGGCTGCGACTGGAGAGCCGGGCCCCGACACGGCGGAGAGGCTGCTCGGTGTTTACTCCCCTTGGGTCTGCGGCCTCCATATCCTTCTGGACTACCTCATAGACCAGGGAGAGGACGCCCGCGGGGGCGACCTCAACTTCGTCAGCTTCTATCGAGATCATGCCGAGATGCGCGAAAGGCTCGGGTATTTCCTGGACAGGGCGCTCGAGGGGGCGTCGGGCTTGCCGCGACCCGCGTTCCATCGGGGGGTCGTGAGGGGGATCGTCGCCCTGTACCTTTCCGACCCCAAGGTGCGCGCTGGAGGCCTGGACGACCTGGCGGCGTTCCTCCTGGAGAAGGCCGGGACCGACGCGCGGGCCATGTGGCGGGCATGCCACCTCCTCCGCCGGGCCGGGCTCCTCTGACCCGGGGCGCCAGGGCGCGGGCCATGGTGCGGGTTGCTTGTCAGCGCCGCCTGGCAATGACCTGCTGCGTGATGGCCACCAGCGCGTCGCGGGCCGGGCCCGCCGGAAGATGCGATATGCAAGCCATCGCGCGGTCGATGCTCTGCCTTGCCCTCTCATAGGTCATGTCCACCCCGCCGCACTCCACCACCGCGCTCCTCACCCACGAGACCGACTGTGGGTCGAACCGCCTCGCCTCGATGATGTCCCGTGCCCTGGGGCCAAGCGACTCGTGGGCCAGCAGCCGGAGCACCGGCAGCGTCAGCACGCCGCACGCGAGGTCCTGGCATGTAGGCTTCCCCAGCTCCCGCGAGTCTGCCACGAAGTCGAGGGCGTCGTCAGTGAGCTGAAACGCGATCCCGAGCTCGAGGCCGTGCTCGCGAGCCTTCGCCGCGTCCCCGGAGGCTGCCCCGCCGATCTCGGCCCCGGCGTGACAGCACGCCGCGATGAGACGGGCTGTCTTCAGCGTGATCCTGCGCAGGTAAGCATCCTCGCATCCATCGCACGAAAACGCGCATGCCGCCTGCTCCAGCTCGCCCTCGCACATGGCGGAGATGGCGTCGGTCATGAGTTCGACAACGCCGAAGCTCCGGTGCCGCGCGAGAAGCTCGAAGGCCCTTGCGAAGAGGAAATCCCCGAGGAGGACGGACGGGCGGGCTCCGAACAGGGCATTTAGCGTATCGCGGCCCCTGCGCGTCGTGGACCCGTCGATCACGTCGTCGTGGACCAGCGACGCCATGTGGATGAGCTCGGCCGCAGCAGCCACCTCCATGGCCGCTAGGTCCCTGTCGCCGTCGGCGCCCGGGTCGGGACTGGTCGAGGATGCCCAGAGGATGACCAGCGCCGGTCGGAGCCCCTTGCCCCGCGTTGCGAGGATGTGGTCGCGGGGGCGCGCAAGGTGCTTGCTATCCGATGAAAGAGCGCTCTCGATGATGCGGTCGACCGCCTCGACGCGGGATGCAAGATCCGGTGCAAGGCCAAGGAGCGTTCTCACGTTACCATCTCCCCAGGCGCGAGATGCCTGCGACGCCACGCAATGCCGCGCCTCGCCGGGCCTCGTGCCGCGTGGCCCGGCATGCCGTACATAGTCTGGTCGCACCGTGGCGGCTCTATTCAGCTCGAGCGCCGTCGCGGGAATAAAGGTGCCGGGGCGGGACCATACTACATCTCTGGCCGGGGATCATCCGCTGGACAGGGAATAGGGAAGGGGCTGGCCGTCGAGTGCTCTCCACCATCGCAAAGACCGTATTCATGTATGTTTTCGTCCTCTTCATCACGCGGCTCATGGGCAAGCGCGAGATCGGCCAGCTTTCGCCCTTCGACCTCGTCGTGGCCATCATGATAGCGGACCTCGCGGCGATGCCTCTCGAGGAGAAACGGATTCACATACACGACGCAGTCGTCCCCATCGTCGTGCTCGCCGCGACAGAGGTGCTCTTTGCGTACATAACACTCAGGAGCGACAAGGCGAGGGCTCTCATCAGCGGGCAATCCACCATCGTCATCCGGGACGGCCACATTCTCGAGGGCAACCTCCGCGAGCTTCGCTACAACCTCGACGACCTCCTGGCCGGCCTGCGAGAGAAGAATGTCTCGAACATTCAGGACGTGGAGTTCGCCATCCTCGAGGGCTCCGGCCGCCTCAGCGTCATCATGAAGTCCCAGGCGAGGCCGGCCACCCCCAGGGACCTCGGGATCACCACGTCGTACGAGGGGTTGCCGTATCCGCTCATCACCGACGGCAGAGTCCACTACCACCACCTGGACCAGCTCGGCCTCACCGTCGCGTGGCTCAAGGAGGAGCTGGAGAAGAAGGGCGTGAAGGACCCGTCAGACGTCCTCCTCGCAACCCTGGACACCGCCGGCGAGCTGTACGTGGCCAAGAAAGAGAGCGCCGAGGTGCGCGACCTCGAATCGAGACCCGGGTCGAAATCAGACAAGTAGGCGGGGATGCTCTCATGGAGCTATCAAGGGAGTTTCGGGACAGGTTCGTGAAGACGCTTCAAGGCAAGGACTACGTCCTCTACGGCGGCCTCCTGGAGCTTGCACGCCAGCACGGCCTGAAGCGCATCACCACCGGCATAGTGCAGATCCCCTCGCCCAACAACGGCATGTACGCCGTGGTCGAGGCGGAGATCGAGACGGAGGACGGCCTCTTCAAGGAGGTCGGTGACGCCTCGCCCGAGAGCGTGAACAGGGCCATCCAGCCGCACATCCTCCGTATGGCTGCGACCCGCGCCAAGGCGAGGGCCATGAGGGACGCGGTGGGCATCGACCTGGTCGCGCTGGAGGAGCTCGGCGATGTGCTGCCGCAGGACGAGATCCCTGGTCTCGAGAGCCCCGAGGACCTCGTCCTCACCTTCGGCAAGTACGCCAGGCGGCCCCTCGGGCAGGTGGCCCGGCAGGACCCGGCCTACGTGGGCTGGCTTGCCGAGAATGCGCGTGACGAGGCCGTGCGAAAGGCCGCCCGCGACCTCCTGGGCCGCGCGGCCGCAGAGGACGCCGGCGGCGGGGCGGCTGATGGCCTCGAGCCCGTCGAGAGGCCGCCGGCGCACTGAGAGGCGCGCGGTGCCTGGACGGCCTGTTCCATACCGGCGTATGGTATAATGGTGGCTGGCGGGCCGCAAGGCATCTGCGGCCCGCCGGAGGGATGCCGGTTGGACGAAAGAACCCTGCGCGTTCTCGAGTTTCACAAGATAAAAGAGCGCCTTGCCGGCGCGGCCACGAACAGCCTTGGCCGGGAGCGTGCGCTGGCCCTTGATCCGGTCACCGACCCGGACGAGGTCCGGGAGAGGCAGCGCGAGACCACCGAGGCGAGGACCATCCTCACAGGCCATCCTTCGTTACCCCTGGGCGGTATCCGCGACATCCGTCCTGCGGTGGCACGGGCGAGGGTGGGGGCGACGCTCGCGCCCCAGGACCTCCTCGACATCGCCTGGACGGTTGATGCGGCCAGTCGCCTTCGCAAGTCCATCCTCGGGATTGGTGAGGGATTCCAGGTGATCCAGGGGCATGCCGCCCGGATCACGCCCGAGCCCGTCCTCGTGCGGGAGATCACCCGTTGCCTCGACGACCAGGGCAACGTGGTGGACGAGGCGAGCCCCGTGCTCGCTCGCCTCAGGGCCGACATCCGGGCGATCAACGGGCGTATCCGCGATAGGCTCGACTCGCTCATCCGCTCGCCTGAGGTCTCACGATACCTGCAGGATCCGGTGGTGACCCTGAGGGGCGGAAGGTTCGTGGTGCCCGTGAAACACGAGCACCGCGCGCAGGTCCCGGGGATAGTCCACGACCAGTCGTCCAGCGGGCTTACGCTTTTCGTGGAGCCCATGGCCGTGGTTGAGCTCAACAACGAGCTTGCGTCGCTGGAGGCAAGAGAGCGCGAGGAGGTAGAGAGGATACTCCGCCATCTCTCGTCACTGGTGCGTGACGCGCACGCGGAGATCCTCGAGACGGCAGATGCCCTCGCCGCCCTTGACTTCGCCTTCGCCAAGGGCAGGATGAGCATCGACATGAACGCCACCGAACCCGAGCTCAACACCTCGGGCTACCTGGAGATCCGAAAGGGGCGTCATCCCCTCCTCTCGGGGCAAGTGGTGCCGATAGACGTCGAGCTCGGGGGCGAGTTCCGCACGCTCGTGGTGACGGGCCCCAACACCGGCGGCAAGACGGTGTCGCTGAAGACCATAGGGATCTTCGCCCTGATGACCCTGGCCGGGCTCCACCTTCCGGCGTCCGGCGGCACGAGGTTCGCCGTGTTCGGGCAGGTCTTCGCCGACATCGGGGACGAGCAGAGCATCGAGCAGAGCCTCTCGACCTTCTCGTCGCACATGACGCACATAGTGCGGATCCTGGGCAAAGCAGGGCCGGGATCCCTGGTGCTCCTGGACGAGCTGGGCGCCGGCACAGACCCGGCGGAAGGGGCTTCCCTCGGGATAGCGATCCTCGAGCACCTGCACTCGCATGGCGCGCGCACCGTTGCCACCACTCACTATAGCGAGCTCAAGACCTTCGCCTACGAGCACGATGGCGTTGAGAACGCTTCGTGCGAATTCGATGTGGCCACGCTCCGCCCCACGTACCGGCTGATCGTGGGCGTGCCCGGCAGTTCCTGCGCGTTCGAGGTCGCCTCGAGGCTCGGGCTTCCACGCGAGATCGTGGGCGCCGCCCGGCTGCGGCTGGGAGACGACCGTGTGCGCGTCGACGAGATGATCGCCAAGATGGAGCGAAACCACAGGGAGATCGAGGAGGACAGGGAGCGGGCGCGCGGGGCGAGAGAGACCATGGAAAAGCTCGTCCATGAGCGCGACGAGGAGGCCCGGCGGCTGCGCGAGGCGCGCTCCGAGATCCTGCGAAAGGCCCGCGACGAGGCGGCCCGCGTAGTGTCGCGCGCACGGCAGGAGGTGGCGCGGGTCCTCGAGGACCTGCGGCAGGGCGCCCATGACAGGAGCGCCGTGGATGACGCGGCGAGGCGGGCGAGGGAGGCTCTGAAACGCGCAGCCGATGAGGCGGCCGATGTGGAGATCGAGGAGCCGGAAGAGGCGCCCGCTCTGCGCACAAGGCCTCTTCGCCGCGGCGACGTGGCGGTGGGGGCGAGCGTGTACGTGTCCAGGCTCGCCAGGCCGGGCCGAGTGGTGAGCGTTCCGCGCGAGGGTGACGACGTGGAGGTGCAGGTGGGCCCCATGAGGTTGTTCGTGCCGCCCGGCGACCTGGCCGTCATCGAGGACGACGAACGCCGGGAGGAGCCTGCCGGCGGCGCGTTCATCGCGCCGGTCGCGCGCGAGAAGGCGACGACGATCTCGAGCGAGCTCGACCTGCGCGGGAGCACCGTGGAGGAGGCCCTGGCGGAGGTCGACAAGTACCTTGACGACGCGTGCCTCGCCGGACTTGCGAGGGCCAGGATCATCCACGGCAAGGGCACCGGCGTGCTCAGGCAGGCCGTTCGCGACTTCGTGAGGAGCCACCCGCACGTGAAGGGCTTCCAGCCGGGAGGCCCGACGGAGGGAGGGGACGGCGTGACCGTCGTGGCCATCCGGATGGACTAGAGCCCGCTGCGCGGTGTCAGCGGGTTACAGTGGTTGACGCGGGCCCCATGTCAGTTGGGTTTCGTCGAGTATGGGTTGCCCGCTGGCGGCTCCGGTGTCTGCGTGCCACCCGTCGGTGCCTGGTGGGCCCCGCCGTTTCCGGGCGGCCTCTGCCCGTACCAGCCGTGAAGAGTGCAGTAGGTCTTCGGAATGGACTCGCCCGCCACGATGGTGCCATCGCCGAGCACCCGGAGCCCGCTGGACGCCAGGTACCTGCGGATCTCCACCCTGTCAGGCGGGCACGCGTCGGTGGCGAGGCACCCCGAGTCGAGGCACACAGGCACCTCCACGACCCCGCTATGAATGGTGCAAAAGTCTTTGGGCTCGGTGCCGGGCACGAAGACCTCGGTGGCTGTTTTCGGGCACGAGGGCGTTGCGAGCATTCCTGACTCCGTGCAGATCCTCGTGAACACGACGCCGCTCGGCACGGGGAATTCGCCGGGCGGCGTGTCTCGCAGAGCCTGCTTCATGAAGGCGCCCCATATCATCGCCGCCCGCGCGCTTCCGATCCTGACGCCGCCGTATATCATGGGCTTTTGCTGCTCGTCGTTGCCGATCCACACGCATGCGACAAGATCGGGCGTGAACCCCACGAACCACGCGTTCGTGTAGTCGGATGTGGTTCCTGTCTTGCCCGCCGCGGGGCGACCGATGTTGGCGGACTTGCCGGTGCCCCGCGCTATGACGCCGCGCATCATGTCAGTCATTATGTAGGCCGTCTGCTCGTCCAGGACCACCTTCTTTATGGGGACGCTCCGCTCCAGCACGTTGCCGTCGGGGCCCTCGACCCTCAGTATGGAGACGGGTTCCGCCCTTATGCCCTGGTTTGGGAAAACGGCGTACGCCGCGGCCATCTCGAGCGGCGTCACTCCCTTCGTGAGCCCGCCCAGCACGAGCGACAGAGTCACGTCGTTGCGCCGCCCCGACTCCACCAGGGTGGTTATCCCCATGGCCTTGGCGGTCTTTACGGCGTTTGTGATGCCCATCTGGTCGAGGAGCTTCACGGACGCCACGTTCACGGAGTTCTCCAGGGCTTGCCGGAGCGAGATGGGTCCCCGGAACCTGTTGTCGTAGTTCACCGGCGCCCAGGGCTCTTTCTGGCCCGGGATCGTGTATTCCACCGGCGAGTCGTCGATGAGGGTGGCAGCCGTGTAACCCGCCTGTATGGCCGCGGTGTATACGAAAGGCTTGAAGGCCGACCCGGGCTGCCTGTATGACTGTACCGCCCTGTTGAACTCGTCGGTACCCCGCCCGCCCACCATGGCCCTTATGTACCCGTCGTGCGCGTCGAGCACCACCATGGCACTCTGCGGCTGCATGAGGCCTTTCGCATCGGGCTTGCCCTGCGGGAGGTTGGTAAGAAGCGTCTTCTCGGCAAGCTCCTGAAGCCTGAGGTCGAGGGTGGTGTATACCTTCAGGCCGCCCTTGTATACCGTCTCCTGCCCGTACCTCTCGAGAAGCTGGGCGCGCACGTAGTCCACGAAGTACGGGGCGGCCTCCTTCGAGGCTCGCCTATCTATGACCCCGAGGGGCGCGCTTGCCGCCGCCTGGGCTTCCTGGTGGGATATGTAGCCGAGCTCCTCCATTCTTGCGAGCACCGTGGCGCGCCTTGCGCGCGCGGCCTCCGGGCTCTTGGTCGGTGAGTAGAGCTGGGAGTTGCGTATGAGCCCCGCCAGGAGCGCCGACTCCGCCAAGTTCAGGTCGCGCACGTGCTTGCCGAAGTAGCCCTGGGCCGCGGCCTCCATGCCATAAACGGCCTGTCCGGGGAAGAAGTAGACCTCGTTGAGATACAGCTCGAGGATCTGGTCCTTCGTGTACGCGCGTTCCAGTTGGATTGCGTAGATGAACTCCTGGATCTTCCGGGTGAAAGTGCGCTCATGCGTCAGGAAGGCGTTCTTGGCAAGCTGCTGGGTGATGGTGCTTGCCCCCTGGACGATCCTGCGCTCCTTGAGGTCCACGAGAAGCGCCCGGATCATGGCCGTGAAGTTCACGCCGTGGTGCGTGCGGAAGTTGTGGTCCTCTATGGCGATGACGGCGTTTTGCAGCGACTCCGGGATATCCCGGAGGGGAACCCACACCCTGTTCTCTATGTACAACCGCGCGATGAGCTTGCCATTGACGTCATAGATCCTCGTTGCCTCGCTGGGCCGGTACTCAAGATCCTGGAGCGCCGGCATGTTCCGGAGGGCGCCCATGACGACGCCCACGAAAACACCTGAGGCCACGCACACCACCAGGATGAAGCCGACAGCGAGAATGGAGACGATCCTCCCCGTACCCCTGGACATCGATGCGCCCCTCTCTCGAAGAAGCTACCTCAAGGAAAAGGCCTTCTCCCGCCCTGTCTGGCCCAATTATACCACAACACGCGTCGCGCGCGTCAACCCGGGCTCGCTGCGGCGGGTCATTGACGCCGGGGATCGCCGTGTGCTAAAGTGAATGTAACGTCGACCGGGAGGTAATGGAGTTGACCGTCGAGGAACAGGTAAACATCCTGCGGAGGAAAACCGCGGAGATCGTGTCGGAGGACGACCTTCGTGAAAAGCTGGAGCAGGCGTCGCGGGCCCGGCGACCGCTCCGGGTCAAGCTGGGTCTTGACCCGTCCGCGCCCGATATCCACCTGGGCCACGCCGTGGTCCTGCGGAAGCTGCGGGAATGCCAGGATCTGGGCCACGAGGTCATCCTCGTGGTGGGCGACTTCACCGGGCGCATCGGCGATCCCACGGGCAAATCCGAGACGAGGCTCCAACTGTCGGCCGAGGAGGTCGCGAGGAACGCCCGCACCTACCAGGATCAGGCGTACAAGATCCTCGACCCTGCGAGGACGCGCATCGCATTCAACGGCGAGTGGCTCTCGAAGCTCATGTTCGAAGACGTCATCAGACTCGCCTCCAAGTACACCGTGGCGAGGATGCTCGAGCGCGACGAGTTCAACGAGAGGTTCCGCGAGGAGCGGCCCATCTACATTCACGAGTTCTTCTACCCGTTCATGCAGGCGTACGACTCCGTCGCGCTGCGTGCCGACGTCGAGCTTGGCGGGACGGACCAGAAGTTCAATATCCTCTTCGGGAGGATGCTCCAGCGCGAGTACGGCGAGGAACCCCAGGTCGCCATGCTCATGCCCCTCCTCGTTGGCACCGATGGCGTCAAGAAGATGAGCAAGAGCGTGGGCAACTACATCGGCGTTGCCGAACCGCCGTCGGAGATGTACGGCAAGACCATGTCCATATCCGATGATGTCATGATGGCCTTCTACGAGCTTGCCACCACGCTTCCCGATGACGAAATAGAGACGATCCGTGAGGGGCTTGCGTCCGGGCGGCTGCATCCGAGGGATGCAAAAAGGCGCCTCGCCCGCGAGATCGTTGCGCTCTACCATGGCCAGGAGGCTGCGACGGCCGCCGAGGAGGAATTCGACGCCGTGTTCCGTAAGGGTGACCTTCCGGAGAGCGTGCCCGAGGTGGCCATCTCCGGCGCTGACCTGGTGGACAGCAGGATGTGGTGCCCGCGACTTCTTGTAGCTGCAGGGCTTGCCGACAGCACCAGCGAGGCGCGGCGCCTCATCGACCAGGGGGCGGTGAGGGTCGGCGATGAGCGGGTTACCGACCCGCAGGCGCGCGTGGATGTCCGGTCCGGGATGGTGCTCCGGGTCGGCAAGCGCAGGTTCGCCAGGATCAACGTGAACTGACGGCGCGCAAGGCGCCTTTCGGCGCCGGAGCCTGCATACGATGGTCGTCGGGTAACACCCCGTGTTCCCCAAAACCCCGGCTGCTGCTGCGCGGCCGGGGTTTTCCGTGGCCTTTTCCCGCTCCACCGTGAATATGATTTACCGCAGGCTTTCTGTGGCCTTGCCAGGGCGTCGGAGATCCCCCCGGGGACCGCGCCCGGGTGCGGGAAGGGGGGACGGGCATATGCCGCGCCGCCGCTGGTCGAGCGGCCTTCCCCGCCACGCCTGGTGGGTGGAGGTGGCCAGGAGCATCGCGAGGACGTTCGGACCCAGGTGGGGGCTTGCCCGCCGGGCGCCGAGAAGGCCTCGCGCCCCGCGGCCGACCATGCCGGCGGCCAGGGAGCGGGGCAGGAGGGGTCTTCTTGCGCGCGACAGGGGCGGTCCGGGTCCCGGCACGATGCGGTCCACGCGGAGGTGGCCGAGGCTTTCCCGCCGCCCGCCGTGGTGGTACAGGCTGCTCAAGTGGGCGGCTGCCCTCGCCATGGTCGCCCTCGTGCTTTTCGCCATCGTGGACTGGCGCCTGCGGCCGACGCTACACCAGATGGTCAAAGCCCAGGCGCGGGTCCTCGCAACGGAAGCCGTGACCCAGGCCGTGGCGACGGAGATCGCCGAGGACATCCGGTGGGAAGACCTGTACGCTCTCAGGCCCGATAGCACCGGCCGGGTCGTGCTCGTGCAGCCGAACACCGCCGAGATCGACCGCCTCACGTCCAAGGTCACCATCCGCGTCCAGGAGAACCTCAAGAAGATCACCGAGGCTCAGGTGAGAATACCCCTGGGCCAGGTCCTCGGAAGCCACGTTCTCGCCAACATCGGCCCGCGCATACCCATCTCGGTTGTGCCCCTCGGCACGGTCACCACGAGGATACTCAGCGACTTCGAGCAGGCGGGCATAAACCAGATCCGCCACAAGATCTACCTCGACATTGCGGCCCACATAAAGCTGGTCGTGCCGCTCGTGGTCTCCACCGTGGACGTCACAGTACAGGTGCCCATCACCGAGGTCCTCATCATGGGTGACGTGCCCGAGACCTACATCCAGTTGCACGGCTCTGAGCTGCGGAACCTTCTCCAGCAGCAGCAGCCGGCTCCCGGAGAATGAGAGAGAGACGCCATCCTCGTGCCCGGCATGTGCCTGGCCCGTTGACAGGGTTTGCGCGTCGGCGTCCTGGGCACCCTGGACGCACGGGACCACGATCCTGAGACCCTCGGAAGGAATCTGCAGGATCGAGGAGAATTTATGCAAACCGACGGCAAAGCACATAGGAGGGGGCAGCGCGGATGCCAAGAAGCCGGGATATGGTCCTGACTCGAAGCTACATCGAACGGGGAATCATCATCTGGGAGACGTTGCTTGCGCTGTTTGTGCTGCTGAGCGTGGTTGTCGGGAGCATCGAGGTCGTGAGGTACCTCGGCACCCTGGCGCTCCGACCCGCGGGGGCGCCGCCTCAGGACCCGTACAGCACGTTCCAGGCCCTCATAAGCCACGTGCTGCTGTTGGTGGTCGGCCTCGAGCTCGGCATAATGCTCATTCGGCATACGCCGGGAAGCGTCATCGAGGTCCTCATGTACGTAGCGGCCCGAAAGATGCTGGGCCCTCAGACGACCCTCGTCGAGTTTCTCGTGGGCGTTGCGGCCATCGGGGGCCTGTTCGCCGTGAGGAAATTCCTCTTCGTCGCGAGGATAGAGGCGGGCGAGCACCTTCTTAGCGCGGCGACGCCTGTGAGCGCCGCAAACCAGATCGCTAACGTGCATATGCCCGGGAAGATGGCGAGGACGCTGGGAGGAGTGGTGGCGCACCTTGCCGAGGAGGAAGGGGTAGACCTCGCCCCGCACCGGACGTTCCGGGTGGCGGACGCCACCATCGAGGTGGTTGCCGTGACGGACGGGGTCGTCGAGTCCGTCAGGGTGGCGCGCGTCGATCGCGACTCGTGATGGTGTGGCCCTTCACCCGCCCATCGCCAGGAATGCCTGACTCCGCCCGGGGTTCACTTGCCCCGGGCGCGTTCCTTTCGCAGGCGTGCGAAGTACACCCGGGGCCGCGTGGTCGAGCGCCTGGTCGTCGACGGCGCGCCGGTCGTGGCACCGGAGCTCGACGCGAAGCGGTGCCCACGAGCCCGGGTGGCATCTGCCGCCGAAGCCAAGCCGGGCGTTCAGCACAGCATCAGCCCAGGCAGTGCCGGGGCCTCTGCCGCCCTCCCCGGCGGACACCGGGGGCTGGGAGATAAGGCCATATGCGAAGATTGCGACGATGACGGCAAGAAGCGTCGCCCGGCCCACGGTCTCCCCTCCAGTGCTCTCTTGCCTATGCAAATCATAGCATAAAAGCGACCCCGGAGGTCCATCCGGGGTCGCCCGAGGGCAGTCTCAATTACGTGGAGCGTCTAGTAATCCATGCCGCCTCCGGGCGGGTAGGGCGGGGTCTTCTCCTCCTTGGGGATATCCGCCACAAGCGCCTCGGTGGTGAGGAGCATGGACGCGATGCTCGCCGCGTTCTGCAGGGCGCTCCGGGTCACCTTGACCGGGTCCACGATGCCAGCCTTGACGAGGTCAACGTACTCCTCGGTTACGGCGTCGAAGCCGACCCCGGTCTTCTCCTGGCTCTTGACCCGCTCGAGGACGACAGACCCCTCGAGGCCCGCGTTGTTCGCGATCTGGCGGAGCGGCTCCTCGAGAGCCCTCTTCACGATCTGGACGCCGACCTTCTCGTCGCCGCTCACCTCGATCTTGTCGAGGGCCGGCAGGATGTTCACGAGGGTGGTGCCGCCGCCGGCAACGATGCCCTCCTCGACCGCGGCGCGCGTCGCGGCGAGGGCGTCCTCGATCCGGTGCTTCTTCTCCTTGAGCTCCGTCTCGGTGGACGCGCCGACCTTGATTATGGCCACGCCGCCTGCGAGCTTGGCCAGCCTCTCCTGGAGCTTCTCGCGATCGTAATCGGAGTCGCTCTCCTCGATCTGCTTCTTGATCTGGGCTATGCGGCCCTTGATCTTATCTCTGTCGCCGCGGCCCTCCACGATCGTGGTCTTCTCGCGGTTGATCTTGACGGTTTTCGCCTGGCCGAGCATGTGGAGGTCAACGTTCTCCAGCTTGACGCCGAGGTCCTCCGAGAGGAACGTGCCGCCGGTCAGGATGGCGATGTCCTCCATCATGGCCTTGCGCCTGTCGCCGAACCCGGGGGCCTTCACCGCGGCCACGTTGAGGATGCCGCGGATCTTGTTGACCACGAGCGTGGCGAGGGCCTCGCCCTCGACGTCCTCGGCGATGATGACGAGCGGCTTGCCGGCCCGCGCGACCTTCTCCAGAAGCGGCAGGAGGTCGGCCACGGCCGTTATCTTCTTCTCATGGAGGAGAATGTACGGGTCCTCGAACACGGCCTCCATGGCCTCGGCGTTGGTCACGAAGTAGGGGGAGATGTAACCCTTGTCGAACTCCATGCCTTCGACTTTCTCGACGGTGATCTCGATGCCCTTGGACTCCTCGACGGTAATGACGCCGTCCTTGCCGACGAGATCCATCGCCTCGGCGATCTTGTCACCTATGGCGGGGTCGTTGCCGGCTATGGCGGCGACGTGCGCGATGTCGTCTTTGCCTTCCACGGGAATGCTGAATTTCTTGATCTCATCCACGGCGGCTTCGACCGCCCTGTCGATCCCCTTCTTGACGAACATGGGGTTCGCGCCGGCCGCGACGTTCTTGAGGCCCTCAGCCACAATGGCCTGCGCGAGCACGGTTGCGGTGGTGGTGCCGTCGCCGGCCACGTCGTTGGTCTTCGACGCAACTTCCCTGCACAGCTGCGCTCCCATGTTCTCGTACGGGTCTTCGAGCTCGATCTCCTTGGCGACGGTCACGCCATCCTTGGTGATGGTGGGCGACCCGAACTTCCGTTCAAGCACCACGTTACGGCCCCTCGGCCCGAGGGTCACCTTGACGGCGGAGGCCACCCTGTCAACGCCCTTCTGGAGCGAACGCCTGGCCTCCTCGCTGAAAGTGAGCTGTTTGGCACCCATCGTATGTATACCCCCCTGTTGCTTGCCGTGATATTGTGTAGGGCTACTTGACGGCCAGGATGTCACTCTGGCGGAGGATGATGTACTCCTCGCCGTCGATCTTCACTTCGGTGCCGCCGTACTTGGCGAAGATGACCTTGTCCCCGGGTTTCACGTCCACCGGCGCTCTCTGGCCGTTCTCGAGGAGCTTCCCGGGCCCGACGGCGATCACTTCACCTTCCTGCGGGCGCTCCTTCGCCGTGTCGGGCAGGACGATGCCGCCCTTCGTGCGCTCTTCCTCGGTGTTCGGTTTGACCACCACTCTGTCCTCCAATGGCTTTACCACTCGTCATACCTCCTCTGGGCTGAAATTTAGCACTCACCGAGGGGGAGTGCTAACAATCCGATACCATATTACAGAACCTCATTCCGGATTGTCAATAGGTGAGCCTGCAAATTTCCGAGATCGGGCCTGGAGCCTGTCCGCCCCCGGGGCCCTGGCCTGCGCCTTACCGCTGGCCTACGCCTGGGCCACAGGCTACGCAGTGGCGCCACGCCCGGTACCGCACCCGCGCTCGCGCCCACGCCAGCGCCTGCACACGCACCTGCATGGCGCGCACCTCAGCCGTCAGCCCAGCTTGCCAGGGTTTCGAGGATGCGGAGAAGGTCCTCCTCGCCCGAGACGGGTATCCCGGCGCGAAGGTCGGCCCTCTCGCCCGGTGGGAGGTCGCTGACCCGTATTCGCGTCACGCTCTTGGGCCTGCATCGGTGCCGGGGATCGCCGTAGAACACCGTCACCAACCCGTCCTTCTCCCCGATGTGCATGGTTGAAAGGCACGCGGGGGACATCCCCGCACGTCTTTGGGACATCACCACCCGGCCCTGCGTGAACTCGGTTATGGTCCAGTCGTCCACCTCGCGCGCAAGCTCCTCGCGGGTAAGCCCCACCATCTCAGGGGGGGCGGCCATCTTGTTCACCTCCTCGTGGCCGCACTCGTACATGACCCGGTATACTATCTCTGTTGTGGACGATATCTTCGCGGCCGCGGCAAGCCCCTCGAGCCCCGCCTGCAGGCCTTCCCGGGGCAGAGAGGTCTCCTCCGGCCCCGGGTGGGCCTCCTGGAGCCTTTCCCTCGTGCGCTCGAGGTTGTGGGCGGCTTTCAGGCTGAGGTATGTGTAGGTCGCCCCCGCAGACGCCAGGGTCAGCACCACACACATGGCCACCAGCCTGCCCTTGCGGTTCACGGCGTCACCCCTCCGGCGAAACCTGGCAGATCCCCTGGCTATCATGCCCCAAGTTGCGAGGAATATTCCTCCAGACGAAAGAACATAGCATACTTGCCATGTTCTTCTCGAGGTCGACGCCTATGCGGGATCCATGAAGCCGAGGGCGGCCGCGCACCCGTATGCGGTAAGCCTGTAATGTAAGCCCTCCCTTTCACCGACAACTCACAATGGAAAGAGTCCGGGGTCAGTCCTCGGCGGCCGCCTCCATCTCCTCGTCGGAGATGTCGAAGTTCGCGTGTACTTGCTGGACGTCGTCCAGCTCCTCCAGGGCCTCGGTGAGGCCAAGGACCTGCTTGGCCTCCCTGCCAGTCACCCGCACGGTGGTCTGGGGCACCATGGTCAGCTCCGCCACGGTGAACTCGATGCCGTGGTCCCTGAGGAACTTCTGCACGTTCTCAAACTCCCCGGGGTCGGTGGTGATCTCCACGGTGGCGCCGTCGGACTTGAAGTCCTCGGCGCCCGCCTCCACCGCGAGCGCCACCAGGTCGTCCTCGCTCATCTCGAGGTCGGCAAGGTCCACCACCAGGAGGCCCTTCTTGCGGAACATCCATGCCACGCAGCCAGTCTCGCCCAGGTTTCCTCCGTGCCTTGTGAAGGTATGTCGGACGTCGGAGGCCGCGCGGTTCCTGTTATCGGTCATCACCTCAACCATGATCGCGACCCCGCCGGGGCCGTAACCCTCGTAGGTGATCTCCTCGTAGTTCTCGGTTTCGCCCTCACCCGCACCCCTCTTTATCGCCCGCATGATGCTGTCGCCTGGCATATTCACGGCCCTTGCCCGGTCTATCGCCATCCGCAGCCGGAAGTTGGCCTCGGGGTCAGGGCCGCCCTCGCGGGCCGCGATGAGGATCTCCCTTGCGACCTTCGTGAACATCCTCCCGCGCTCGGCATCAGCTCTGGCTTTCCGGTGTTTGATGTTGGCCCACTTGGAATGTCCAGACATATCTCTCACCCCTCCCGTCACGACAATCTTAGCACACGGTTCGGGGGTTTGTCACCGGTTCTTCGCTGCGGCGCAGTCGGCCTCGCAGCCAACCGACCTCCCGGCCAGCCGGCCGTGGGCCAGGCCTGCCCCACGCTATCCAGGGCACCCGCCTTCTCCATCGTTCTCCTCCACCGTCGCGGGGGCCATCGCCGTCTCCGTGGCTGCAGAGGCGTCAGAAGGGCTCTGGGCCATCATGTGTGGCGCTGCGGCCGGGGCCGCCGCGCCTGCGTGGGACCTCGCAGGAGGGCGGTCCGCGGTCGTGGCACCGGCCGTGACGCGCACCCGGCGCCTTCGAAACGGTGACAGCTTCTGGGCCTGGACGATCTTCCGGTTGAGATAGGCGTAGGTGGCAAGCACCATGAAGATGCCGAAGGCAGGGGGGACCACGCCGCCGATTATGAGAAAGTCGTATAGCCCGTGCAGGACGATGGCCACGCCAAGTCCCCTTGCGAGAAGGCCTGTGGCGTGCCGGGGGTCGAACTTCGCCCGCCCGAGGTAGTAGCCGACTATCCCGGAGAACGAGGCATGGGCGAGGTCTGTTATGAACGCCCTGAACACTCCGACCGCAAGCCCGTACGTCGTGGCGTAGAAGAGGTTCTCGGTGGCCGCAAACCCGAGGGCTGCGGCCACCGCATAGACCACCCCGTCCATGACCTCGTCGAACTCGGCGTTGTCGTAGGCTGCCACCTTGACCGCCACGAACTTGGAGATCTCCTCCACCACGCCCACCACGAGAACCGAGACCACGAGAAGGGCCAGGAGGTCGCTGCGGCCCGCGCCTATGACCCGGCGGAACGGCGCCTCGAGAAAAGCCGCTGGGAAAACGGAGACGACGCCGTACAGGAACGCCTTTATGACGAGGGCCTTCGGCTCAGGCTCGGCCCGGTCCTTGCGGTAGAAGAACCACACCCAGAGGAGGCCGGGCCCGAGGGAGACCAGCGCGAGGGGGATGAAACCTGAGACTACGGGGTCCATCCGCATCACCTTCCGCGGCGGGAGATATCGCTGCCTGTCGCCTTTCGGGAGCTACCGCCGTCCTTAAGTGTTCCCAGACTCCGGGGTCCCCAATCCGGTGGCTGAAAGCAGCTATGGCAGCTCGCGGTTGTGGAGACCGTCGTCTGCCCGCGCGCCCGCGCGCTTGCGCGATCCGGTTTAGCTTTTAGCTTCAGCTTTGGCTTTTAGCCTCAGCGGGGCGGCGCTGGTGTGGTATAATAAGCCCGAACCGACAAGCGGATGGTGGGGTGGTTTGCTTTGGACGGGTTTGGGTCGCTGGGGAAGATGCTCATGTTGCTCGGCGCCGCGCTCGTCATCTTCGGCGCCGCGCTCGCCCTTGCCGGCAAGGTGCCGGGCATCGGAAGGCTGCCAGGCGACATCCTCATCAGGCGGGGCAACTTCACTTTTTACTTTCCGCTTGCCACAAGCATTGTGTTGAGCGTGGTGCTCACGCTCCTCCTCGCGCTCATCTCACGAAGATAAGACCCGGGCCGCGAAATGCCGCCGCCGCTTCGCCGAAGGCCGGCACCTGCGTGGCGCATATACTGTAAGAGGCCCGGGAAACCTAAACGCGATGGGGGTGCGATTCCCTGGAGGTAGTGCCGTGGCGCTCTACAGGACTGAGGGGATCGTCCTCAAGACCAGGAACCTTGGCGAGGCCGACCGTATAGTCACGTTCTACTCGCCTGACCGGGGCAAGGCCCGGGCGGTGGCCCGGGGTGCCAGGAGGCCCCGCAGCAGGTTTGTCAGCAGCACGCAGATGTTCGCCCACGCCGACTTCCTGGTGTTTTCGGGCAAGTCCCTTGATAACATAAGCCAGGTCGAGGTGAAGACCTCGTTCCCTCGCCTCCATGACGACCTTGTGAAGCTGGCTTTCGCAAGCTACGCCGCGGAGCTTCTCGATGCCATGGCCGAGGAGGGCGGGGGGGCCGACGGGGGCGACGAGGGCAGCGCGGAGGTCTTCGGCCTCTTGCTTTCGTACCTTCATGCTCTCTCGGCTGCGCGCGACCCCGAGATGACGACCCGGGCATTCGAGATCAAGCTCGCGTCCATCCTGGGGTACAGACCCGTGCTGGAGTCGTGCGCACGCTGCGGGGCAGCCGATGCCGGCGGCGAGGTGGGGTTTGATCCCGGGGCCGGCGGCCTCGTGTGCACCCGGTGCATGGCGGCGCAGGGTGGTGCGGCGGTGCGCCTGTCGCGCGGCGCGGTGGAGGTCCTGAAGAAGCTCCTCGCGCTGGATTTCGACAGGGTCTCGCGGCTCGGGGCGAGCCCCGGCCTCCGCGCCGAGATGGAGAGGGCCATGAGGGTGCATCTCGATTTCAGGCTCGGCCGGAAGCTGCAATCGCTTGGCTTTCTCGCCGCCGTGAGGGTGGCGCCTGGCCAGGGTCAGGGCGAGGGTCCGCAGGTGCCGGGCGGGGGCTTGCATGAGTGCGCAAGACAGGGGCAGGGAGGCGCGGAGCATGCAGATCGACTTGGAGAAGGTGGACATAATCCGTGAGCGGGCTGGGCTCTCATATCGGGACGCCGTGGAATATCTCGAGAAGGCCGAGGGAGACGTCGTGAAGGCGCTCGTCTTCATCGAGGAGGACAGGCGGGCAGAGCGCGCCGAGTTCGCAGGCAAAGGGCAGGAGGTCCTCGACAGGATCAAGGACGTCATACGCCGCGGCAACGAGACGAAGATAAAGGTGGAGCGCGACGGCAGGACCATGGTTGAGCTGCCGGTCACCGCCGGGATAATCGGGACGGCGATAGCGCCGCAGCTTGCCCTGGTGGGCGCCGTGACGGCGCTTGCCACCGGGTGCTCCATCTCTGTCGAGGGCGAGGGCGTCTACCCGGACGACCAGGAGGATGCGGCCAGGTAGGAGTCGAGGTCAGGTCGCGAAGATCCAGGTCAGGATTGACATGATCGGAGGCGTCTGGTATATTGGGAAAGAAACGATTACCGGTCCGGCGACGATAAAGAAGGAGTACCCGCAGGGCGCGCGGCTATAGAGAGCCGGGCGGGGTGAAAGCCGGCGCCGCCCCCGCGGAGAAAGGCGTCTTTGGAGCCGGAGCGTTCTCTACGAGGAGTGGGCTCATCGCCTGGCGCGCGTGCAGCCTGTGGCGTCGCGGTCGCGGGCGCGATGGGTCAATCAGGGTGGAACCGCGGGAGCGACCTCTCGTCCCTGGATTTTGAGTCGAGGGCGAGAGGTTTCTTTTTGGGAGGGGAGCGCACTTGCGTGCACCGGCGCTTCTGGCGCGGGTCCCGAGGGTCCTGCGGGCATGCAGGCGGTACATATTCTTCACCAGCATTCTCTTCATCACGGGCGTGGTCTTCGGGTATCTGGCGTTCCGTCGCCACCCGGTCGACTCCTCGTGGCTGTTCTTTCTCCTTGACCGGAAGTTCGGACCCATGTCCGAGGCCATGTCCAGCATGAACGTGACGGGCATGGCGGGCCTCGTGTTCTGGAACAACCTCAAGGCGGCCGCGCTCCTCGTGGCGGGCGGGGTAGCGTTCGGCGTCCTGCCCATGGTCATGGTTTTCCTCAACGGGCTCCTCGTGGGCCTGGTCTCGGGCGACGTGGCCAGGCAGGGGTTCGGGCTGTTCCCGTTCATACTCGTCGGCGTCCTGCCCCACGGGATGTTCGAGATACCGGGGTATATCATCGGCGGTACGCTCGGCATAAGGCTGGGGTTCAACATCCTGGGGTACGAGCGCGGTCGTCAGCACGGGCGCGGGATGAGGGCGGTTATCCTCGACACTCTTCTCGTGCTGGCAGCGGTGGTGGTCCCGCTCCTCATGGTCGGCTCCCTCGTCGAGGTGATGGTGACACGCCACCTGGTGGAGTGGGTCATGGGCAACGCGCTTCGCTGGCACTAGCGGTGCGGTGGGCGGGGCGAGCCTTCGAACCCGGGAGGTGATGTCGTGACATTCCAGGGCATGATACAAGGTCTCGAGTCATACTGGGCGGCCCAGGGGTGCGTGCTTCAGCAGCCCTACGACGTGGAGGTCGGCGCGGGCACCATGGCGCCCGCCACGTTCCTGCGGGCCCTCGGCCCGGAGCCGTGGAAGGTGGCTTACGTTCAGCCGTCGCGCCGCCCGGCCGACGGGCGGTACGGCGAGAACCCGAACCGCATGTTCCTTCACCACCAGTATCAGGTCATCCTCAAGCCGTCCCCACAGGACGTGGTGGAGATGTACCTCGGCAGCCTCACAGGCGCGCTGGGGATCGACCCCATAGAGCACGACATAAGGTTCGTCGAGGACAACTGGGAGTCGCCGACCCTCGGCGCATGGGGCACGGGCTGGGAGGTCTGGCTCGACGGCATGGAGGTCACGCAGTTCACCTACTTCCAGCAGGTCGGCGGCATCGACACGCATCCCGTGTCGGCCGAGATCACCTATGGCCTGGAGCGGCTCTGCATGTACTTGCAGGACGTGGACAACGTGTTTGACCTCGCCTGGACATGCGGCGTCACCTACGGCGAGTTGCAGCGCCAGTTCGAGGTGGAGCACTCCAGGTACGGCTTCGAGCTTGCGGACGTGCGCGCGCTCGGCCTCCTCTTCGACACCTACGAGGCAGAAGCGAGGCGGGCGCTGGATTCCGGGGTCGTGCTGCCGGCGTACGATTACGTGCTCAAGTGCTCCCACATCTTCAACCTGCTCGACTCCAGGGGCGCTCTCGGGGTGAGCGAGCGCACGACCTTCATCGCGCGGGTGAGGGCACTCGCCAGGGGGTGCGCCGAGGCGTATGTCCGGGAGCGGGAGAGCCTGGGCTTCCCGCTCATGGCGGCCTTTGGCGCCCGGTCGCGGCAGGAGCACGGAGGTGGGCGATGTGATGGGTGACGTGGCCGCCGGCGGCGACGTAGGCGTGGGTGTGGGCGTAGGCGGAGGCGCAGGCGCAGCCGCCGCCAGGGACGCGGTGCTCGAAGTGGGCTCGGAGGAGATCCCGGCAAGGTTCCTGCCCCCGGCCCTCGAGCACATGGAGCGCGAGGGCGCGAGGCTCCTCGAGGAGGAGCGCGTGACCTTTCGCTCTGTGCGCGCGCTGGGCACGCCGCGAAGGCTCGTGCTGTATGTCGAGGGCGCATCGCCCCTGGGGCCCCCGTTGGTGCGGGAGGTCAGGGGCCCCGCCTGCGGTGTGGCCTTTGACGGGGACGGAAAGCCCACCCGCGCGGCCGAGGGGTTCGCACGTTCCCAGGGAGTGCGCGTGGAGGATCTCCAGGTGAGGGACGACCCGAAAGGCAAGTCCGTGTACGCCGTGCTGCGGGAGGAGGGGCGCCCCGCGAAGGATGCGCTCGCCTCGGCGTTCCTGCGGCTCATAACGGGCATGAGCTTTCCCAGGTCCATGAGGTGGGCCGACCGCGAGTTCAGGTTCGCCCGCCCCATCCGGTGGATACTGGCCCTTTTCGGGGACGATGTGGTCCCGTTCGAGGTGGACGGGATAAGGTCCGACAGACTCTCCTGCGGCCACAGGTTCCTCACCGATGGGATGCTCCGGGTGGCAAGGGCCGAGGACTACATCGAGGCGCTCAGGGCCGCCTACTGCGTGGTGGACCAGCGTGAGCGGCGGGGGGCAATATCCCGGGGCGCCCGCGAGGCGGCGGAGGCCATCGGCGGGAGGGTCGTCGAGGACGAAACCCTCCTCGAGGAGCTGACCTTTCTTGCCGAGCACCCTGTGGCGCTCGTGGGGCGGTTCGACCCAGGCCTCCTCAGTCTCCCCAGGCAGGTCATCGTCACCCCCATGCGCGACCACCAGAGATGTTTCCCTGTCGAGGACGAACGCGGCCGTCTCATGCCTGCGTTCGTGTCGGTGCGCGACGGGCTTGCCTCCCACATCGACGCGGTGCGCAGGGGCAATGAGCGGGTGCTGGCGGCAAGGCTCCAGGACGCGAGGTTCTTCTATGAGGAAGACACCAGGGTCCCGCTCGAGAGATACGTTGAAGGCCTTTCGAGCATCATCTTTCACGAGCAACTCGGGACCATGCTCGACAAGACCCGCCGCATCGAGGAGCTTGCGGCTGACATCGCCGGGAGGCTGGGGCTTCCCGCCGACGCGCGCGCCGCTGCGAAAAGGGCGGCAAGGCTATGCAAAGCCGACCTCGTGACGCATATGGTGAGGGAGTTCCCGGAGCTGGAGGGGATCATGGGCAGCGACTACGCCAGGCTGTCGGGGGAGGGCGACGACGCGGCCCTCGCCATTGTCGAGCACTACCTGCCGAGGTTCGCCGGGGACAGGCTCCCGGAGAGCCTGCCTGGGATAGTGCTGGCGCTTGCAGACAAGATGGACACGGTTACGGGGTTCTTCGGCGTCGGCATCCGGCCGTCCGGCTCCGAGGACCCATACGCCCTCAGGCGCCACATCGCGGGCATCGTTGCCATCCTTCTCGAGCGCGGGGTGAGCGCCCCGCTCTCATGGCTTGCGTCGCGCTCTGTGTCGCTGTTTACGAAGGCCGGCACGCAAAAGCTCCCGCCGGAGGAGGTAAGCGAGGCCGTCCGCGATTTCCTGCGGCAGCGCCTGCGGGCGACCCTCATCGACCGGGGCATACGCTACGATCTCGTGGACGCGGCGCTCGGCGCCGGCTTCGACGACGTCCCCGACGCGCTGCGGCGGGCAGAGGCGCTCGCGGCCGCGAGCGGCACCGCGGAATTCCGGCAGGCGGTCACAGGCTACACCCGCGCATCCCGCATCGCCGGGAAGGAGGAGCGGGGCGAGGTGGACGAGTCCTTGCTGCGGGAGCCTGCGGAGAAGGGGCTCTTCGCCGCGTACAGGGATGTTGCGAAGCAGGTGGCTGTCAGGATGGCGAGGGGGGACTACGCGGGGGCCATCGCTGCCACATCGGCGCTCGCGGACCCCATCGACGTGTTCTTCCGCGAGGTGCTGGTGATGGTCGAGGACGAATCTCTCCGGCGTAACAGGCTGGCGCTTCTCGCCCGCGTGGCGGCGCTTGCCCGTGGCATCGCGGACCTCTCACGTGTGGCGCAGGCTGAGACAACCTGAAAAGAGGCGATGACCGGGCGTGCCGGTCGCGCCGCAGCCCTGGCGGGGGGTGGCGGCGCGCGGGCTGCGCCCGTGCCACAATAGATCACCGAAGGTCAGGAACGAAGGAGGTCGAACCATTCATGGCCAAAAAGCACGTCTACTTCTTCGGCAACGGCAAGGCTGAAGGCGGCAAGGAGATGAGGAACCTTCTCGGAGGCAAGGGCGCCAACATAGCCGAGATGACGAACCTCGGCATCCCCGTCCCGCCGGGGTTCACCATCACGACTGAGGTGTGCTCCTTCTACTACGAGAAAGACCGGCAGTACCCGCCAGACCTTGCCTACGAAGTCAGGGAGAACCTCGAGAAACTCGAGAACGCCATGGGCCTCAAACTCGGGGACCCCGGGCGGCCGCTCCTCGTGTCGGTGAGGTCCGGCGCCAGGGTATCCATGCCCGGCATGATGGACACCGTGCTTAACCTGGGCCTCAACGACGAGACCGTGAAGGGCCTCATCAAGCTCACCGGCAACGAGCGGTTCGCGTACGACGCCTACCGCAGGTTCGTCCAGATGTTCGGCAACGTGGTGCTGGGCGTGTCCCACGACGACTTCGAGGAGATCCTCGATGCGAAGAAGAAGGATCTCGGCGTGCACCTTGACACCGAGCTCGATACTGCCGCTCTGAAGGACATCGTGAAGGCCTTCAAGGCACGCATCCGCGTGAAGAAGGGGATCGACTTCCCCGAGGACCCCATGAAGCAACTGGAGATGGCGCGCGACGCCGT
>DKEX01000014.1:0-138 GCA_002452295.1 Firmicutes bacterium UBA6811 | reverse complement strand
TCAACGTCCAGGCCATGGTGTTCGGGAACATGGGCGAGAACTCCGGCACCGGCGTTGCGTTTACGCGCGACCCGTCCACTGGTGAGAAGAAGTACTACGGGGACTACCTCAAGAACGCCCAGGGCGAGGACGTGGTGG
>DKEX01000037.1:184-7424 GCA_002452295.1 Firmicutes bacterium UBA6811 | reverse complement strand
CCTACGGTTTGATTCTACTGGAAAGCGCTCCAGCAAGCAAGAGAGAGTCAGACTGTCACTGAACACAGCCATAACGGGGCCAAGCCGTCTACGCGACCGAGAAGATGGTCAAGTGTCACACCAGAGAAGTCGGCGATTCTCCCCAGCGTATCGGGGTCAGGCCGCCTTTGGCTGGTCTGATGAGGAACTTTCCGTCACCGGCGTCTCCGTCGCCGTCTCCATCGCCTCCCTTTGACCCTCTGTTGATCTCGAGATATCGGTGCTATACAATCGACCTGAGGCATTCCGGCGGGCCCGATATGGGGTCCTCAAGGGAATAAAGGGAGGACGATCGGTGAAGATAAGGTTTCTCGGCGGCGCCCGCGAGGTCGGCGCCTCGTGCATTCTGGTGACCACCAGCTCCGGGAGGAACATCCTGCTCGATTGCGGCGTCAGGGTCAACGAGGAAGGGACGGACATGCTCCCGGACCTCGAGCCGCTTGGCGACCTGAAGCTCGACGCCGTCATCATATCACATGCCCACCTGGACCACTGCGGCACCCTTCCGCTGGTCGCGAAGCTCTTTCCCGACGTCTATGCCCATGCTACGGGCGCGACCAGGGACCTCGCGAGGGTCCTACTGTATGACGCGATAAAGGTGGCCGAGTTCAAGGAGGGTCTCAAGCTCTACAACGAAGATGACGCGGAGAGGGCGCTGGACAGGACCCTGACCCATGCCTGCGAGGCCCCGTTCGAGCCGGCGGACGGCGTCCGAGCAGAGTTCCTCCCTGCAGGCCACATACTGGGGGCGGCGTCCGTCCTCCTCCAGCTCGAGGAGGGCACGGTCCTCTACACGGGAGACTTCACCTCCTTTGACCAGGAAACCGTGGGAATGCAGAGGTTCAGTTCCGTCCTGAGGCGGGGCGTGAACGTCATCGTAACCGAGGCCACTTACGGTTCGAGGCTCCACGCCGCAAGAACCCAGGAAGTCGAGAGGCTGCTCGACGCAATTGCGGAGACGGCCGGGGCCGGCGGGAGGGTGCTCATACCCGCCTTTGCCGTGGGACGGGCCCAGGAGATAGTCCTCGCTCTCAGGAACCATCTCAGAAGGACGAAGAAGAAGATCCCTGTGTATGTCGATGGCCTGATCAGGAACGTCAACGGCGTGTTCGCGAGGAACGCGGACTACCTTGCGCCAAGGTACAACAGGGAGGTCCTCCAGGGCTACGAGCTCTTCTACACGAGCGGCATAGAGGCCGTTGACTCGAAGGCGAAAAGGGACAGGGTGCTTGCCTCAAACGGCCCGTACGTCGTGATCGCAAGTTCAGGGATGCTGACCGGCGGCGTGTCTCCCATCTATGCGGAAAGGATCGTCCGGGACGAGAGGAGCCTCCTTGCGATAGTCGGGTATCAGGACGAGGAGTCCCCGGGGCGGAGGCTGCTGGACCTTTCGGACAAGCCTCCAGGCGAGCGCAGGTTGACCTTGAACGACGCCGAGCTCCAGGTGAACTCCAGGGTCGAGAAGTACGGGCTTTCCGCGCACGCGGACTCCCTCGGGATCGTCCTGTCGATCAAGGCCCTGAGGCCCGAGTTTGTGCTCGTCAACCACGGGAACGATGAGTCCTGCGCCGCGCTTTCCGCAAGGCTCGCCTCGGAGCTGCCTGAGGCCAGGATCGAGGTTGCGGGGAGAGGGGGCGAGTATGAATATGCGCCTCGTCCTCACGCTGCGAGAAAGTACTCGCTGAACCCGCGGATCAGAGACATCGCGCTGTACAGGGACGAGCCGCTCGAGCCCGGGGAGCTATGGCGCCATCTCATCCAGAGCGGCTTTGCCGGGACTATAGCTACGGTGCGGGACCTCATAACGGCCTGGTATGGGGAGGGGGAGGTGCCACACGATGAGATGCAGCGTGCAGGCGAGGCCGTCCGGGAGGACCCGCGCTTCCGGGCATCAGCCACCAACCCCAACACCGTGTATATGCTGAGCGAGGCCGAGTATGTCGAGGCGACGACGCCGCAGCCCCTCGAGCAGAATGCGGCAAGGGCCCTTGTGCAGGAGAGGCTTGCCCCATACGGGCTTCAGAGGATAGGGTTCTCCGGCGATGGCGCCATCGCGCTCTACTTCGCGACTCCGAAGTACGCCGAGCGGTGTCGGGACGTTATCGCGGACCTCGAGAGCGAGACACTGAGAAGAGTCGAGGTTATGCAAAGCACGAACACCCAGTTCTTGAAGGAGAGGATCAAGTTCGACCTGTCTCACAGATTCGGGATATCACCCGAGAAGGACCCGTCCTTCGGGGCAGGGACCATGACAGTCAAGCTTCCGGACGGCGCAGTCATCTCCGACGAGCTGGAGAAATGCGCGGCGGACTTCGAGGAGGAGACAGGCATCGCCCTTGTCTTCAAGAAGGAGGGCAAGGACGGCGCGCGGCCCGAACCGGCAAAGGTATCGTGGACGGGCGCGGGCATGGATGTAGGCGCAGGAGAGGGAGCGGGCACGCGGGCGGGGGCTCCGGCGGGGACGACGGCAGGGACACGAGCGCGGTCTGCCGTAGGAGACACGCCACCATTCGAGCAGAACGTCGCAAAGCGCGTGATCGAGGATGCATTCGCGCACAAGCCCCACAGGCCAAAGGTAAGCATCTATCTGCACGAACGCCGGATCGGGCTTTCGTTCATCAGCCCCCAGGTGGGCAGCAGGTACGCCGACCTCCTGTCGGACCTGGAGAAAGCGACCGGGTGGAAACTGGAGGTGCTGGGCACCGTTAGAGTCAACGAGGTCGTCGAGGTGGCCAGGCAACTGCTGGCGAGCCATGGCATCGGGGGCATGAAGGTCGGCGTTCATGACGGCTATGTTGAGGCCAGGGGCCCCGTTGAGGTTGGCGATGCACAGGCCTTGGCCCTGTGCGAGGAGTACCTTGAATTGACAGGGTTCGAGCTCCGATTCAGGCGCACCTAGCGTCAAGCTCTCTGGTCGGACTCCATACCAGAACACCATCAAGGGCGACCGTGCCCCAGAGATGCCGATGCTGCGCGGTCGCCCCGGACGCCGGATGGCACCCATCGCCGGGGGCAGTGCCACATGCGGGGATCCTCGACCGAAACTCGCTCTGGGCTGTGCAGAATGCTCCGGTGGCAAGACTGAGTTATCTCGTGACCTCCCCAAGTCGGGCGATCCGGGTAACGAGATACCGGGTATCGGCGAAGACGGCGTCAATCTTGCTCTCCATGCGCTCGAACCTGTCGTTCTGTACCTCCCGGTCATCGAACAGGGCGCTGATCTTATCCATAACCTGGCCTTCGATTCGTGCCTCGAGCCTGAGCTGACCCTTCTCAACTACTCCGAGACAAGACTCGACGCCATCGAGGCGCACGCCCAATCGTGTCTGCCCCTTTTCGACACTGTCGAGGCGTGCTTCGAGCCGACCCTGACCCTTCTCAACGTTCCCGAGGCGGGACTCGACTTCGCCGAATCGCAGATCCAGCCGGACCTGGCCCTGCGTAAGCGTTTGTAGCTGCTGGAGGACCACCTGTCGAAACTTCTCGTCATCCACGGTCATCGCTCCTCGAGAAGTTGGCTGGTCACGATGCTTGCAACCAGATTATACCATAAGCCGAGTCCAAACACGACTCCCCGCACATGAAAACTGTCAGGTACGCCATCGGCCAAACTGCCCCGGGGGCCACAATCCCTGCTTTGCCGGCGCCGCTTGATCCGGCCATTCGCATAACGGTTGGAGACCGCGACCTCCACCAGAAGCCCACCCGCATTTCCAAATTGCCCATGTCAAACGGACAGTGCGCACGGACAGTGCGATCCCCTTGACTCCAGGATGGTTTGGTGGTATAAAGTATCAAAAGCATTCCAGTGCTCAGGCGGAGGAGGCGCTACATGTGCAGAAAAGGCGTGAAAGTTTAGTCGTAGTCACAGTTCTCCTGCTGGTTCTCCTTAGCTTCAGTGTGCCACCGGTAATGGCGCAGGCCAGAGACGGGGGCACTCTGCGTATCGCGGCATCATCCATCCAGCAACTCGACCCCTACAAGACCGCCGCCAATGACGAGATCAACGCCTGTAGCCTCGCCTACGACCCTCTCTTCATTCTCAGCAAGGACGACTTCAAGCCCATACCCCATCTTGCTGAGAGCTGGGAGAATCCCGATGAGAAGACCTGGGTCTTCCACCTTCGCAAGGGCGTACTGTTTCATGACGGAAACGCCGTATTCCCGAAGGGGACGAGGCGCGAGGTGACAGCGGACGACGTTGTGTTCTCCATCGAGCGCTTCCGCAAAGTGAGCACCGCGTTCGTTCTGGGTGATATCACCAGTGTAAAGGCGCAAGACAAGTACACTGTCGCGATCAAGACCTCCCGTCCCGAGCCGTTCCTGGTCAACGACCCCAACCGCCTCGCAAGGGTGGTCGTCATGGCCCGCGAGGCTGTCGAGAAGCTGGGCGAGGACGGTGTTGCCAAGACCCCCATCGGCACCGGGCCGTTCAAGATGAAGAGCTTTACGCCCGACCAGGGTCTCGTTTTCGAGAAGAACCCCAACTACTGGCTCCCGGTTCACCTCGACAGGGTCGAGTTCGTAGTCATCCCCGACCCGACAGTACAGACCATGGCCCTCAGCGCGGGTGAGATCGACGTCATACCATACCTTTTCAACGTGGACGCTGTGGCGACCCTGTCCAAGGACGCCACTCTCGAGCTCCTCTCCCGCGGCGGGTCATACCGCGGCCTTGGAATCAACGTCAAGACACCTCCCTTCGATGAACGGGCGGTTCGCGACGCCATAGCGAAGATGCTGGATATCGACAGCGCGGTCAAGGCGGTCGTCGGCAAGTTCGGTGAGAGGGCTTATGGTCAGTGCCCGCCGTGGGTTCCGTTCGGTTACGACCCCAGTCTCGAGAGCCTCTGGCCATACGACCCCAAGGCCGGTCTTGCAGAGCTCGCCAAGGCGGGCTTCAAGGACACGAACAGCGATGGGATACTGGACCGCAACGGTCAGCCGCTCAAGGTTCAGAT
Source organism: Firmicutes bacterium UBA6811 (assembly GCA_002452295.1). Classification (GTDB taxonomy): domain Bacteria; phylum Bacillota; class SHA-98; order UBA4971; family UBA4971; genus UBA6256. The sequence continues at coordinate 2,424 of DKEX01000037.1, read as the reverse complement.
CAAGACGATCCCGGGCTCGCAGGTCAGGGTGCTCACGATCCTTGCTACACAGCTCAAGGAGCTTGGCATCGACGCTTCCGTTCTCCAACAGGACATCGCGGTGTGGGTGGACGATCTCGTGAAGGGCAATGACACCGGGCTATTCTTCGACTTCAGCTACGCCGGCACGACAGGCCTGCATTCGCTGTTTCATAGCAGCATGATAGGCAAATCCAACACTCACTTCTACTCGAATCCTCAGGTGGATTCTTTGCTCGATCAGGCGCTCGGGACGACGGACGAGAAGAAGCTCGCGAGTTTATGGAAACAGGCCCAGCGGAAGATCATGGAGGACCGGGCGGCTATCCCGCTATACTTCGAGTGGGGATACTCGGTCTGCAATAGAAAGGTCAACGACTGGGTCCCGCCGTGGGGTGGCCTGCACCTCGTATCCATCGAGAACAACGTCTGGCTCTCCAGGTAGGCCCGGGGGAAGTCCGGATGAGCCCCGGTGGACCTGGATGGGCTCGGATGCGCCCGGCTAGGCCCGGGGGTGTCTGGCATCGTCTGGCCGGGTCCGCTCCGGTCTGGTCTACTCCGGTCCAGCCCGCTTCGGTCCAGGGCTGTTCGGTTCGAAACGGTTCGAAACGCTCCAGAGCGGTCCGAAGCGGTCCGAAGCGGTGCCAAGCGACCTGATCGCCCTGAACAGCCTGGAGGCCCGGCCGGGAGTACCTCGCTGCACAGCAGAAACCGTGCGCCCCGCTTCGCCTGTCGGGGAAGCGGGGCGCACCGTCGAAAGCTCGAAAGGGAGTAGCGCAGTGCTCAAGCATGTAGTCCGTCGTCTGGCTGTGACGGTCCCTGTGCTCATTGGTGTGACGTTCATAGTGTTTGCCATGGTGAGCTTCGCCCCCGGCGACCCGATCAACCTCATGCTCGGGTCAGAGACGGCCAATCCCGAGAACATAGAGAGGCTCAGGGTCGAGCTGGGGATGGACAAACCCTGGTACATCCAGTACGCAAACTACATGGCCAGGCTTGTAAGGGGAGACCTCGGCCGTTCGATCACATTCCGGCGCCCCGTGGCGACCCAAATCAGAGAGCGGCTCCCCAACACCATAATCCTGGCCGCGTCCTCAGCGCTGGTGGCGCTCATCATCGCGCTTCCGCTGGGGGTGATCGCCGCTGCAAAGCGGCGCTCCATCTTCGACTACGGGTCTACCACCCTCGCCATGATTGGAGTGTCCCTACCAGGGTTCTACCTTGGCCTCCTCCTCATAATCGTATTCGGCCTCAAACTTCACTGGTTCCCCATACGGGGGATGCGTGGGTTTGATGCGGGGTTCGTCGAGTTTGCGAGGCACATCGTGCTCCCGTCGGTGACGCTCGGTGCCTCGATGGCAGCGATTCTGACCAGGCTGACGCGCGCGTGCGTGCTGGAGACGCTGTCTCAGGACTTCATACGAACCGCGCGCGCAAAGGGCGTGCACGAAAGAGTCGTGCTGTACAAGCACGCTCTTCGAAACGCCCTCTTGCCGGTCGTTACCACGTTCGGCATGCAGTTTGGGTCGCTCATGGGCGGTGCGGTCATAACCGAAACCATCTTCTCGTGGCCAGGCCTCGGCATGCTCGCGGTAAACGCCGTCAAGCAGCGGGACATACCTCTTATACAGGGCACCGTGCTTGTGTTTGCGGTAAGCTTCATCCTGGTGACGCTGGCGACCGACCTGCTATACATCTTCATAGATCCGAGGATCAGATATGAGTGACATGGAGCAAGAGACAGTCCGCGTGGAAACGCAGTCTATACGTTTCGGGAGAGTGTTCGCCCGGCATAGGCTGGGCGTGCTGGGTGTTGTGATGGTCACCCTTTTCGTGGGGGCCGCCGTGTTCGCCCCCCTCGTCGCACCGTATAACCCATACACCATGGATCTTGCCAACACCAACCAGCCTCCCGGGTCGCCGGGGCACCTCCTCGGCACCGACAACTTCGGCCGCGACATCCTATCGCGGCTGGTACATGGCTCTCGCATCTCACTCCTCATAGGAGTAGTCGTCGTTTCGATAGCAAGCGCGCTCGGCACCTGCCTCGGCTTACTGTCAGGCTACTATGGTGGCTGGGTCGACCAGGCCGTCATGCGGCTGGTCGAGGTGTTCTACTCGTTTCCCTTCCTCATCCTCGTCATCGCCGTGATGGCGCTCTTCGGCCCCAGCATATTCAACGTCATGTGGGTGCTGGGCGTTGTGAGCTGGCCGATGTACGC
>DKEX01000037.1:0-168 GCA_002452295.1 Firmicutes bacterium UBA6811 | reverse complement strand
GGGTTGCGGGGACGCGAGGATCATGTTCAAGCACGTCCTCCCCAACGTCCTCACCCCCGTGATAGTCTCGGCCACGCTCGGAATCCCTTCAGCGATACTGTCGTCGGCTGCGCTGGGTTTTCTGGGGTTCGGGGTCCAGCCCCCGACGCCCGAGTGGGGCGCGATGGT
>DKEX01000102.1:18200-21444 GCA_002452295.1 Firmicutes bacterium UBA6811 | reverse complement strand
GAGGATTCGCCTGGCGAAGTGCGCCGGAGCCCGGGTGATGGATCTCCTCAGGAACAACGTACGTCCCCTAGACATACTCACAAGAGAAGCGTTTGAGAATGCAGTCACTGTGGATATGGCCCTCGGGGGCTCAACCAATACCGTCCTCCATCTCACCGCAATCGCTCACGAGGCTGGCGTGCCGTTGGAACTCGGGATCTTCGAGGCCATCAGCAGGCGTGTCCCACATATATGCAACATGCGTCCTGCAGGGCCTTCAAACCTGGAAGACTTGCACCGGGCAGGCGGCGTCCACGCCGTGATGAAAGTGCTCGACGGCGGCGGTCTCATCCACAGAGACTGCATGACGGTAACGGGGCAAACCGTGGGTGAGAACATTGCCAATGTCCACGTTGCCGATTCTGACACCATCAAACCGCTGGACGATCCCTTCCACAAGGAAGGAGGCATTGCAGTCCTCCAGGGGTCCCTGGCTCCTAATGGCTGCGTGGTCAAGCAATCCGCGGTCAGGCAGGAGATGTTGTTCCACAGGGGTAGGTCTCGGGTCTTCGATTCCGAAGAGGAAGCCACTGATGCAATTCTCGCGGGACGCATCAGTCCGGGAGACGTGGTGGTGATACGATACGAAGGACCGCGCGGCGGCCCTGGCATGCGTGAAATGCTCGTCCCTACCTCGGCGCTCGCGGGAATGGGGCTGGATTCCACTGTAGCGCTGGTGACAGACGGTCGATTCTCAGGAGCTACCCGAGGCGCGTCCATTGGGCACGTGTCGCCAGAGGCAGCCGCAGGCGGTCCCATCGCGGTTGTCCAGGAAGGCGACGAGATCGAGATAGACATCCCTCGTCGCAGGATCAACCTTTGCATGTCACCCGATGAGCTGGCACAGAGACTTGCCTCTTGGACCCCGCCCGAGCCTGGATTCAAGAAAGGGTATCTCGCAAGGTATAGCCGGTTTGTGTCTTCCGGGGACAAGGGTGCTGTAGCAAGTGTATGAGCGCCCCGTGTTGCGCACATTGTGCACAGTACTGGGATTGCCCGAAGTAAACGATCCAAGGAGATGGAGGTGAGACGTGAGCACACGAAGGAGAGCGCGCTCCGAGGCCGCGGGAAGTTCAGATCATCCAAGACTCACACAAGGAGGGGCTAGAGGGATGCTTCGAAGAGTCTTCTCACTTGGTCTCATTCTGGGCAAGACCTCGTGGAGCAGGGGCCACGCCGCTTTCCTGGCCTCCCTCACTCGCCTCAATCTCAATCATAAGGTTGCGCCGCACCTGCTTCCTGAGGATGAAATAGCCTGGACAACAGTGAGCACAAAGGGAAAGAGCTGCCCCACCGTCTTTGACGCGGACTACCCCAATCGGAGGATGGTAGGGCTGCCCTGATCATGATAGAATTGACCTGACATGAACAGCACGATACTGGCTTCACTGGAGGGGAGTGACATGACTGGTCCCGACCGCATCGGCGAAGCGACGCCTGAGTACATCAGACCCTCTCCGCTCCTCACCTACGATGACTACTGCCACATACCACCGGGGCACCAACGCTACGAGCTCATAGGGGGGGCAGTCAGGGTGGTACCATCACCGAGCGTGTCTCACCAACGGGTCTCTAAACGCCTGCTGGTGCCGCTGATTCAGTGGATCGAGGGTCACGGCCTCGGAGAAGTATACAGTGCGCCTCTTGATGTGGTCCTGAGCGAGTATGACGTAGTCCAGCCCGACCTTGTATATGTGTCGAAAGACCGCTCCAGCATCATCAAGGAGGCAAATATCTGGGGCGCCCCCGATCTGGTGGTGGAGATCCTCTCCCCCGGCACCGCCAGGTGGGACCAGGGGCTCAAGCGCCAACTCTACGCGCGCTTCGGAGTACGAGAGCTTTGGCTTGTGGATCCTCAGGCCCGAAGCATCGAGGTTGCGACCCTCAAAGACGGAGCCCTCCTAACCTCGCAGGTGCATTGTGTCGGCGCCATTCTGAGCAGCCCCTTGTTGCCAGGGTTCGCGTTGGACGTCGAGCGCGTCTTTGCCTAGTCCTCTTCGCTTGGGAGGAGAGCGGTTCATCTGCGATTGTGGGGCTGGCACCGTGCAGGGACGAGCACAGGTACTTCGTGGTCTTCCTTTCTCTCCATGGATGCCATCTTGTCCATGTTGTCGGCGCGATGTATGTGAGGAAGCCTGAGCGTCTGGAGGCTTTGGCGTACGTGGTGCCGCTCGCGGCGTTTGTGCGGGTGATCATTGAACGACGTGCGAGGCGATATGCAGAGGCCACCGGCGAGGAGCTTCCGATCCCAGGCAAGAGAACCTCAACGCGGCCCACAGCACGTATGATCCCCGGTTCGTTTGATCCAATCACTGTGGTCATAACGCCCGACGGCACCCGAGCGCCGGCCGAGTCTCCGCTGTGTCCCGATAAGATGTTTAAAGCTTTAGGCGTATCCCCATCGGTATACCTGTGCGCTCCGCAGCAAAAGGCCGGCCCTTGAAATCCGAGGAGCCGCACGGGCAAGGGTGGGAAAGATCGGATTGACACCTATTCCTGCGATGTATATCATGATGTATAGACAGGAGGTGATCGCCCAATGCCCGGAATGGTGCGAAAGCAGTTCTATGTAGAACCCAGGCAGGACGCTCTTCTCAAGCAACAGGCCAAGGACCTCGGCATCACCGAGGCAGAGCTTGTGCGCGAGGCGCTGGACGCGTACGCAGGTGAAGGTGTAACGCCCCGCCTTGATCCTGCAGCGTGGCAACGTGAGAAGGCGTTCATTGAAGCCCGCGCCGGCAAGGTGTCTGTGGCCGCCAGAGATACCTGGAAGGCCCAGATGGCAAAACACGCGGAGGATGTCCCGGCCCGGGAAGACGCGAAAGCCGGAGAGGCCGCCAAGGCCAAGAGGGGCTGGACGAGGGATGATCTCCATGAGAGATAGGATCCTCGTGGACACCAATGTGCTCGTCTACGCGTACGACCGGAGTGAGGCGCCGAAGCAACAGAGAGCGGTTGAAGTTCTCGACCTTCTCATTGCCTCCGGCAAAGGCGTCATCAGCACTCAGGTATTGTCAGAGTTCTTCAACGCCGTCACCCGCAAGATAAGGATGCCGCTCACTATCGAGGATGCGATGGCGAGCGTCGAAAACCACACCCGGGCATGGCGGGTGCTTGATGTCACGACCTTCATCATCCTCGAAGCCATCCGCGGCGTGAGAGACCACCAGCTCGCCTTCTGGGACGCCCAGATCTGGGCCACCGC
>DKEX01000102.1:17324-18150 GCA_002452295.1 Firmicutes bacterium UBA6811 | reverse complement strand
GTTTGCGGACGGCTTCGAACCAGCCGACTGGGCGATTTAGCAGCCTCGTCCCGTGTCTCTCCCGCATTCCTCGGCCCTCGCCCCCTTTGCAGCTCTTGCCCGGGCGCAATGCCTTCCGGCTTTGCAGTTGTGCACAGGCCGGCCTGAAGCCGAGTCACCGGGCGCCAAAGCCCATTCCGTCACCGATGGCACCGCCGAAGTCACCCGTCCAGGCCAACCACCCCTGGGGAATCCCGTCATCCAAGCCGCAATCTCTTCGTTCTCGCCCCCCGACGGCACCCGCCCGGGAACTCTTGGGCATCCTTGTGCACCGACGGCGCCGACCGGTAAGGGGCCGTGCCGTGGGGAACAACTCTTCTGAGACGTGCCGTTTGAGGCAATGACATGCGCAACGTGTTGCACATCGGTTTTGCACGGACCGGAAGGATCAGAGGGTTCGAGCGCGAAAGCTATACATGAAGATCCCTTGCTGGCAACGGTCGCATCGGCCTTTGTGCCAGGGACGCACGGGTCAGTGGGCTGGGCCGGCAGATGACAGGACCGCACTCGCCAGCCCGAACGGTGTTGCACGCATGTTGCGCACAGCCAACTGGCCTGGCCGACCGCCCGGCCTGGCCGGCCGACCGGAGGCCCATCGCGTCTCGATTCACACTGTGGTGTTCCCATTCCAGGAGGTCAGCCTCATGCCCGTGACCATACGTGAGCTTGCCCGCATGGCTGGGGTTTCCCCTTCCACGGTGTCGCGGGCCCTCTCGGGGAATTCGAGGATAAGCCAAACCCGGAGGGAGCAGATCCACCGCCTTGCCGAGGAGAAGGGGTATCGTTT
>DKEX01000102.1:5772-17245 GCA_002452295.1 Firmicutes bacterium UBA6811 | reverse complement strand
AAGGAGCACGGGCATTACCTCGTCGTCGAGACCATCACCGAATCCGCCCCACCTGACTCCCACGCTGACCTGCCCAGGATTGTCAGTGAGAAGCGGGTTGATGGGCTCTTAGTGGGTGGTATCCCAATCGAAGAACGATACATCCGCCTGCTCCTCGACTGCGGCTTACCGATAGTCTTCATAGGAAAATACCTCAAAGACCCCGCCCCGTGTAATGCTGTCATCCCGGACAATGTGTCCGGAGGACAGCTCATAGGCAAGCATTTCGTCGATTGCGGCTACGACGAGTGCTACTTCATAGGCGGGGACCTTTCCATCCTCACGTTCGCCGACAGGCTTGCCGGCTTCCGCAAAGCCATCAACGACCACGGCACCGCCCTCCCGGACGACAACATCATCCTCACATGCGGCATCGATCAGGCGGCCGGCTCGCAGGCGACGGTGCAGCTTCTGCCGCGCCTTCAGAGGAGAGGCAAACGCATCGGGATCTTCGCCGCGACCGACTGGATGGCTGCCGGAGTCATCCGTGTGCTCAAGGCGCACGGCATTGCCGTGCCAGAGCACGTCGGAGTGGCCGGCTACACTGACCTCGAGCTTGCGGCCCATCTCTACCCCAGCCTCACCACGGCGCACGTGGACAGGCTGCAGCTTGGATTCCTCGCGGCTCGCACACTCGTGGACCTCCTGAACCGGAACATGACCGGACCCGTGCAGATCTATCTGCAGCCATCACTAGTGGTGCGCGAGTCCACTCGTTGCGGGCAGGAGAAGCCACGGAGCGGAGGCGTCGGCTCTTGAAGATCGGGTTCGTTCCTCTCGATGATCGCCCATGCACCAGAGACTTCGCCGCCGCAGTTGCGCGCATAGCAGGCGAAGACCTCATGATGCCCCCTGCGCCCCTGCTGGGCCATTTCCTCACCCCCGGGTCGCCGGAGGGTATCATTGACTGGCTCAAAGAGGTAGGCCCGGGACTCGATGTCCTCGTGGCGTCCATCGACATGCTCGCCTACGGCGGCCTCATCGCCTCTCGGTCCCCTGAGCCAGAGCACAGCGTCGCACGGGAGAGGGTAGCGGCGCTCAGCAGGATCAAGAACACAAGACCAGACATGCGCATCCTCGCCTTCAACGTGCTCATGAGAATATCGATCACCTGCTCTGACGCGGCATCGGCGAGACACTGGGATATGGTCCACAAGCTCAGCATCCTCGAAGACAGGGCCTCGCTTGGACTTTGCTCCCCGACGGAACTTGCAGAGAAGGACCGTCTTCTGACGGCGGTCCCTGCGGAGGTGCTCGGTCGATACAAGCGGGCCCGGACGCGCAATCACGCTGTCAACTTGTTCTGCCTGGACCTCGTGAGCGCAGGCGTCATCGATTTTCTGTCATTCTGCCAGGAGGATGCCCACCTATTCGGCCCCCACAGGGCGGAGCAAGGGGACCTGAGGGGTCGAGTGCGCGCGCTTGGCCTCGCGGACCGGGTAACGATCTACGCAGGGACCGACGAAGCAGGGATGCTCCTCGTCGCGAGGGCGATAAACGAACGCCTCGACCTCGTCCCCCGGTTCCGATTTCTTTATACGCCACCAGGGGGCGGGCGAAACGTGGCGGTCTTCGAAGACCGGCCCGTCGAGGAGAACATCCGCCTTCAGGTGTCCGTCGCCCGCGGCGAGGTTGCCCCACCATGCGAGCCCCTTCGCGAGCTTGACTGCTTCTGCCTGGTCAATTGCCCGCGCAGCTCCGGCCCTGAGGACTGGGGGGACGACCCTGCGACCGCTGCAACCGCAACGGGAGCGCAGCCCGGTCCCATGCCGGACGGCCATGATGGCACGATGAAAACAGGTCCGGGCGGCCGCCCCCGTATCGCTGACTGTCCGCCACTGCCTGACGGCGGTCTACCGCCCGCCGATGTGGCTTCCAACCCGCTCGGGCAGCTCCAGGATGCCATACACGCCGGCGTTCCTGCGGGCGTTCTGGACATCGCGCGGCCCAACGGGGCGGACCCCGCGTTCATGGCTGACCTCCTGCACCAGGTGGACGTAGCCAGGCTAGCAGCGTATGCCGCCTGGAACACGGCGGGCAACTCAGCAGGAACCGTCGTGGCAACCCTCGCCGCCACCCACGCCGCATTGAAGTCCGGCGCCCTGAAGCCCAGCGATTCCGGTACCAGCGGGTGCGGCGACCCTGGGGCGAGCGCGGGGTCCCTCGATGTCCTCTGCCAGTTTCTTTTCGAGCGATTCGTCGACGACTGGCTCTACCAGTCCGTCGTGAGGTCCGAGGTTAACTCCCATTTCGCGTCCGTTCCCGGCGTGAACCTTCATAACCTACAAAAACTCCGGCATTACGAGGAAGTGGACAACATGGTCCGCGAAAGGCTCGGCGGGCTCGCGCGCGACTTCTATGCGCAGTTCTTCTCAGGCCGCCCGGCGACGGCCCTGTCAGGTCAGGGGCAAGCTGGAGATGCGCACTCGGCCGCAAGATGGCCAGAGGCAAGCCGCGTCAAGATAGAAATGCGGCTGCCGTGGGAGCGCACGTTCGAGGTTCAGGTTCGGGTCTCCTGGTGAGGATCCAGCGCTATGCTGCACCGGGACTTGGGTCACAGCGTGCGGATGTCGGAGTGCGGGTAGAGACGTCTACGGCAAGCGGGTAGAAACGTCTACATCGATACGTAGAGGAGGCGCCTCCAGGAATGAGCCGGTTTGTCGCGCTGTTGAAGAAGCAGCCGTTCACGCTCGTCGCCTCGCTGCCTACCAACGACTGCGATCTCGCAAAGGCGGCGCTCGACGGCGGCGCCGAAGTCATCAAGGTCCACATCAACGTGCACCACAGGGCAAGCGGCACCCTCTTCGGGTCGCTCGACGAGGAGCGGGACCGGCTGACCGGGATACTCGAAGTGTGCGGCGGAAGGGCACCTGTCGGGATAGTGCCCGGCGGCTCGCCCGTGGTCGAGGCCCTGCTTGTCGAAACCCTGCGCGATATGGGGTTCGACTTCATCTCAGCCTACGCGCACCATCTTTCGCCTGACTGCCTCGACGTGGACGGGATCGGCAAGATGGTCGCCGCCCACTTCTCGTATACTGCGGGTGACGTGGCGACTCTGGCTGCCATGGGCTTCGACGTGTTCGAGGCTTCCGTCATGCACCCGGAGACGTACGGCCAGCGGATGTCCCTGAAGGATCTCGCCGCATACAAGCACATCTGCGATACCGTGTCTCAACCCGTGGTTATCCCGACCCAGTGCGCGGTCCGCCCCGAGGAGGTCCGCCAGCTTGCCGCGGCAGGCGCAAGGGCGATCATGGTGGGTGCCGTGGTCACGGGAAAGACACGTGAATCAATCTGTGACTCGATCCGCGCCTTTCGGCGGGCGATATCCGCGCTATCTTGAAGCCAAACGCGAATCAAACATCGCGTGCCACAAGCGAAAGAAAGCCGAAACCAGGAGTAATGAGGAGAAAGTGGTGAGATGCGGTTGATTTCCGAACAGCCAGACGTCTACCAAGCCGAGAACGATGATAGACACGAGATCACAACGGACGTGCTCGTTGCGGGCGGAGGGCCCGCCGGAATTGCGGCCGCAATAGCGGCAGCGCGCGAGGGCGTGTCGGTGGTTCTCGTCGAGCGTTACGGCTTCCTCGGCGGTATGCCCGCAGCAGGGCTTGTGTACCCCATGATGACTTTTCATAGCAAGAAAGGCCAGGTTGTGGGTGGTATAGGCGAGGAAGTTGTCTCAAGGCTGGTGGCAGCCGGAGGATCACCGGGGCATGTGCGAGATACCATCGGTTTCGTCCCGTCCGTCACCCCGTTCGATCCTGAAAAGCTGAAGCTGGTGCTGCAGCAAATGGCCGAAGAGGCAGGCGTCCGACTCATCCTGCATGTGGACGCGCGCGCTGACATGGGCGCCACATGCGGGCCGCGCCCGGCCCGCCCCGCCGTGAGAAAGGTGCTGCTTCATCACCGGGGGAAGCGCGGGTCTGGGGCGTTCGCGGTCGGGTGCCGGGTGGTGGTGGACGCCACCGGTCATGGCGACATTGCGGCGTCGGTTGGCTGTCCGGTTGCGATGGGCCGCGCCGGGGACGGACTTACGCAGCCCGCTACGCTCATTTTCCGGGTTGCGAACGTGGACCTCGAGAGGGTGAGGCAATACGTCGCGTCGAGACCAGACGACTTCGTGCTCGCGGACCCCAGGATGGACCTCAGATCCGCCCAGTATCTTTCGGTCGCCGGCTTCTTCTCCATTGTGAAACGGGCGGCGGCTGAAGGTCTCCTGCGTGTCCCCAGGGACAGGGTCCTGTTCTTTCAGGGCTTTCACCCCGGGGAGGTGGTCGTGAACATGAGTCGCGTCACCGGCGTGAACCCGCTTGACGTGATGGATGTGACAAGGGCGGAACTCGAGGCTCGCAAGCAGGTCGAGGAGATACATGCTTTCCTACGCCGGTACGTCCCGGGCTTTGCAAAATCGTACGTGGTGCAGACCGGCGTCGAGACAGCCTTCAGGGAGTCCAGGCGGGTGTTGGGCTCATACGTTCTGAGCGCGGATGATGTAGTGCGCGGCGCGCGCTTCGCAGACGCGATCGCAATGGGGGCCTTCCCCATAGACATCCACGATCCGGACGGCAACGGCCTCACCACCGTGGCGATGCAGGCTGACGCGGGCTACGAGATCCCGCTGCGGTGTCTTCTGCCACGGGGCTCGAGAAACCTGATTGTGGCAGGCAGGTGCATCTCCACCACGCACGAGGCTTACTCTTCGGCCCGCGTGGCTGCCACGTGCTTCGCGACCGGCCACGCGGCGGGAGTCGCAGCGGCGCTCGCAGCCAGGACAGGTGGGGACATCTCAGCCGTCAGCAAGGACGAGGTCCGCACGAAACTTCGACAGGGGGGCGCCATCTTTGAGTCTTGACGCGGTGCAGGCACAGGACGGACTGAAGACGCCCTGCCGCGTTCCGGCGGGCATATCTGTGCACTATTACGATTATGACCTTGAGAGTGAAGTGGTCGACCTCTGGAACGAAAGCTTTCCGCGACGCTTCACAATGGCCAGGCGACTTTTTCGGCAGAATACCGCTCTTGACAGGAACTTCGACACGGCGACGGCATTTGTGGCAAGAAAAGGCGGGGAACTTGCGGGGTACGCGTCCGGCAAGGTCCTGCGGGAGCCCGTTGGGAACCTCGGGCTCCTGCCGGGGACAGGGTGGCTCAGCACGGTATTCGTGGCGCCACATCTGCGCCACGTAGGGATAGGCCGGGCTCTCGTCCGGAGCGTCCTGGAATCCCTCAGGTCCCGCGGGGCAAACCGGATTCTGGCCGGACAGGACATCTGGCACTTCTTCCCGGGGGTCCCCGCGTCGTGCAGCGGTGCGGCCCGTTTCTTCGAGCGCCTTGGATTCAAGGCCACTGGAGCGTGCGCCTTTGATCTGCGCGGGAACATAGCTGATTTCAGATTCCCCCCAGATGCCAGAGAATACGTGCGAGAGCTCGAAGGCAGTTACGCGTTCCGCCCGGCCAAAAGCGACGAAAAGCAATCTATCATCGAGTTCTTTGCGATGGAGTTCCCAGGACGGTGGCTCTACGAGGTAGCGGAGTTCTTTGAGCGTGGGGGAGCAGCGGAGGACGTCATCGTGGCGTGCGCGGGCAGCGATATTGTGGGAGCCGCCCGCATTTATACCCGGGACTCAGCCGTTATCGGACCCAGCCTGTACTGGCTTTGCGACAGGGCAGACGGGGGCGGCCTCGGCCCCATGGGGGTCGCGGCAGGTCACCGGGGCAAGGGGCTAGGCCTCGTCCTCCTATCGACAGCGCTCTCGGAGCTTTCTAGCCGAAGGGTCACAGTGTGCAACATAGACTGGACCGTTCTTGTGGACTTTTACGGGCGTACAGGCTTCCTTCCCTGGGAAAGGTACCTGGCATACGAGTGCGGCGTCGCGGCAGAGGCTGCGGTCCGGCCCGACGCCGCGCCCCAGCACAAACGCGTGGTATGACATCGTCCTTGCCCATCTGATAGCTCCCCGTTCGGGGCTTCCTTCGTCGAGAAGCAGGCGGAAGCAGTGGGACGAAGGACTACCAGGACTACGAGGACTGTGAGGAGTTGTGACAGTCAGGGACATCTACCTCACGAAGCGGGAACCTCTCAGCATAAGCGAGCGGGTGGGTCATTGAGGATGAAACGCATGGAGCCGGACAGGCTTGCACACCGACACATACCGATCACGCAGCCTGGCGCGTCATACGCAGCCGTGGACAGGATCACCGCCTCGCTGTCCGTCGAGCAAAAGGCGGCTCAGCTCCTCATGGTCGGCCTCCCGTCGGGTGAGATCGACCCGGACACGGAAACCATGGTGAGAAACCTGGGAGTGGGCGGGGTCATCCTTTACCGCCGCAACGTCAGGGGAGCGCGCGAGCTTGCGGCACTGACCAGCCAGCTTCAAGACATGGCGTGCCGTTCGAAAGCGGGCATCGGCTTGTTTGTTGCCATCGATCAGGAAGGGGGCACCGCCGTCCAGCTCTGGGAAAGCGAGGTCGCCACGCCGCCCGGCGCGATGGCGATAGGTGCCGCCGGCTCAGAAGAACTGGCGCACCGCGTCGCCCATGCGAGTGGCACGGACCTCCGAGCGCTCGGCATCAACATGAACCTCGCGCCGGTGCTTGATGTCAACAGCGATGTTCTGAACCCGGTCATAGGCGTGCGCTCGTTCGGGGCGGACCCGCACCTGGTAGCAAGGCTCGGCGCGGCCGCCATCCGGGGTTTCAGAGATGCTGGCATCCTGTGCTGCGGCAAGCATTTCCCAGGGCACGGCGACACGCGCGACGATTCCCACCTGGATCTGCCGGTTGTCCCCCACGACCGAAGGCGGCTGGAACGTGTGGACCTCGTCCCGTTCAAGCACGCCGTCGCCGCCGGCGCAGATGCTATTATGACCGCGCACGTCGCCTTTCCGGGGATCGAGCCTGACGCGACGGTCCCTGCGACTCTGTCACATGTAGCTGTCTCCGGGCTGCTCAAAGGCGAGCTCAGATTCCCGGGCGTGGCGATGAGCGACCTCATGAGCATGAAAGCGATAGCAGACCGCTATGACACGGGCGAGGCGGCTGTCAGAGCGGTGGCCGCGGGAATAGACCTGTTGCTAGCCGCAGACGACCGGGATCTCCAAAGAACGACGCTCGGGGCGCTCGTGTCGGCGGCCCGGGCCGGGAGCTTGAGTTCCGCGAGGCTTGACGACGCCGTGCGTCGCGTCCTGCGCGCGAAACTCCGGGTGGGTCTCCTTCCCGCGTCCCGCGGTGCTCTCTCTCGACATCTAGGGGTCGCCGGAGCGTACCGCGAGCCATTGGAGCCAGCTCAGAGCCCACGAAGCGTGGCGCACGAGCAGTTCTTCGCGAACGTGTTTCGAAGCGCCATAACCGTGGTCCGCGACAGGAGGAAGCTCCTGCCGTTTCGCCTTAGCGATGAGTGCCTGCTCGGCATCGTCTTCATCGCTCATGAGAACGAGTTGCAGGGCGAGCGGTGGCAACGTGCCAGAGAGAAACTCCTGCAGGCCTTTTCTCGCAGGCACGGCAGGTGCACCGAAGTGCGCGAGGCCACCGGCTCTGACATGGGCACGCGGGCCGACGCTTTCATCGCGGCGTTCTGCACAAGAAAAGATCTGAACCCGGGCGAGGTGGAAATGGCGAGGTCCCTCACCTGCTCTGGCAAGCCGGTGATAGGGCTTGGCCTCTTCAATCCCTTCATCATCAGGCACATCCCCGAGATGGACTGCTTCGTAGCAGCGTACGATTACTGCACGCCAGCGATAGAAGCGGCTGTCGAGGCGATCTTCGGCGAGAGCGAACCGAAAGGGACTCTCCCTGTAGAAACAGCGGTCGAACGGAGGTGATGCCTGGGGAAGCAGCGCAAGCGGTGATTCCTGGATAGGCGTTGCGTCGTTTACGGAGAGATAGGGTTTTTGAGGATCCCGCAACACAGATCATCAAGAACACCAAAGGAGGGAACCCGACCATGGTACGGAGGTTGGTGCAAGCGCTGGTAGTAGCGATGCTTGTGGCCTGCATCGCGGTCCCGGGTATGGCCGCTGACAAGGTCAAGATCAATCTCTGGTTTGCCGGCAACCCCAAGCCCATGATGGACGCCGTTAACAACGAGCTGGTCCCTGATTTCAAAGCGGCGAATCCCGACATCGACCTTGAGGTCACGTTTGTCCCGTGGGGCGATCTCTCGACCAAGCTCGCGACATCGTTCGCCGGAGGGGTCGCGCCTGACGTCTTCATGCACGGGCAGGCCGCAACCGCGGGGTTCGCCTCGAGCGACCAGGTGGAGCCGCTGGATGGCTACATCGCCGCAATGCCTGACGCGGCCGACTTCGGTGTAACGCTCGACGCGGGAGTCTACTTCGGCAAGCGATACATGATGCCTATCTTCGGATCAGGGTGGCTGCTCATGTACCGTGCCGACCAGTTCAAGGAGGTCGGGCTTGACCCGAACAAGCCGCCTGCCACATGGGAAGAGCTTCGCGATGCCGCGAAGAAACTCACCATCTGGCAGGGCGGACGCCTGGTCAGAGAGGGTCTGGACCTCCCGTCCACGGGAGTGAACCCGCCGCAGATCTGGGCGTGCCTCCTGTGGCAGAACGGCGGGGATTTCTTCAACCAGGACTTCACTAAGTGCGTCTTCAACAGCCCCGAGGGGGTTGAGGCGCTGCAGTTCATCGTGGACCTCATCCACAAGGACAAGACCACAGATACAAGCATAAACATGGGACAGGGCAACATTCCGTCCATCGCCACAGGCGAGGTCGCGATGCTCTTCGCGGTCCCGGGCGACTGCGCCGCGGTGAAAACGTATGCGCCGGACGTGTACAAAGAAGTCAGAATCGCTCCGCCGCTCGCACGCAAGAAGCAGGTGGCTCTGTATGCATTCAACGGGTTCTTCATGTCGAAGTCCAGCAAGCACAAGCCCGAGGCATGGCGGACCATGACATACTTCAGTTCTCCCAAAGCCATTGAGACAATCTGCGGATCCCTCCGCAGCCTGCCGCCGCGCCAGTCCCTTGCGAACATGAGCTTCATAGCGGAAGACGCGAACCTCAAGACATACGTGAAGGGGATGCCTTCCGCACGTGGAAACCCCAACATTCCGCAGTGGGTGAAGATACGTGACGTGCTCTCGCGCTACATCGAGAAAGCGATGTACGGCGCCATGACACCGAAGGAGGCGCTGGATGCCGCTGCGAAAGAAGGGGACGAAATCCTCAAGAAGTAGACGGCAAGTAGACGATAAGGAAGGCCCGGCAACACGTGCGAGCACGTGTTGCCGGGCGGAAGGAACGGTGGTCTCTCATGAGCGCGAGCCACAGCGTGTCGTCATACTGGAAGAACCGTGCCAGGCGACACACCATGCTGATGGGCTACCTTTTCGTTGCCCCCATGGCGTTGTACGTCCTCATTGTTCACTTCATCCCCATCGCGTCGTCGCTGTACCTAAGCTTCACAGATTACAACATCCTGACCGCACCCAAATGGGTGGGCGTGGCAAACTATGTCAAGCTGCTGTTCCGTGACGATCTGTTTCGCAGGGCCATGAGGAATACAGCCCAGTATGCCCTGGAGGTCCTCCCGCTCAATATCGCGATATCTCTCGCGCTCGCGCTCCTCGTGAACCGGGCCACCCGGGGGATAGTCATCTTCAGGACGCTGTTCTACTTACCGGTGGTGACGTCCATAATAGCCGTGAGCATGATATGGCTCTGGCTGTATGAGCCGCGCTCGGGCCTCATCAATCTGATCCTTGGAAAGCTCGGGGTCGGTCCCGTCAACTGGCTGGGAAGCCCGGCCCTCGCGCTCCACTCGCTTGTGCTGATGCGCGTCTGGAGGGGCGTCGGATGGAACATGGTCATTTACCTCGCGGGGTTGCAGGGCATCCCGCAGTACCTGTACGAGGCCGCCGAGATCGACGGCGCATCGGGCCTGGGCAAGTTCCGTTACATCACCTGGCCCATGCTGAAGCCGGTGACGTACTACATCATTGTGATGGGTCTCATCAGCACGTTTCAGACCTTCGGCGAGGTGTACGCCATGACTGGCGGCGGGCCGCTCGACAGCACGACCACGGTGGCGTTCCTCGTATACCAGCGAGCGTTCCAGTACTTCGAGATGGGAGAAGCATCAGCCGTTGCATTCCTGCTATTCGGCGTGATCCTTGTGCTGTCGCTGGTCAATATCAGGTACTTCCAGACGAGGCTCGACTAACCCGCGGGCGCAGGGTGGCGATGTGGGAAGCGAAGCACAGCATTGCCCTCCAGCGGGGAAACCTCGGAGCTATGCCATGGAATAACCCTGAAGCAAAAACAGCATTGCGACGCCGATGTGGATCGACATGAGTACGCATTGGGTAGTTCCTCGAGAACAGGAGGCCCCGCCGTGCAGTGTGCGAGGCGGGCATTGAAAGGCCGGTGAGCGTGCAGTGGGACCAACCCGTGAGTCTGCAGCAAGTGGGGGATGCGCGAACATGCGCGACGTGCGACAGGAGATATGTGGGTCTCGGCGATGGAACACCCCGGGCCCACACTCGAGAGCATCTCTCGAGAGGCGGCGAGCCCGTCTTCGCCGCGCCCTGGCCGGCGCCGCGGTCTACGTTGTCCTCGCGGCAATCGCCATCGTGATGGCCGGGCCTTTCGCCTGGATGCTCATGAGCTCTTTTAAGCCCAACCAAGAGCTATTTGCATACCCGCCGGTATGGATACCGACGAAGATAACCTTTGAACACTTCGTGAACGCGTTCAGGTACACGAATTTCGCCCGCTACTTTCTCAATAGCGCTGTCGTCTCGGTGACAGCCACGCTGCTGAACCTCTTCTTTTGCTCGCTCGCGGGATACTCCTTCGCAAGGCTCGATTTCCCAGGGAAAAGCCTCATTTTCTTTGCAGTCCTGGCAACCATGATGATACCTGTGTACGTGACGCTCATTCCCCTGTTCATTCTTGTGAGGAGATTTCCCCTCGCGGGCGGCAACAACCTCTCCGGCCAGAACGGCACAGGCCTCATCAACACATACTGGGGCCTCATCCTTCCATACATCGTGAGCGTGTTCGGAGTGTTTCTCACGCGCCAGTTCTTCACGTCGATTCCAACCGAGATCAACGATGCAGCAAGGGTTGACGGGGCGAGTGAGTTCACGATCTACTCCAAGATCTATCTCCCGCTCAGTCGCCCGGTGCTCGCCACCCTGGCCATATTCTCCTTCACCGGCGTGTGGGACGACTTCCTGTGGCCTCTCGTGATAACGAACTCAGAGCACATGCGGACGGTGCAGCTCGGTCTCCAGATCTTCAGGTCTCAGTTCCTCGTTGACTGGGGGCCCCTGATGGCCGCAACGCTCGTCGTGACCCTCCCCGTGCTCCTCATCTTCATCTTCAACCAGCGGCACTTCGTGAAAGGCGTGGTCACGACGGGGCTCAAGGGATGATAGGCCCCTCAATGCGTTCCTCCA
>DKEX01000102.1:0-5722 GCA_002452295.1 Firmicutes bacterium UBA6811 | reverse complement strand
GTCCCCGTGACGTACCGGTCCATGTGGGGGCCAGATCTGAATCCCAGAAAAGCCCTGGCGGCCACAGCGATACCGACGGAAGGGACCACGTAACGAAGGGTCTTGAGGCCAATGATCTGAGCGACGCCGATGCTCGTGCAATAGTAGAACACCGATATGGCCAGGAAGGCAGCGCCAGTCCAGAGGGGAAGGATCATCACCTCCACATGCTCAAAGAAGCCGCGGACGGAGATCAGCCGGGCCACATTGTAGTGGGTGTTGATGAGTGAAGAGAAGGCTTCCTCGCCAAAGAGCGCCACAGCCGTAGTGTACCCATACATCATCAACACGCCGGAGATCACCACCGCACCTGCTTTGACCTTAAGTGCTTTCGCACGATTGATGCGCCCCTTACCCGGTTCGTAACCCAGAGCAGACCCCGGGTCTCTTCCTCGTCAAGCGAGCCAAGAAGCCTGTCACGTTTGAAGACCGCCGCGCCCCTCACCATGGGCACCAGCTTTATCCCTCCGGCTCCCGCTCGTCCTCGTTCCACGTCTTCAGAACCTTCGTCGCCGCTCTCGCCGTCGTTTGGCGCCGATGGTCCACCCTTGCTCACCAGTTCCACAGCGGAAGCTGCCGGGGACCGGCCGGGGTTCTCCATTTCCAGAAGAAAGCCGTGAAGAGTCTGAGCGAGAGATGTGGAATTCTGGCCATACTCTTCCAATTGCCCCATTATTGTCTCCGCTGGCACCTTCTCCAGCTCCGAGTAGCCCTCAAGGATGCTCCTTGCCAAAGAGCCCCGGGCAACGGCCAGCCACGCAAGGCGCCTTGGCATCGGGTTTCTCGCCAACACGTCGAGGAACGGCCCAAGGCCCTCTCGTGCAAGCGCTTCACTGAACAGGATGAGTCGTAGGTGCCCCCAGAAAGGCCTCCGGCCCGCGACATTGCTCATTTTCCACGCGGCATCGAAGAGAGAATCTCCCGTAGTGCTCAGCACCCAAACCCCTTCCCTGGCCCTCGCCGCCCCGCGCCGGCCTCGGCACCCCTACTTCTGCAGGCTTGATGATCTGATAGCTCACCTCGAGTTTGCCCGGCTCCTTGGCCTTATCAATCCCCAGCGCCACCACGATGGCACGCTTATCAAGCTCCCTCGCGCTCCAGCATCCCGGCGTTGCTATCATCAGTAACGTCAGAATTGCACTTGCGAGAGCGATCAACATCAGACGATTCACATTACCCTTTCCCTTCCCCCACACCACCCCGAACATGATCACATCCTTTTCCTCCTCACCGGAGCCTGAGGCATGCTGGTTGCGGGCTGTCTTCTCATATCTTGCCAGGTGATATACCCGACTCTCTTCGTTCGCGCCCACAGCGGCCACCGCACCAGGATGTCCCGCGCTGCCAAGCTCGATGGTGCGAGCGGAGACATGTAGGGCACCCCGAACGATCGCAGCGAAAGGAGGTGGATGTGTACGGCAATGAACCCTGTCATGAGGCCGAAAAGCCCGAGGATTGCGCTGAGCGCAAGGAGCAGAAAGCGCAGCAACCTCGCGATGGCGGTGATGTCAGGATAGGTGATCGAAAACGACGCAATGGCTGTAAACGCAACCACGATCACGGTGGGCGCCGATACGATGCCTGCGCTGATGGCAGCCTCCCCCAGCACTAGCGCTCCAACGATGCTCACTGCGGGCCCAATGACACGCGGCATCCGTAACCCGGCTTCCCTCAGAGTCTCAAAGGCAAGCTCCATCAGAAACGCTTCGATCGCTACGGGAAACGGCACGCCTTCTCGCGCGGCCGCTATGCTGACGAGAAGTGGAGTCGGCAGCATCTCGGGGTTGAAGGTGGTCACCGCCACATACAGCGAAGGCAGAGTGAGCGCCGCGAGAAGCGCCACAAGCCGAAGCCAGCGGCTCAAGGTGGCGGTATGGAAGTTCACGTAATAGTCCTCGGGCGATTGGAAATACTGCAGAAATGTGACGGGCATCCTGAGCGCAAACGGGGACCCGTCCACGAGCACGGCCACCTGGCCCTCCAGTATGCCGGCTGCCACCGCGTCTGGTCGCTCGGTGTTCGCTACGGTGGGAAAGGGCGAAAGCGGCGCATCCCTGATGAGTTCCTCGACATACTGATCAGACAGGTCGGCGTCGATCTTGATTCGCCGGAGCCTCGCCCATACCTCCTCGACCACCTTGGGGTTGGCAATGCCCTCCAGGTACACCACGGCTACTTGCGTTTGACCTGCTGACCCAATGGTGAGAGTCTCTATGCGGAGATTGGGGCTGCGAATCCTCCTCCGCAGCAGCACGGTATTGGTTCGGAGATCCTCGACGAATCCCTCCCGGGGCCCCCTGATGACGCTTTCGCCTCGAGGTTCCTCAACATCCCGTGTCTTCCACCCTCTCGTGGATGCGAGCAGGGCTTGACCAGACGTCTGGATGAATACGGCTGTGTCGCCCGACAGGATGCCCGAAACAACCTCACGCAGGTCACAAACGGCTCTGAGTTGCCCGAGGGAAATACCGCAGTCCCTGACGAATTCAAGGACGTTTCCACGTGGGGCCGTTGCGTCGGCCTGCGCCTCGAAGGCACCTGACATCAGCGGCTTGAGGATATGCCGGCTTATGAGCCGCTTGTCTGCAAGGCCGTCGATCCAGATGACCCCGCATTCAAGCTGTTTTGTCCCCCCCAGCTTGAACGTCCTCGTCACGAGATCCTGCGGCTCGCCGAGGAAGCCGGCCACCGCTTTTGCGTTCGCCTGGACATCCCGAAGGACATGCACAGGTGGCTCGCCCGCACGCCCGCGAGGCGATCCCTTCGAACCAGGCTTTTTCCGCGCGCGGAGCAAATCCAGCAGCGTTGTTGCGACCCTAAGCAAGCTGGGCCTCACGTACGATTCACCGAGGCTATTATGTGCCGTCCCACGCCGCCGCATTACCGGGCAGAGCATTGCCAGGTCGGATCTCCCGGGTTCCCCGGCGACATGATTCCAAACGTGCTGCCCTCAGTCACCACGGCTACCCCTGCTATTGCATACTCCCGTTTCTTCAATAGCAGGTATCATCGGAAGAACACCGGGACGGGACGGCGGGACGGAGAGAACGCGCTAACCCGCGAGCAATAGCAGAAGCGCCTGCCGCTCAACATCGACCAGGCCCCGGTCGGTCACTTTGAAACCGGGGCTTGTGGCAAGCGTGAGCATGACGAGGAACAGCAGAGGCTGCCTGTGGGAAACCCCGAGTCGCACAAGGTCTGCCTCCAGGGACTCGAACTCCCGGGCGACCTCCTTGACAGGACGGTCGCTCATAAGCCCCGCTACAGGCAGCGGCACGTGGCGCAGGACCCTCGTGCCTTCCGCGACCGCGATCCCGCCGCCGGACTCTATGACAGCATTCGCCGCCGTAGCCATGGCGTCCGCGTCTCGCCCGAGCACCAGCAGGTTGTGGGCATCGTGGGCCACCGTGGTCGCACACGCCCCGCTGCGCAGGCCATATCCACGCACGAACGCTAGACCCTTCCCCTCCTGCCCGCGGCGCCTTCCGTGACGCTCGAGCACCTCCGCGAGCACCACGTCCGCATCCCCCGGCAACTCGGCAAAGCCGTCACGTACCGTGACTGTGCCCGTCCCCAGCGAGGTTACAGTGTTGACAGAGTTGGCCTCGATCACGTGGACCCTGTGGACGCCGTCGGGTAGTGGCACCCGGAAATCGTCCCGGCTGAGCAGCGGCAGCTTCACCGTCTCGAGGACCCACCCAGGGAGGTCCTGGTCGCCGCCGCTGCCGCACTCGTTGCACACGCACACCCCATCCCGGGCAACGAGCCTGCCCGCCTTGTACACCGAGTTAACGTTCAGGTCAGCCAGGTTATCCAAAACAAGAAAGTCGGCGATGAACCCCGGGGCTATGATGCCGACATCGCACAGGCCAAGAACGGCAGCAGGCCGACACGTTGCACACGAAAGCGCCTCGTACGTGTCCATTCCCATCTCGATGGCCTTCTTGACGTTGTGAAGGAGGTGTCCTCGGAGGATGCGACTTGCGACCACATCATCGGTGACGAAAACCACCCGGGAAAGATCGGGGACACTCCTCAACACATCTATGTTCTGGCGCGTGATGGACTTCTCCTGAATCTCGACGCACACGCCTTTCGACAGTTGCTCGAGGATTTTCTCGGGGTATGCAAGCGTGTGGTCGGTCCTGACACCGTGGGAGAGATACCTGCTCAGGTCCTGGCCCGAAAGGGTAGGTACGTGACCCTCGATGAGAAGCCCCCGTCGTCTCGCCATAGCGACGATGTCCACAAGGCGCGCGTCGCCCTGGAGGACGCCCCGGTAGTTCATCACCTCTCCCAGGGCTATCACCCTCGGATGGCCCACGAATGGCTCGAGGTCCCCCGCGGTGAGGATCTCCGCAGACGTTTCCAGATCCAGCGACGTTGCCGGCACACAGCTTGGAAGCGAGAGGTACACGTCGAGCGGGATATGCTCGCTCGAATCGAGCATGAACTGAATCCCTTGGCCACCCAGGACGTTCGCGATCTCGTGGGGGTCCGTCAGCACAGTGGTTGTGCCCTGCGGAAGCACGGCCTCGGCGTAGCGCCTCGGCGTCACGAAACTGCTTTCTATGTGGGTGTGAATGTCGACAAGCCCCGGCATCACCGTGCGACCGGCAAGGTCCACACTCTCATCACACGGGGGCGCCGGAGAGCCCGCCTCTTCGACCAGCCAGAACCGGCCTTGCCTGACTGTAAACCAGCCGCGGAAGGTGCGTTGGCGCACGACGTCAAGGAGTTCCGCGTTGTGGTAAAGCGTAGTCCTCTGTTGCTCGTACAACACCGCCTGAACTTGCGCCCCGCTTTTCTATCAGCATTCCTGCGCAACACAGGTCACAATCGGTCATCCCACGAAAGCCGGCGCAACCAACCCCCATGCTTTCGATACAGCTTTGCGCAGTCACTAGCGCCATGTCATGCAAGTGTCATCATCTGCCCCGCCGCAGGCTCAATGCGGCGAAGAAGGCTTGTCCACGGTTTCGCAAAGCAACCTGACGGCTTCCAGGGCGATTTCGATCTCAGCCTGTTCAGCAGCTTTGAAAAGGGCCTCCTTCTCGCTGAGCGAGGGCTGCTCCGCAAGCCATATGTTGGAGTCGGTGCCCACCACCGCACCGGCCCGGGCCTTTCTCACACTTGCAACGATGAACAACGTGGCACATTCCTGTTCCGAACACACTACTCCCGCATCGGTAAGAAGCCGAGCCAGACGTTCGTCCCTTACATAGTAAGCATCCCTGGTATAGCTGATCCCCTTTCGGAGGACTCTCCCCGACCTCCTCACTGCCTCGCACAGCGCCTGGGTGACGTCGAGGTCGGCTATGGCCGGATACGGGGGAGGAACGTACTCAGCGCTCGTTCCGTCCCCCCTGTAGGCCCCGGTCACCACGATGACCTCTCCGATGCCGATGTCGGGCTGTCGGGCACCAGCGGAACCCACCCGAATAAACGTATCTGCGCCAGCCCTGATGAGCTCCTCGATGGCGATGGACGCAGAAGGCCCGCCGATCCCGGTGGAACACACGCTCACCGGGACGCCCTTGTACGACCCTGTGAAGACAACGTATTCACGATTTTCAGCGATCAGCCTTGCCTCGTCAAAACGCTGCGCTATGCGACGCGCCCGTCCCGGGTCTCCCGGGACCAGCACGTACCTCGCCACATCTCCGGGTTTGCACCGGATATG
>DKEX01000080.1 GCA_002452295.1 Firmicutes bacterium UBA6811 | reverse complement strand
TCGACATGCAGGACGAGTTTGTTCGTCCTGGATGGAGTCCGTTTTGGGTGCCCGAGGCCACCCGACAAGTACCGAAAATCAGGTCCCTAATCGAGGGATGCCGACGTCTCCAAATCCCCGTCATATATACAGTTTTCTCTCGGACGCATAACTTCCTGGATCGGCCGAAGAGTGGCAAGACTATGCCGAACAGATATGAAGGCATTCCAAGCAATCCAGCATGGTTCCGTGAGGGACGAATCTGGCATGAGTTGGCGCCATGTGCTGACGACATTGTTGTCCATAAGCCGTCATATGGCGCGTTCTTCGATACCCCCCTTGAAACGATTCTACGAAACATGGAGCGAAACACCGTTATCATCTCTGGCACATTAACCAACTTCTGTTGCGGGATGACGGCGCGCCAAGGTTACGAGCGTGGGTTCTATGTCGTTTTCGGTAGCGACGTGACTGCTACAGACGATCCCCGGTTGCAGGAGGCCGAACTTCAAGTACTGCGGAAAGGATTTGCGAGGGTGCTCTCTGCGTCAGAGATCCTAGACTGCCTGGAGGGTACTGCCGAGGCTTGATAGACGTATCCAGACGGCAGAATGAGAGTAGAGGGTTCCCTCGCAGGTCGGAGGAGTCGCTGCAGGCACGCGACTCGCTTGGGTCGATCTGATCGAAGATGCCGCGAGCCCACGCCACCTGGGAAACGAATGATAGCAAGGAGTAGCTGAGTCTGATGCCCGGTCAGTAAGAAGAGGGCGCCATTCCCTTGTAAGCGTTGTCCAGGAGTTCCGGCACAACCTGCCCTGCCGCTGCTTCTATCGGTTCAGCCTGAGCGAGGACCCGCCCGACGACACAACGCTGGTGGTGTTCAAAGCAAGGCTGGGGAGGGGAGGTTGCGTATGTGGGATCGAGAAACATGGCGCAGCCACTGCAACGGCGAGGAGACGAATGCATCATGCCTATTTCCCGACAAGAGAACCGCTAGATGAACCAAAGGATGAAGGGCGACCTATGGGGGGGCTGAACGTGAACGTTGACACATTCCGGAGTCTCAATCCAATCATACAGGCCCTTCTAGCGACATGTTTCACCTGGGCTATGACTGCGCTCGGCGCGGCCTGCACGGCTCGCGCGCCGCGCGTCGTCCTTGGGCCGGGCGCCGCTCCTTGCTGCCCTCTACCGCCCCTGCCTCCGTCTCTGCGATAGTCTCCGTTGCTGCTCCTGCCTCCGCCGTCCCCACCGGGTCGAGCACTACCGGGACCGAGCGCTCGTTGGCGGTCTGCCCCGCTAGGATCATGGCTTCGACGAGCTCTGGAGTAAGAGTGCCGATGTTGAGGACGAGCGCCTTCGCCGCGCCCGCCATGTCCCGGACCTCTTCCAGCGCGTGCGCCATCAGGGGGGCGCACCCACGGCCAGGGTGACGTTGGCCGTTATGTTCGTGACGACGACGTTCGTGATGTGGTGCACGAGCGGAGCCTGCTCCCTCACCTTTCGAAGAATCTCAGGAATACGCTCTCCTAGACTCAGACCTCCTAGATCTCTGGTCGCCATAGCCTCGCTCATCCTCCGCTCATCCTCCCAGACCTCCTCAGGTGTTGTGGAAGCGGCCGGGCATGCCGGGACCGCCCGACCGCCGGAAGTAGAAGTGGTTGGTGGCCCCACATCCATGGCCCAGGGAAAGCGAGTTCGCCACCGCCCAGGTGATGTAGTCCTTGGCGGCCCGCAGCGCCTCCGAGACCTCCATGCCTAGGGCGAGATACGCCGTTATGGCCGCGGAATACGTGCACCCGGTGCCGTGTGTGTTCGCGGTGGCGTAACGCTTGGCGGAGATCTCGATGAACTCCTCGCCGTTGAACGCTATGTCCACCGAGTCCTCAGGCTGGTCCTGCAGGTGACCGCCCTCCACCACGACCCACTCCGACCCCATGTCTTTCAGCCTCCGCGCGGCAAGCCGCGCCTCCGACGTGCTCTTGATTGCAACGCCCAGGATCGCCTCGGCCTCGGGAATGTTGGGAGTGATCACGATAGTGAGCGGGACGGCGACCGCCGCCACTGGGAGCAGCGAATACCCCCACGCGTTCACGAAATGGGCCCAGCCTGCCCTTCCGCCCACCGCCTTGCACGCGATCCACCATACGGAGGTGTTCGCCAAGAACACAGCCACGGCAAGCACCACGCCGACCGGGCGGACGGGTCTTGCCTCCCTCCATATGTTCGCCGCCCGACCCGGAGGAGGGCCATGCACAGCATGTAAAGCAGGAACGTCGCCTCGTCACTGAGGCCCGAATATCCCACGACCCGGGACGTCTAATCTGGTTGGTTGGAAGCATCTGGGAGTGGCGTGCCGGTGGCTAAGCCGGTGCCCCGCCGCGGGGCGACGCGGCCGGGGCGGCACAGCATGGCCCCGAGGAGCTGCGGCATGATGGCTGCGGCGGAGACGCGGCGCCGCGATGTGCAGTGAGGCGCAGTGGAGCGCGACATCGTGCAGCGCGGCACCGTGGTGCGTAAGGGCGTGCAGCGTCGCACCGTGCGGCGTGAGAGCGTGCGGCGTGGCGACGTGCGGCGTGGCGGCGTGCGGCGTGGTCGCGCGGACCGTAGCACAGCGTCCCACAACGCTGTGCCGCGCAGCGCAGCGCAGCACAGCACCGTTGTGCGCAGCGCGGATCACCCATGTGGATGAGGAGGGAATGGGATTGGAACTTCAGCTCCTCGGAAGCGTCCCGGGCCGGCTCAACGAAAGGGGACGGGCGGCGGGCGCGGTGGCAATACGCACGGTGGGCCTCACCCGGGTCTTCGGGTCCCACAAGGCTGTGGACTCGGTGAACCTCGAGGTCAGAACGGGCGAGGTGTTCGGATTCCTCGGTCCGAACGGGGCGGGCAAGACTACGACGATCAACATGATCCTCGGTCTCATCCGTCCGACGGCGGGTCACGTCGAGATCCTCGGGCAGAAGGCTGACTGGGGGTGCCCGGCGCTGCGGCGCCACGTAGGCTCGCTCCTGGACGGCATGCGGTTCTATCCGTATCTCTCGGGGCGCGATAACTTGCGCGTTTTCGCGGCGGCCCTCGATGGCATCCCGTCGCGCAGGATCGACGAAGTGCTCGACCTCGTGGGGCTTGCGGGCCGGGCGAGTGACAAGGTGAGGGGCTACTCGCACGGGATGCAGCGGCGCCTGGGGCTCGCCCTTGCGCTGCTCCACGACCCGGCGGTGCTGGTGCTGGACGAGCCCGCGAACGGCCTCGACCCCGCCGGGATCAAGGAGATGCGGGACCTCATGAAGGCCCTCGCCGCGCAGGGCAAGGCGGTGTTCCTGTCCAGCCACCTCCTGCATGAGGTGGAGATCATGTGCGACAGGGTCGCCATCCTGCGGCGCGGGGTGATGCTCGCCCAGGGGCGGGTGGACGAGCTCCTGGGGGCGGCGTCTGCTGTAGAGATCGCCGTGGACCGCCCCGAGGAGGCCGAGAGAATCCTCCGGGCACAGGTGGGGGTGCCAGGCGTTCTCGACGTGCCGGGCGTCCGCGAGGCGCGGGGCGTGCGCGGCGCCAGCAGTGTGGACTGCGTGGGCAGCGTAGACGGTGTGGACTATATGGACTATGTAGACGGCGCGGGTAGTTCGGGCGGCGTGGCTGGCATGGGCAGCGTGGCTGGCATGGGTGGCGCCGGCGATGCGGGTGGCGCGAACAAGGCGGGCAGTATGGGTGGCACGGCCGGCAGCGTGCACGGCATCAGGGCCGTCCGCCGGGATGGGGACAGACTCGTGGTGGAATACGTCGCGGCGGCCCTCGACGCAGGTGAGGCTGCCACCGCAGCAGGCCTCGACGGGCGAAGAGTGGCGCACGAAGGCTTAGAAGGTGCTGCCTACCGCGCGGTGGCCGGACGCCTCAATGCCGCGCTTGCCTCGCAAGGCATCTTCGCCTATGAGATCCGGCCCCGCCGGGCCGTGCTGGAAGACGTGTTCTTCGAGGTGCTCAACGGGGTGCACGATGGGAACAACGCAACGCACGAGGGGGCGACCAGCCGTGAAGATGCTCGCCGGTGAAGTGTTCAAGCTGAGGCGGATGCGGGTGACGTGGGTCCTCATGCTGATCCTGGTCGCATTCGAAGCGCTCATGATCGGCGGGATGGCCTACTGGGCGCAAAGCTCCCCCGACGCCCAGAAGATGACCGCAGAGGAACGGGAACAGGTCGTCGCGGCCACGTCGTTCCCCGCGTCCATACCGTCGACGCTCAGCTTCATAGCGTCGCTCGGACCGTTATTCGCCATCATCCTCGCCGCGCGGGTGGTCGGCGACGAATACGCGTGGGGGACCGCGAAGCAGCAGGTCTCCATGGGCGTGGACAGGCGCAGGTACATCGCATCCAAGCTCGCCGGAGCGGCGGTGGCGTCTCTGTTCCTTCTGGTAGGCGCGGTGCTAGCCGGCGCCGCGATATCGCTGGTGGTCACTATGGCCCTCGGGCGCCCAGTGGAAATCGGCATGCTGACGCCGCCTTTCCTTGCGGAGGTCGCGCGGGGTGCAGGGATCGCCTGGTTCACGCTGGGCCTGTACTCCGTGTTCACGGTGTGCGTAGCCACCCTGGCGCGGTCGTCGGCGACCGCGACCGCCATCGGAATCCTCGTGCTCCTGCTCGAAGGAAGCGTGGTGGGCTCACTAGCCACGCGGTTCGCCACCGTGGCCAGGATCGCCCCGTACACCATCGGATACAACGTCAACGTGCTGCTGTCCCTCGTCGAGCGCGGCGGCGCCGGGCAGGCGGCCCCGGCCGCCGCACATCAGGCCGCCCAGGCCGCCCAGGCGCAGGCGGCTGCACTGCCCCCCGGAGCCGTGAGGGCGTTCGTGGTGCTGGGCGTGTGGTTCGCGGCCTCCGTCGCGTGCTCGCTCTGGGCGTTCAGCCGACAGGAGCTTGGCATGGAGTAGAAGGATGCCCGCCGCCGGCGTCGAACATGTGGCTTGTAGGACTAAGTATGGCGCCATAAGTTTGCGCCATCTTCCCTGACGGTGTTGGGGTTGCCGGTGCTTGCTAGGGCGGGGCGCCTGGAATTTGGCTAGCCATAAGCGCCAAATTCGAACGCATCTCACCGCACGCGCCGTCCCCGGCGGGCAGTACCGGCAACCCTGAAGAGGACCCGCGCGCTGAAAGATAGCGCGAATTTGTGGCGATCTACTTGGGACCCATGCGCGAGGTTAACCGCCGGCGCGGTGAAGCCGCCCGACTTGCGCTCCAGGGGGTGAAGGGCGCTGGACCTGGTGACTGTGATCACGGCCGACATCATCCGCTCGAGGGAAGCGGGGGACCTTCTGGCGGCCCTGTCTGACAGGCTCGCCGCCGTGGAGCACCCCCTCCTCGTCACGGCGTTTTCCATGTCGCGCGGCGACGAGATCCAGGGCGTCTGTCGCGGGCCCCTTCAGGCCCCCGAGCTTGTGCGGCAGCTCAGGTTCGCCTGCCTGCCGCTGCACCTCCGGGTGGGCGTGGGGATCGGCGAGATCGAGGCGGGCCAGGGTAGCGCAAGCTCGTGGGACATGAACGGGTCGGCGTTCACGCGGGCCCGCGAGGCCCTGGAGTCGCTCGGGAAGGGCGCTGCGCCGCTGACTGCCGTATGCTCAGGCGACCCCGGGTTCGACGAGACAGCCAACGCCCTCTGGACTCTCATGGACGCCATCTGCCAGCGCTGGACCCCCGGACAGTGGGACGCCGTGCACCACTACGAACGGCTCGGCAC
>DKEX01000093.1 GCA_002452295.1 Firmicutes bacterium UBA6811 | reverse complement strand
AGCATTTTTGCACCCTCACTTAGTGCCGCCTTGTGGAACTGGCTTGGCATCGTCACCAAGTCCTTCGGTGCTGTGGCTGCCCATTCTCAGGGATGCTTCCAGATACCTGGGAACGGCTTTCTCGCCACACTCGTTCTCAAGAGCCTGCATACAGGTTCCTTGTGCCTGCTTCCCTTTCACGGTGGAAGTTCCGGCACGGCCTACTTCGCGTTCAGCCTGCAACTCGGGAGAGAACTTCGGCCAGCCCGTGCTTACCGGGTCACACCAAATCCCGGCTCCCTGAGAAACACCGTGGCGGCTTACTTTGCTCCTTCATCGTCTTTGACATATAGCATTAGGATGCGACATCTGATACAGAGTTTGGGGGGTTTCTTGAGCATCTCCCATCCGACCTCCCTTCCTTGGCTCTATCAACCATGAAGGATGTCCAGATGGGAGTGCAGGGTAACGTGGAATGCGTTACCAGGCAGGCTCTATGGAAGGCGTAACCATTTGAAGGGCTTGAGGTTAGCAGGAGGCTGGCAACTCAGGAAGGATCTGAAACAGTCCGCACGCAAGCCGTCACCCGCCCCCGATAGGCGGGAACACCGACACGCTGTCGCCCGGCCCGAGACGCGTATCATCCGCCGCCTGCAGGCCGTTTACAAGCACCAGCAGGAAGGCGCCGGCCGGCTTCAAAGAGGCCCCACCGGTGCTGTCTCCCTGCACCATCTCACTCACTCCCACCCGGCGAAGGACATCCGACACAGTGGCTCCTTCCGGCACCTCGACCGTGGCGGCCTTCCCAGCCGAACCGGGCTGGTACTTGCGAAGCCATCCGAAGAGCTGAACTTCGATCTTCACGTCTACCCTACCATTTACTGTACTTATCGCTTTCCCCGCGATACTCTTTCATCCTAATGCCCGCTGACCGTGCAAGGCAGATCATCCTTGCCGACACTTCAAGCGAGGAGACCCACTGGTAGGCTTCCTCCAGGACCTGGCCTATGGAGAAGCAACCGTGGCCGCGGAGCATCACTATCTTATATTCCTTGAGCACCTGCGAAGCGAGTTTCGCCACCTCGGTTGAGCCTACGGTGTGCTCGGCTGCGATGACCGGGATCTTGTGGAGGAGGTAGGACCCTTCGGAGTCTATGGGGACTATCTCGTCCATCTCGAGAGAGCACACCACCGCGTGCACCGGGTGGGCGTGGACTATGGCAAGCGCAGAGGTGTTCAGGTATATAGCTCTGTGCACGCCGATCTCGGAGGACGCCAGGGTTATACCGCTGTCGTTCCTCTCGAGCCCTGTTTCAATGATGTCGTCATCCTGAAGATGCCCGAGCATGGAGCCCCGCCGCGTTATAAGGATCCTGTCTCCGATTCTCACGCTTAGGTTCCCACCGTGGGAGCTTGTTATCCCCTGGGTATACAGGTCCGCGCCCACCATCTTGAAGTCTTCGTACATTATTATGCTCCCTCCAATCCGAGCTGGGCGAGTTTCCGCTGGGCCGGCACTCCGTTTTCGTCCCAGCCGCGAGAACGGTAGTATTCATCCAACATGGGCTCGAGGTCGACGACCTGCCCGGCCGTCGGGCCCGACGGCACGGGCTCGCTCAGGATACGGACAGGCAGCGTGTCGTCTCTTCTGGAGAACCCCTCCCGAAGGTTGTACAAGCGCTCGAGGTTCCAGATACGCTCGCCCACGACCTGCAATTCCTGGGCGGAGTACTTTATCCCCGTCGCCGCCGAGAGCAGCCTCGCGAAGAACTCGTCGCCGAGAGCGAACGAAGCGAACTTGCACACGCTGAGTGAGTCAAGAACCGCAAACGAGTTCTGAGCGACTATGAGCAGGCCCGCCTTGGCCCTCGAGGCGAAGCGGTCGACCCTCTTCGGAATGCCGAGAACCTCGGGCCCCAGCATGTTAGCGCGCAGGTGGCACGCCCCCCTGTTCGAAGTGGCGAATGCGAGCCCCTGGGCCTTCATCCCTCGCGGATCATATGCAGGCAACTCCAGGCCTTTGACCTGCATGGCGAGGTGCGGCGCGTCGTGTTTTTCGGCAAACCTCCGCGAGCCCTCCGCAAGCTCGTCTCCTATGCCGTCGCGGTAAGCTATCTTTCCGAGCAGGTCCAGGACCGCACCGGCATCCCCGAACCTTGCCGGGTAGTCTATGAGCCCGCTTTCGCTCATCTCCATGAGACAGCCGATGGTCACACCCGCGGATATCGTGTCGACTCCGAGCCTGTTACAGAGGAGGTTCGCCTCTGCCACGGCCTCGAGGTCAAAGATGCCGCACTCGGCTCCGAGCGCCCACACGCTTTCATATTCGGGCCCTTCGACTTCCGCTCCGTCAAGCCGAATTCGGCGCGCACACGCGATGGGGCACCCCCAGCACGCCGCCTTCCGGACGAGCAGCCTGTCTGTAATCTCCTCCCCCGAGATGCTATAGGCGTGCTCGAACTGGTTCTGCCGGAAGTTGCGCGTCGGGAAGATGCCGCTCGCGTTCATGAGGTTCACCAGCACCGACGTGCCAAACTCCGGCAACCCCTGAGACGTGACAGGGTTTGCTTTCAGCCACTTACCGCTCTCGTAGCACGCAAACTCGAACATCTCCGCATCCTTGATGGCAGGTTTCCAGCCGCCCATCACGACGATGGCCTTGAGGTTCTTCGACCCAAGGACCGCTCCTACGCCCCCCCTCGCGAGCGCCCTGTGGCCATCAACAGAGATGGATGCGATCTTCACCAGGTTTTCCCCGGCGGGACCGATGCAAAGAACGTTGGCGCTCTTCCCGGCGCGCTCGAGGAGCGTTTGGACGGTCTCTTTGGTATCCTTGCCCCAGAGGTCGCGGGCATCCTTCAAGGACGCTCCCGCGTCGGTAATCTCCAGGCACATCGGCGCGTCGGCCCTGCCTTCGATAACAACGGCGTCGTACCCGGTCTTCTTGAAGGTGACACCCCAGGAGCCGCCGGCGTTCGAGTCGTGGATCGCCCCTGTAAGCGGGGCCTTCGTCGAGAGGCTGAACCTCCCGGACGCCGGCGCCAGGGTCCCGGTGAGAGGCCCTGTCGCAATCACCACTCGATTTCCAGGGCCGAGAGGATCGGTACCGGGTCCGACCTCGTCGAATACGATACGGGCCCCGAGCCCGCGACCGCCGATATACAGCCTCGCGACTTCCTCATCGAGCGGCACTTCGCGGGTCGTGCCGTGACTGAGATCCACGCGCAGAATCTTCCCCATCCAACCATACACACCAATCAACCTCCAGTTTAGGGCCCAGGCTCCAGGTGGCGATGTCGTCTGCAGATCGTCGAGATGCACGCGCATGCCCGCCTCGCGACCGATCCTCACAACCACACCTGCCCATCCTCGCGAGTCACGTGTCCCGTGACGGGCTGCGGGACGAACGGCACTTGCGTTCGGCGAACGCTATCGAAATCTTGCGTACATCATACTACGACGCTTTCATAGGGATTCCTTCT
Organism: Firmicutes bacterium UBA6811; assembly: GCA_002452295.1. Lineage (GTDB taxonomy): Bacteria > Bacillota > SHA-98 > UBA4971 > UBA4971 > UBA6256. The sequence goes on along the minus strand of DKEX01000093.1, from coordinate 21,303 downwards.
CTTTTCGTATAAAAAGAAAAGTGGCCTCTATGTGAGCCACATCCTGGTCCTCGAACCTGCCGGGACAAGCTTCGTTCGCCTGTGCCGTGCGTCAAAACCCGCGTATGGCGCCAGTATCGGCTCAGAAGGCGGTCCGGCAAAAAAACTTCACCAACAGAAGGAAATATCGATTGCGCGTTGTATAGATCCAATAGAGTACGAAAGCAAACGCAACGACGCGAATGCAACTTCGCAAGGGTTGGCGATGAGCGGTGTTCTCTGACGAGCGGTACAACCTGATCCTAACGAGGCTACGGGAGACCGACAGGGTCACCGTGGATGACCTTGTCGATGTGCTGAGTGTCAGCAAGGCCACCGTGCGCAAGGACCTGAACTACCTGGAGAGCCTCGGCTTATTGGTCAGGACTCGGGGCGGCGCGATTACCCAGAAGCAATTCGCGTTTGCAGGCCCTTCCACTCTTAGTTCGCACAGGGGGGTACACACAGCCGAAAAAGAGAGAATCGGCCGGGCGGTGGTGGGCCTCGTGCGCGACGGCGACACCCTCATGATCGACGCGGGGACCACCACGCTGAGCACAGCCAGGCACCTGGCCAGGAGCGACAGGCGGCTCACGGTCATCACCAACTCCATCGAGATCGCCATGGAGATGAACAAGCCCGGCAGCAGCGTGCAGGTGCTCCTCGCGGGCGGACTGCTTCAAAGGGAGGACAACCTGCTCCAGGGGCCGGAAACGGAGGACTTCCTTCAGGGACTCAACGGTGACAAGGCGATCATCGGAGCTATGGGCTTGACCCTGAAGCACGGCCTCACCGACCCCAATCTCTCCCTGGCCCGCGTCAAGAGGTTGATGGTGAGGCGCTGCGAGGAACTGGTCGTCGTGCTGGATTCAAGCAAGATAGGGAAGTTCGCATTGGCCCCGGTCGTTCCAGCCACGGCCATCGACGTACTGGTGACGGACGCGGGAATCGATGAGGAGGCCAGACTTAGCCTTGAGGAGGCAGGCGTCAAGGTCGTAATCGCCGACTAAAGGGGGGAACTGCATTGCCAAGAGACCTGCGCGTTCTGGCCTTCGACCTGGGAAGCTCCGGAGGCCGCGCCGTCGTGGGCCGCTACGACGGCGGCAGAATTGAGCTCGAGGTCGTCCACAGGTTTGCAAACGGACCCATACGCCTGCACGGTTCCCACTACTGGGACGTGCTCCGTCTTTACCAGGAAGTGCGGGCCGGGCTTGCCCGAGCGGCCGGCCAGCCGGGTGAGCTCTCGAGCCTTGGCTTCTCCACCTGGGGCGTGGATTATGCTCTCCTGGATGACACCGGGAGGCTGCTCTCCCAGGTGTACAGCTACAGGGACGACCGAACCGAGGGTCTCTACGACCAGGTGTTCCAAAAGATCCCCATGGGGGCTCTGTACGATCAGACGGGGATCATGTTCATACGGTTCAACACAGTCGTCCAGCTATACGCGGACCGGGTACGCCAGCCATGGCTACTGGACAGCGCCAGGGCCATGCTGATGATGCCCGACCTGTTTGCCTACTTCCTTACCGGGAGAATGACCAGCGAGGTCACCATCGCCTCCACCACCCAGATGTTCAGCCCCAGGACATTCTCGTGGGTCCCGGAGATCCCGGCACGCCTCGGCATACCTGAACGAATCCTCCAGCCCATCATCCGCCCCGGGGAGATGGTCGGGACCGTGCTGCCTGAGACCGCCGAGGCATGCGGATGTCCTGCATCGCTTCCCGTAATCGCGGTGGGAGAGCATGACACGGCCTCAGCCATTGCCGCCGCCCCCATTGAAGACCCGCAGGCCTGCGCCTTCGTCAGCGCGGGCACCTGGTCGCTCCTGGGGATGGAACTGGACGGTCCTATCACAGGCGACGCGTCGCTTCGTGGGAACTTCACCAACGAGGTGGGAGTGGGCGACAAAATTGCTTTCCACAAGATCATCGCCGGCATGTGGCTCATCCAGAACTGCCGTAAGGAATGGGAACGAGAAGGCCTTTTCCTATCGTATGCCGAGATCAACGACGCTGCCGCCGGCGCGGAGCCGTTCCGCTTCTTCTTCGACCCCGATGATCCCAGGTTCATGAACCCGCCCGTGATGACACAGGCGATCGCGGCCTGTCTCCGGGAAAGGGGGCTCGCGGCGCCTGAAAGCCACGCGCAGGTTGCGCGCGGGATTTACGAGAGCCTGGCGCTCAACTACCGGTACGAGATCGATGCCATGGAGAAGATCACCGGCAGGCGGGTCCGGACCATCAACATCGTTGGCGGCGGTAGCCGCTCCCCCCTGCTCTGCCAGCTCACGGCAGATACTACCGGTCGCCCGGTGGTGGCTGGGCCTGACGAGGCGACGAGCATGGGGAACGTCCTGTCGCAGCTTGCGGCGAAGGGAGAGATCCGCACGCTCGCTGAAGGGAGGGATGTGGTGCGACGATCGGTCAGTATGGTTACCTACCATCCTCGGGACGAGTATCGTTGGCAAGAGGCATACGGAGTGTTCCGCGAACTCAAGAAACGGCGTGAAGAGGAGTGAAGTCAAAGATGAAACGGGATCTTTGTACGAGGCTCGCCCTCTTTCTGGTGGTGGCAATGCTCTTCTCGTTCTCGGGCCTGGCTATGGCCAAGGACTATGAGATCGCAGTCGTCGTCAAGATAGGCGGCATCCCGTGGTTCAACCGTATGGAAGTAGGCGTGAGAGATGCGGCGAGGGAGTTGAAAGTCAACGCCTACCAGGTGGGCCCCGCTGAAGCTGACCCTGCTCAGCAGGTCAAGATGGTCGAGGACCTGATAGCCAAAGGTGTGGACGCCATCTGCGTGGTGCCCAACGACGCCGCGGCCCTGGAACCCATCTTCAGGAAGGCCCGCGAGAAGGGCATCGTCGTCCTTACCCACGAGTCTCCGGCTCAGAAGGGTGCCGACTGGGACGTGGAGACCATCGACAGCAAGAACTTCGGCGAACTGAACTTCGAGGCCCTGGCCAAATACATGGGAGGCAAGGGAGAGTTCGCCGTGTTCGTCGGCAGCCTCACGGTTCCGCTTCATAATTACTGGGCCGATGTCGGGCTGGAGTACGCCAAGCAGAAGTACCCCGAGATGAAACTGGTCACCGACCGAATCCCCTGTGGCGAAAGCGCCGAGCTTTCCCTGCAGAAGACCATGGAGCTCCTGAAGGCATACCCGAACCTGAAGGGTATCGTGGGGTTCGGAAGCCTCGGCCCCATCGGAGCGGCCCAGGCCCTCGAACAGAAGAAGCTAAGCGGCAAGGTATTTGTGGTGGGTACCGTGATCCCGAGCCATGCCGCCAAATACCTTAGGGAAGGACTCATGCAAAAGGGCTACCTGTGGGATCCCGCTGACGCTGCATTCGCGATGGTGGCCGTGGCCAAGAAGATGCTGGACGGCGAGAAGATCGCCACCGGCCTCGAGCTTCCGAGGCTCGGCAAGGTCCAGGTGGACGAGAAGGCCCGCGTAATCAAGTGCGACGCCATACTCGAGATCACCAAGGACAACGCGGATAAGCTCGGTTTCTAGGCCTGGTGTTCGGTACGGGTCGGCCACGCCGCCGACCCGTCCTTTCTTCCGCTTTACTTGAGGAGGGCGTCACATGGATGAGTGCATTCTGGAGATGCGCCACATAAGCAAGAACTTCGGGGGGGTTCAGGCCCTCAAGGATGTGCAGTTCTCGCTAAAACGAGGGGAGATCCACTGTCTCGTGGGGGAGAACGGCTCGGGCAAGAGCACTCTCATCAAAATCATCTCCGGAGTCATATCACCCGAGCCCGGGGCGCACATAGCCATTCAGGGGCACCACGTCGCCCATCTGACGCCGGGCGAATCCATCGCTCGCGGAATTCAGGTGATCTACCAGGATCTCTCTCTGTTCCCCAACCTCACCGTGGCGGAAAACATCGGGGGCACCCGGCACCTGAGAGAAGGCCTCCTCGTGAACTGGAGGAAGGTACGCTCCGTGGCGACTGAGGCCATGACCAAGATAGGGGTCCGCCTGGACCCTGACAGGCTCGTGCGCGACCTCTCCATCGCGGACAGGCAAATCGTGGCCATCTGTAGGGCCCTGGCTTTTGACGCCAAGCTGGTCATAATGGACGAACCCACCGCGTCCCTCACGAGGACCGAGGTAAACGCCCTCCTCGAGGTAGTCCAGGATCTCCAGAGAAAAGAAATCACAACCCTCTTCGTGAGCCACCGGCTGGACGAGGTGATCGAAATCGCCCAGCGTGTCACCATCCTCAGAGACGGAGAGAAGGTCGGCGTATTCCCCGTGGACGAACTGGACAACCAGAAGCTCGCCCTCCTGATGACAGGGAAGAAGATCTCTTACGCAAGGATCGCGGGCCCGTCGGACACGGGAGACGTCCTCCTCGAAGTGAAGGGTCTCTCCAAGGAGAGCAACTACAGGGACATCAGTTTCACCCTCCATAGAGGCGAGGTCCTGGGCATCATCGGGCTCCTGGGATCGGGGCGGACCGAGTTGGCGCTCTCCCTCTTCGGCATGAACCCACCGGACTGGGGGCAGGTTCTGCTCGAGGGGAAGCCTTTATCGCTTCGTTCGAACCGGGACGCGATCGTCTCCGGGATCGCGTATGTTCCAGAGGACCGCATCGGTCAGGGGCTTGTCATGCCCCAGCCCGTGACCGACAACGTTGTCGTGACAGTCATGAAGCGCCTGTGCGGGCGCCTCGGTCTTCTCGACCTGCAGAAGCGCCGGGACACCGCGACCGAGTGGGTGCAGGGCCTCGGAATCAAGATCCCGTCATACGAAGCGCCGGTGCAAACCCTGTCCGGAGGAAACCAGCAGCGAGTGGTCCTGGCGAAATGGATGGCGACTGAACCCAGGGTGCTCATACTAGACTCTCCCACCGTCGGTATAGATGTCGCCGCCAAGAGCGGTATCTACGACCTCATCAGGAAGCTGGCCTCCTCAGGCATAGGTATCATCCTCATCTCCGATGAGGTGCCTGAGGTGCTTCACAACAGCCACAGGGTTCTTATCATGCGCAAAGGGCGAATCGTGGAAACGCTCGACGCCTCGCAGACCACGGAAAAGGAGCTGAGCCGGAAGATCCATGTGGCGTAGACTGCGGACTCATCCACAGAGAAACGAGATATTCCTGTCTTTCATCATCGCCGCCCTTTCGGTCTACCTGGGCCTGGCGACGAGGGAGTTCTTTTCCCTGGAGAATCTTCTGGACGTCCTCCTGAGCTATTCCTTCCTGGGCATCATGTCCGCGGGCATGCTCGTGGTGCTCATATCCGGAGGAATCGACATATCGTTTACGGCCATAGCCACCGTCGCTCAGTACACGATGTCCCTCATCATCATAAACTACGGAGGGAACCTCCTTCTGGCATTCCTCATCGCCGGCGCGGTGGGAATCTTCCTCGGCAGCGTCAACGGTTTTCTCATCCACTATCTGAAGGTGCCGGCGATCATCATTACCATCGCCACCCTGAACGTGTTTTACGGCCTCCTCATCGCCGTCACCAAGGGCCGGTGGATATATGCATTCCCTACGTGGTTCTACAGGGTGCCCAGTCTCTTCAGTTTTACCACCGCGGATGGGACGGAGTATGCCGTCACCCTCCCTATTGTTCTGCTGGTAGCGGTCTTCGTCTCCACTGCGTTCCTGCTGCGCAGGACCGCAGTGGGCAGGATGCTCTACGCCCTGGGCGGTAACCAGGAGGCGGCGGTCAGGATGGGGTACAACATTCTGCGGCTCCGTCTCTTCGTGTACTGCTTCATGGGCCTCCTTGCCGGAGTGGCCTCAGTGGTCCAGGCCGAGATAGTCCAGACCGTGGCGCCCAACTCCATCGTGGGGCGGGAGCTCGAGGTGCTGGCCGCGGTTGTCCTGGGCGGGGCCAGCATCACCGGGGGAACCGGGACGCTTCCCGGGACCGTGCTGGGCGTCAGCCTCGTGGCGATGATGCACAACGGGCTGACCCTCATGGGAGTATCGTCTTACTGGCATCAGGTTTTCGTCGGCGCCGTGATTGTCATCAGCGTGAGCGTCACCGCCTGGAGCCAGCGAGCGGGTCGGGGGCGCCACCGCGTCGAGATCGAGGTTTAGACTGGTGTTGGAGGAGTGCGGGACATGACTGACGGAGGAGCACGATTCGACCTGAGGAACCTTCTGGGTGGGGGTTCAGACATCCGCACCCTGGCCATGCTTCTTGTAGTGCTTATGGGGGCTTTTGCCGTCCTGCTCCCGGGTGAATTCCTTCGGGCGGCCACCTTCCAGGCCATGGCATTCCAGCTTCCTGAGCTCGGGCTTCTGGCTCTTGCCATGGCCGTCACGATGCTCACCGGCGGGATCAACCTGTCCATCATCGCAACGGCAAACATGTGCGGCATCGTCACCGCGGCCATTCTTACGAGGACGGTTCCCGGTGATGTGGCCGTCGGGGCGGCCGGGGCCGGGTACATCCTTCTCGCCATGACCGCGGGGCTGGTAACATCGTTGCTCCTCGGGCTCCTCAACGGCTTTATCGTAGCTTACCTTGGCGTATCACCCATCCTTGCGACGCTGGGTACCATGACCCTTATCGACGGCATCGCCGTCGTGCTGACGAAGGGCCGGGTAATCTCCGGCTTCCCCCGGGCCGTGCTGGCGATAGGCAACGGGGATGTGCTGGGGTTCCCCGTTCCGATGGTCATCTTTCTCACAACCGCCCTCGCGGTAGGAGTCCTCCTGAACAGGACCCCCTGGGGCGTGTCGGTGTACATGATCGGCTCGAACCAGACCGCCACCGAGTTCTCCGGAGTGCGGGTCAGGTCGGTGCTCATGCGCGTATACATGCTTTCGGGAATCCTGTGCGGTCTAGCGTCGCTCGTCATGATCTCCAGGTTCAACTCGGCCAAATCAGGGTATGCGGCCTCGTACCTTCTGGTAACCGTGCTTGCTTCGGTGCTCGGCGGGGTCGATCCCGGCGGCGGGTTCGGAAGGGTCCCCGGGCTGATCCTCGCGTTGTCAATCCTTCAGGTAGTCTCCAGCGGGCTGAACCTGCTGGGAGTGAGCTCGCACCTCACCGTTGCTCTTTGGGGAGGCATCATCATCTTCATCACGTCGCTGAACCTGCTCAGATCGTCAAGGCGCCTTTCGAAGAGGAGTGCTTGAGCATGGGAAACCACTATAATGTCGCGCTTACAACATTGACAAATCCTGCCGCCTAACCCTGATATCCAAGGATTCTCGGAACCCACAGCACGAAATCCGGCCAGTAAGTCACTATGAGCAGACCGAGAACCTCCACTGGAATCCAGTACCTGAGCATCTCCCTGAAGACATCACGCACCGGGGTACCGCTTATCGCGCTCGTTATAAAGCCCGTCTGGCCGTACGGCGGCGTGTCGAGAGCCATCATGAGGTTCATCGTCGTTACAAGCCCGAAGTGTACGAGGTCTATACCAACCGCCTGTACCAGGGGCAACAGGATCGGTATGACCACGAGAGAGATCGCCGACACGTCGAAGAACATTCCGAGCACGAACAGCAGGACATTCGTGCTCAGGAGGAGCAGCCACTTGCTCGATAGAAGCCCCATATTCATGAAGGCTTCCGTTAGGAAAACGGGAACCTGCTCCCTGCACATGACGTAACTGACCACAAACGCCGCCGCGATCATGAAACTTATGTACCCGATATTCTGGACGGTTTTCATCATTATGCTATAGAGCTTCTTGAAGCCCAAGCTCCTATAGACGAAAAGGCTCAAGACCAGCACGTAGAGGACCACGACGCCTGCGGCCTCGGTCGGGGTGAAGACGCCCCCGTAGATACCGCCCAGGAGCAAGATCGGCGCAAGAAGCCCCGGAAAGGAGATGATGAAGCTTCTGAGGAGCCCTCTAAACGGCATCCTCTGCCCTACGGGGTAGTTCCTTTTCCTCGAGAGGTAGTAGACAAGTCCCATCTCCAAGCCTCCGAGCAGCAACCCCGGGAGGAACCCTGCCAGGAACAGGTACCCGACGGATGCGCCCGAGAGCATGGCGTATATGACCATGGGAATGCTCGGCGGTATTATAGGACCGATAGTCGCCGAGGCACACGTCACCGCGCACGAGAAGGGCCCGTCGTAACCGCCTTCCATCATCGCCTTGATCTCGATGTTTCCGACACCCGCGACGTCCGCGATCTCCGATCCGCTCATGCCGGCGAAGATTATGCTGGTAACCACGTTGGCGTATGCCAACCCTCCCCTTATAGGGCCCAGCGCCTTCTTCACGAAATCGAAGATCTTGTTCGTTATGTCGGAGTCGTTCATTATGTTTGCAGCCAGTATGAACATGGGCACGGCAAGGAGAACGTCCTTCGCTTGCACCTGTATGGCCATGAGGTCGGTGAAGTTCGCGAGCCTTACCCCAGACATAATGAAATAGACGAAGCCCCCAAAGACCATGGCGAACGCAATCGGGTAGCCAAGAGCGAACATCACGAAGAAAACAATGAGGAAAACAGCTAGCGCCATGGCGGTTCCTCCCCAATCACAGCTTTACCCGTAAGCAATTCACTCACTTCTCTGTATATCCACTCGATATTGTGAATGATCATCAGCGCTATGAAGAGCGGAAAACACAGCAGTAGATAGGTCCATGGGACTCGCAACACGTCCGACCTGATGAACCCGAGAGAGATGACCTGCCTGATCACGGGGAAGAACATGATAACCAGGGCGATGCTGAAGAGCGTGTCGAAAACTATGTCGATAGCCAGCTGAGCTTTCCGAGGAAGCGCCTGGTATATGACGTCGAATCGTATGTGGCTGCGGTAACGCTGTGCAAGAGGTGCCCCGAGGAAGATCACCCAAATGAAGGAGTATCCTGATATCTCGAATAGCTCGGGGGAGGGCGAACGGAACGCGTACCTGAGAATGACCTGCAGTACGACGCTAGCGGACAGGAGACCGAGACAAAGGGCGGCGGCGTGCATCTCTAGGAGGTCCATTATCATCCTGGCTATCTTCCTCAATCCAGGTCCCCTCCTCATAGTGCAGGTGAAGGAGATCTCAGCGAGATCTCCTTCAGTTTTCCTGCTCACACACGGGATTACAGTGGTCTTCCGGTTTCAGCGGGCTCGCCCCGATCAGCTACCGTACGGATACGACTGTATCTTCTCGTACATGCCCTTTCCCCACTGCTCGTCGAACTTCGGCTGTGAGTAATACGCCTTGGCGTGGTCCATGAACGCCTTCTTATCGGGCACGATTATCTCCATCTTGTACTCGTCGACGAACTGGCTCAGGAGAAGAGCCTCCTGCTCGAGAACGATCGAGTTCATATAGCACCTGGCTACAGCCATGGCCTGTTTGATGTAGACCCTGTACTCTTCAGGCATGCTCTGCCACAACTTCTCGTTGATGACGGGGTTGACCGTGCCTATCGAGTGGTCCGTAAGCACGATATACTTGGTCACCTCGACGAACTTGGCCGAAAGATCCGTGGGAAGAGGGTTGTCCTGCCCATCGACAGTGCCGGTCTTCAGCGCCAGGTACACTTCGCCGAATCCCATGGGAGTGGGAGTCCCCCCGAGCGCCCTGCCCATATCCATAAATGAGGCTACGTTGGGCATTCTCAGCTTGATTCCCTTGAGATCCGCCGGAGTGCGGACAACTCCGGCCTTTGCGGTTAAGTTCAACTGCCGTGTTCCCAGGTACCAGGTATCAAGGACTCTCATTCCGGATTTCTTCGCAAGATTCTCAAACTGTTCCTGTCCTATCGGACCGTTCATAACCATGTACATGTGGTCGAGATCCCGGAAGACATACGCGGCACCGTATACTCCCAGCTCGGGCATTCCACCGAGTTCCGCGAACCACGATGGAGCTCCGTCGCCGGCCATCTCGAGATCGCCCCGCATCACAGCAAGCAGGCCCGTCTTCTGGTCCCCGAGTTGCCCGGAGTGAAACACCTTGACTGTGATATTCCCCCCGCTCAGTTTCCCGACGACCTCGGCGAACTTCTCCATAGCGAGCACTTGCGGTTGCGTAGGCGCCGCGACGGTGTTGAATCGGAGCACATACTTGGGAGCTGCCGCAACAGTGGACACCGCCAGAACCAGGATCGCCATCGTGACGAAGAGCAGTACCTTCCTCGACGTGCCAACCATGACGAATCCCCCTTTTGTGATGTGGTATTGGACTTCAACCTACCCCGCGAGCTTGGTCGAAACCGTCCTCCTGGATCTTGCCGATTGCCTTCAGCGCCTGCCTCAGATTGTCCAGTTCATCGCCTTCGAGGCCTAATAGAGGGGGCCTCACCCTGGAAACCGGAAGACCGGAGCAAATCTCGAACGCTGCCTTTACAGCCGGCAGTGGATTCCTGAACCGCCTGTTCCTTCCGAAGAAAGCAACAAAGAGGCTGTAAAGCTTCCTGAAAGTTGCCGTGGCTTCGGCGGTCCTTCCACTCAGATATCCCTGTATCATGTCCCGCATCACGTCGCCGATAACGTGGGAGCCACCGCTGACAACACCGACCCCGCCCTGGCTCATGATCGCCAGAACCATCAGGTCATCGCCCGAGTACACGGTCACCTTTCCACCGGTCGCTCTTATGTACTCTGAACATTGAAGGGGGTTTATTCCCGCCTCGTCCTTCACGGCCACCAGGTTGTCAAACCTGTCGGCGAGTCTAGAAAGCGTACTCAGCTCGATGTTTGAGCCGGTGTNNTACTCGGCTCGATGTTTGAGCCGGTGAAAAGGGGTATGTTATATACCATCACGGGCAGGCTGGTACTCCGGCAGACCTCCGCAAAATGCGTGTAGAGCCCATCCTGTGTCGGGAGGCAGAAATAGGGAACGATCACCAGCGCGCCGTCGTATCCAAGAGCCTGCGCTTCCTGTGTCAGCCTCACCGTTTCCCTGGTGTTGGCGCTTCCGGTGCCCGCGATCAGCGGAACGTCGTTTCCGATCTCTTCCTTCACCGTCCGGAACAGATCACGCTTTTCCTCAAAGCTCATGGTGTAGAACTCGCCGTTCGTGCCCGCGATTATAAGGGAGTCACAATACTTCCTGTCCACAAGGTACCTTGCGACCCTTTTCACCACAGCGTGGTCGACGCTGTAGTCCTCTTCAAAAGGGGTGCACATGGGAATCAGGATCCTGCCAAACTTGCCGACTACATCCATATGCGTTGTCCTCCTCCTGACGTGACCTGTAGTTCAGGCCGGAGCGATCCCTCGCGCCCCGAAGTAGTCGTAATACTGCTTGTATCTGGCATATAGCTTCTCATACGCCCTTTCGTTGCTCCTGTCGGGAGTATAAAGGGCGCTAGCACCCAACGCCATCCTCTCCACCACCTCGGCTGGCTCACTGTAGTCACCCCGGTCCGCGGCCGCCGCCAGCGCTCCCAGGATCGCCGCTCCCAGCGCCACGGGCTGAGACGACGATGGCACCTTTACCGACTTCCCTAGGATATCCGCATAGATGCCCATGAGCATCCGGTTGCCCGTCAGCCCCCCGCAGGCAAAAACCTCCTTGATGGGCTTGGCCCCGGACTCGTGGGCCTCCACTATCCTCCTGGCGCCGAAGGCGGTGGCCTCGACCAGAGCCCTATACACCTCCTCGGGTTTCGTCTTCAGCGTGTACCCAACCACCATACCCTTCAGGTTTGCGTCCATAAGGATGCTCCGGTTACCGTTATGCCAGTCCAGGGCAACAAGGCCGCTTTCGCCGGGAGACAGCCGCGAGGCCTTTTCTTCCAGGAGCTCGTAAAGCGTAACCTGCCGCGAGGTTGCTTCCTGGTAGTATGCGTAAGGAACGCAGTTGTCGACGAACCAGGCGAAGATATCCCCGACGGCCGACTGCCCGTACTCGTACCCGTAGTAACCCGGAAGGATACCTCCCTGCACCATCCCAGCGAACCCCTTGAAGAAGTGCGGCTCTTCCGTCATGACCATCTGGCAACTCGAGGTTCCCATGACCATAACCATTCTGTCCGGGCCGGCCACCCCGCAACCAAGAACGCCGGCGTGCGCGTCGATTATGGGCGAGGCGACCGCGACCTCGTCGGAAAGGCCGAGCGCGCGCGCGATCTCGGGCCTGAGGTTTCCTGCCTTTTCCCCCGGTGTCCGGATAGGGCCTGCCAGCTTGTCCTCGACTGCCCCCTCGAAGGCGGGGTCCAGCGCCCTGAGGAAATCCCGTCCGGGGTAACCATCCTTCGAGTTCCACAGGGCCTTGTACCCGGCGGCGCAGGCGTTCCTGCTTTCTTCCCCCGTAAGCTGCCAGGCCACCCAGTCCCCGGCCTCGATGAACCGAGCGGTAGCACGGTAGACCTCGGGGGCTTCGTTTAAGATCTGGAGCAGCTTGGGCAGGGCCCACTCGGAGGAGACCCGACCGCCATAGTACTTGAGGAAACACTCTCCCCTTTCAGACGCCACTTCGTTGATGCGGTCCGCTTCCGGTTGAGCGGCGTGGTGTTTCCATAGCTTCACCCACGAGTGGGGGTTGCTTTTCAAAGGTTCGAGAAAGCATAGGGGCGTGCCGTCGTGTGTGGTGGGCAGAACGGTACAAGAGGTGAAGTCTATACCTATTCCCGTAACGTCAACCCCGTCGACCTGTCCTTTCCGCAATACCAGTGGGATAGCTTCGTATATGGCCTTGAGGTAATCGGCGGGGTGTTGCAGTGCCCAGTCCCTCCCCAGGCTAACGCCCGATTCGGGCAGCGATTCCCCGATCACTCCATGCTCGTAGCGGGCGGCAGCTTCAGCGACTTCCTCACCCGTGCCTGTATTTACAAGAAGGGCTCTCAGCGACTCGGTCCCAAAGTCAAGGCCGATTACGCATTGAGAGGCATCCGACCTCTCCTGCCTTGCCTTCGCGGTTGTAGAGCAATCTCTCGTCATAGAGCTCATCCCCCGATGCAACAACAAAGATGCAGTAGGCCGCTTACCGACCGAACACTCTGGTCTTGAATCCAAGCATCTTTCCGAGGTGTACAAGCTCGTCTACCCAGTTCCCGTAGACAGCGTGACCGTGATTCGAGCCGTAGAACTGCAGTAACTCGTCCGGATCCACGTCGGCCTTGAGGTAGGCGTGCGGCCATAGAGGGCTGGTCTCTTTGCATCTCTCGCGGTCGTAGTAGACGAAGCGGCCCGGGATTATCGCCATCCATTCGCCGTCCCTGTCCTCGCACAGGCGGGCGAGGGTGACCTCTCCCTCGCGGCATATATATTGAACATGGGCGCCGCCTGATGGGTAGTATTTGTCTGTAGGAACCAGATGCACGTCCTTCATGTCCTTTGCATAAAACACCGACTGCGAGCCACAGTTGCAGAATATGTATTCGTCGCGCTTCTCATCATAATCGCGGAAATCCATAAACAACGCAGGCTGTCCCGACACACCCTGAAGAAGTCGCATGGTCATGGCGGCACCCATATCGGCTTCACATGCGCATACCACAGGCTCTTTAGAGCCGTGCCAGTCAAAGGCGTTGTTCGAAAACGCCTGGTTGAGACACGGGACGGCGTAGTCGGTAACCTCGCTCAGCTCGGGCTGGCACTTTATGCCGTAGAAGTCTATCCCCTTCTCACGACAGATGTCGCGGGTCGCCTCGTATAGACGGATCTGGTTCTTGATTTTCTCCGGAGGCACCCTCGGGTCTATGTAACCCACGTTTTGCTCGAGCCAGTTGTACGCGTGATCCACCCGTTCGGGCTCCACGGTCCTCGCCCGCTCCAGCAACACCACCTGGTCTACTTGTTCGACGTCCACCCCGTACCGCTTCATCCAGTCGTTCGGGTCCCTCACGGCGGTCCCCATGCCCATGCTGCGCCCGCCGAAGTTGCAGTAGGTCTCGCCGACCAGCTTGCTCACAACTCCCGCTGCTCTTGCCCACGATAGGAGCCTGGCCTGGACGTCCTCGCGCGCTATATCCCCGATGATCCGCGGATGATAGATGCCCATCTTGTCTATAGTCCCGCCGCTGCAAAGAAGCCCAACGAGCGCCGGCCGCAGCGGGTCCTTGTTCGTGTAGCCGGCGACGGGACCGCCATAAACCCTGGCAAACATGGCAGCTTCCCGGGCGAACGTCCACATGTTATGAGCCATTGCCACGCCCGCTACATCTTCCGCCCGCATCCTTTTCGCAGAGGAAACCGCTTCCTCCATGCTGTGGATGATCCGCTCTTCAACAATAAACTCTATGTGTGACCCTGCCTCATCCGCCGTTGCTTCCAGGGCTCGTTTCATCGCAAAGAGATACTCACGATTGTGTTGCTCGTCCGGGTCGTGTATTGCAGGCCTTTCATCTGAAATCGCCACAAGCCCGATCCTCGTCTTAGCCTTCGAGAGCGCCATGATAAGCCTCCTTACCCTGCAATATCATTTCCATCGCACCAGAATAGGCCCGGTATCCTAACGCAGCACCCTTCACTCCACATCGAAAGCGTTTTTCCGGGTGATGCCGTTCCGCATAGAGACAGCTTTACAGGATTCCCGGATGACGAGTTCTGGTTTGAGAACGACCTCTTTCCTCTCAGGCGGAGCCGCCCCCAGTATTCTTTGGAAGAGAATCTCGCCCGCCAGCGTCCCCATTGTATATGTGGGCTGCCGCACCACAGTAAGAGGAGGGGTAAAGAACTCAGCCCATTCCGAGTCGTCGAAACCGATTACCGACATCTGGTCGGGTATCCTCACCCTTGCCTCCGAAAGGGCCTTCAGGCACCCTATCGTCATTGCGTTATTCGAAATGAATAGCGCCGTGGGGGGATCCTTGATGGCTAGAACTGCCTTTGTCGCTTCGTAGCCTCCTTCAATGGTGAATCCCCCATCCCTAATGAGTTCCTGGTCAGGTGTAAGCTCGAACTCCGTCAACGCCTCCAGATAGCCTTGTAGTCTCTCGCGCCCTGTCAACGTGTCCGGCTTCCCGGTGATGACGGCGATTCGCCGGTGTCCAAGGCCGAGCAGGTAATTCACAGCCTTGTACCCACCGCCCCTGTTGTCTACGATTACAGCGTCTGCAGGAATCTCCTCGCAAACACGGTCTATAAAGACGAATGGCAGTGTTACCCTCTCAATCTTCTCCAGGTATCGATCTCGCTCAGACGCGACAGCGATTATGAACCCGTCCACGATCTTGCTCCTGAAGACGTCGATATACTTCTGCTGCTTGGCGGGGTCTTCGTCCGTATTACAGAGCATAACCCGATAATCGTATTTGCTTGCCACATCTTCGACACCGCGCGCCACTGACGTAAAGAACTGGTTACGGACATCCGGAATGACGAGAGCAATCACATTTGTTCTGCCTATGACCATGCTTCTGGCGATGTTGTTAGGCTGATATCCGAGCCTCTTCACTGCGGACACCACTTTTTTTCGCGTTTCCGGCGAACCGTAGTCAGGATTGTTCAACACCTTAGAAACAGTTGCAATTGATACTCCTGCTTCCGTTGCCACGTCTCGTATGGTAGACATCAAATCACCAGTAACCCTTCCATAAAACGTTTTCTTTCCTTCTGCATGTATCATACGCCGTGCAGACAGCAATTCCTTCTATAGACGGAAGATTTTTTTGGACGGTATGCCTAAGCGGTTACCTGATGTTACGTTCTTTGAATATGCAACAGCGCAGTATCGAGCGAGCAGGCTGGTCGCCCTTCTTGCTGAAGGGCTGGTGCTGCCGCCCGACCAGGCTTCAATTTCACCAGACAACTCTAGATTATGGAACACTGAGGATTCTTCGAACTCAAGGCGGCATGGTTCGGGAGGGTGCCATGAAATATGCAGGCTCTAGGCGAAGCCCCTAGCTTCATCCTTCTAACCTCACGTAGGCGCAGACTAGTCGGAGAGAGTCGGAGTTCAGATAGTGAGTCGCCTATTGACGACCTATGAGAGGGTGACGATGAAAGGGGGGCTTGCAGTTCCTCATCGACCCCGCAAACCCCCGTCATTACTGGCGCGCCCGGAGGGACTCGAACCCACGACCCTCTGATCCGAAGTCAGATGCTCTATCCACTGAGCTACGGGCGCGCAACACTTGTGTGCGATGTGAACAAGACGGCCCGCAGGCCGTCGTCGTCAAAAGATGGCGGAGAGAGGGGGATTCGAACCCCCGCACGGTTTGTTCAACCGTCTAAAGGTTTAGCAAACCTTCCCCTTCAGCCAGCTTGGGTATCTCTCCGCTTGAAGCTCTCTATATAGTCCGGTCTTCTAACCCGTCCGGGACCCTGCGAGCCCCGTGGATCTCGAGACATCCGTTGTGACACTGTCAATATAGCACATTTGGCCCGAGAGGGCAAGGCCCGTGCGCCGGAATGCAGGCTGGAATGACCGCGCGGCGAGATGCGCGCTGACATCAGCATTGTCTTGTGCCTGGAAACGACCCCGGGGAACCGCATCGGCTGTAGACTCGGAACGTGACACGGTCCGGGAGCCGCGAAAGCCGGGAAGGCGCCGGCTGTAAAGCACGTCAGAAGCCGCGTGCTGATCGTCGGATTGCCGTCCCGCCAGCCTGCCAGCCTTCTAGCCTGCCAGATGCCGGGCCGATACAGCGCCGGCCCCCAAGGTCACGCCCGGCAGGCGCAGCGCGTTCAGTCGGCGCGCAAGAGCGGAGCCGTCGATCCACGGGGCGCCCACCCACTCGAACGGGTGATCCGTGCCGCGCCCCTCAGACACCGTCGCGAACCCCTCGATGAAGCACGTGCCGGGGTACACCGTGGCGCTAGCCAGGGTGGCGATATTGGGCGAGGGCTTCACCCACGGCAGGCTGAAGCCGTCCCTCGCGAGCACCTCCACCCCGGTTCTGACCAGCGCTTTGCTACCACCTCCCGCGCCCGCGCACTTCCCTGCCCGCTAGACTGGATCGAACATCATCAGAAGGACGACCAGCTCCGCCATGCCGACCGCGCACCCCGCTTCAGGTTCGCGGCCACCGCGCGAGCTCCTCCATCCTTACAGAAAACTCCACACGCCATCGCGCTGCCCGCATCCAAGGCAAACGCCTGTAGTCTAGCGGTCCCCCGACGGCGGGGCGAGGAGTCTCTGGTCCAGCGCGAGGACGACGAAAAGCGCAGCGGCGCCCGCCGCCACCGCGGCCGGGCCGAACACGGAAATGCGTCGCGAGTCCATTATGAGACCGAACACTGGCGGCCCCGCCGCGACCCCGAGGAACCGCACTGCTCCGTACACAGAGGTCACCATCCCGCGCGTCTGCCCTCCCGCCGCGCTGGTCACCATCGTGTTCAGGGAGGGCAGCACCAGGCCGCTCCCGAACCCGATCACGGCCGTCAGCGCCCCCAGCCACACGAGCCCGGAGCCGAAGGCCAGGAGACCGAGGGACGCGGCCACAAGCGCAAGCCCCGCCCAGGTGGCCGTCTTGAGCAACGTCCCGTGTTTCTCCAGGAACAGCCCCGCAAGGAGCGAGGTTACAGACATCACGAGGATGGGCGCGGCTATCAGGAGGCCCTTCATGAGGCCGCCGATCTTGAAGCGATCCTCTAGGACGTCCGAGAAGTAGAAGAGCATGCCGAAAAGGACGAGCAGGACCACCGCGCCCGCCACGTAGCACGCTGCGAGAGACCAGCCCTTCTCTTTAAACACGCGTCGGAGGTCGGCAAAGTACGTGCGCATGCTGGTCTGCCGTCGGCGCCGACCGCGGCCCTGACCCCAGCACTGGCCCTGGTCTCCGCTCTGGTCTCGGCGCTGGTCCTGGCCGGGGCCGTCGCCGGGGGCTGGGTCCTCGCTGGAGGCTGCGCCCTTGCCGGAGCTGCGGCCTCCGCCGGAGCCCCGATCCCGATCCCGGTCGCGATTGCGATCCCGATCCCGATCCCGATCCCGATTCTGAACCCGATCTCGGTCCCGCGCCGCCGGCTCAGGGCAGAGGGCCCATACGCCGATAGCCGCCGGAAATGCCACCACGGCGAATAGCAGGAATGGCGCCCACCACGCCACCAGCGCCGCACCGGCGCCCAGCACAGGGCTGATCACCTTGCCGAAGCCGTTGGAGGCCTCGAGTATACCGACGGCCCTGGTCCTTTCCTGGGACTGGAACATGTCTCCGGCCACTGCCGTGGCTATAGGGCCCGTGCCCGCCGCGCCTACGCCCTGGATCACTCTCGCAGCAAGAATGAGCCAGTACGGACGTTCCACGAGGATCGCTGCCAGTGCCGCCGCGATGCCCCCCGCCCCATACACGATGAGGCTGGGGGCTATAACCCGCTTGCGCCCGATGCGGTCGGAAAGGGCGCCGACAAGCATGATGGCCAGCCCCGCCGGGATCGAGAAGGCCGTGATGAAGAGGCCCGTCTGGGCCTGGGTGAGGTGAAGCGCCGACCTGATCCTGGGCAGCACCGGGATGAGCATGGAGTTGCCCAGCACGAGGATGAACGGAACGGTGCAGAGGACTGCAAATGGAAGAACGTTCTTCGGTCGCATGATGCCTACCTCCAGGCCGGCAGTTCGCCGGCGCCCCCTGTTTACGTGCGGCCGTGCAGGCTGCGACCGGCGCGCGACGGGTGTCGGGCAAGGACCACCCGCCTCGAGACCACTCATCGGTTTCACCGCTCGACTGTGAAGCCCGCCAGCCGGTGCCACTGGCCGTTACCGGTCGCCCTGGCATACCAGTGATTCCGGTTCCGGGGGCGCATCCCGCGCCAGTGCAGCACGGAAGCCCCGGCCACAGACCGCCAGGCATAATTTGCTCCTTTGTGACAGCCTCATACCTTCTGCCTTTTGCGTCACGCCGTCTCGCGGAGGCCGGGACCCGCCGGTCTCTTCTATGAGGCAAATCAATAGATATGCCATAGGAGCAACTGCCCGGGGGCGTCGCCGCCTGTAACGCCGAGCGGCATCTGTCTGCCGACGACTGCGGGCGTTTCGGCACACGACCCCGGTGGCGTTGCCCACGGCCACGCGGCGGGCCTCCGGGAGGCAGGAAGCCCCGGTATGGCTCGCGGCCCCTTTGCATTCCAGTCCACCGCACTCCAGCGCGACACATGAGCGGCCGGACGCGGCCTGGCGGCCGGGCGCCATAGCAGGGGTGGGGCCATACAGCAACGGGCGGGTTCCACAGCAGCGGCCGGGCTGCACAGCATATGAGTGGAGGCGATTCTACAATGGACGGTCTCCCGCTTCTGGTGGTCCTCGCCGTGGGGCTTGCGTTCGGCAACACCCTCATCGCTGGCGCGGCTGCGGCGTTGCTCTTCATACAGGCAGCAGGCCTGAACTCCCTCGCCGCATTCCTCGAGCAACGGGCGCTTCAGCTCGGGCTGGTCCTGCTCATGATCGCGGTTCTTTCGCCGCTCTCCACGAAGCAGGTTACCATGGACCAGGTGCTGCGTGCGTTCTGCACGTGGCCGGGCCTGCTCGCCATCGTCGGTGGCGCCGCCGCGACCTACGTCAACGGCCAGGGCGTCCAGCTCCTTCAGGCGCGCCCAGACATCATCGCTGGCATCCTCGTCGGGACCGTCATCGGCGTTTGCCTGCTTCGCGGAATCCCGGTGGGGCCGCTCGCAGCCGCAGGCATCACCGCGCTTCTCCTCCGGCTGATCGGGGGGAACTGACGCGGTCCACGGTCCATGCCCGACAACCTGCTGTGCCTTGCAGCGCGGCCAACCGCACGACTCCTTCACCGTGTCCCCCCTGCACGTTTTCCGATCTGGCCGTGCACACCGGCCCTGCCGCCGTCATATTGAATGATCATGTCGCAGCATCACTGGATGTTGCAGACTCGTGGAGAGGGAGGGTTCCTGGGTATGAGACGGCTGTGGGGGATCATTGTGTGCGTGGCGCTCCTCGTAGGAGGCCCGGGTCTGGCCGGTGGTGGCGGTGGCGACATCGTCAGCGCAGCCCGCTCGCCTCAAGCGCAGGGGCAGGAGATCCGCATCGCAGGTCAGTTCGGTCTCGTGTATGCGCCGCTCATGGTTGCCCAAAAGCAGAGGATCTTCGAGAAGTATGGCCTGAAGCCCGTCTGGAAGGAGTATGGCTCGGGCGCGGCGGTGCGCGAGGCGCTGGTCTCAGGCGAGGTCGACGTCGGATTCATGGGGATCCCGCCGTTCATCATCGGCTGGGACAAAGGCTGCCCATGGAAGGCGGCGGTGGGGTTCTGTGTAGTGCCCGTGGGGCTTGTGACGAACAACCCGTCCATCAAGAGCCTCAAGGACTTCAAGCCGGGCGACAAGATTGCGCTGCCGTCACCCGGAAGCGTGCAGCACATCCTCCTCGCCATGCAGGCGGAGAGGGAGCTTGGCTCCCCGACCGTCTTCGAGAAAAGCGTCGTAGCCATGCCGCATCCCGACGGAGCGGCCGCCCTCATATCCAGGAAGGGCATCGTGGCTCACTTCACCACCCCGCCCTACCTCTTCGAGGAGCTTAGCCAGCCCGGCATGCACCTGGTCGTGGACGACGTGACCTGCTTCGGCCAGCCCTTCAGCTTTAACGTGGGTGTCGCCACAACGCGGTTCCACGACGGCAACCCCGTGGCGTACGCGTGCTTCGCCATGGCCATCAGCGAGGCCATGGCATGGATCAACTCCAACAAGAAGGAGGCC
This sequence comes from Firmicutes bacterium UBA6811, assembly GCA_002452295.1. GTDB lineage: Bacteria > Bacillota > SHA-98 > UBA4971 > UBA4971 > UBA6256. The sequence continues at coordinate 799 of DKEX01000093.1, read as the reverse complement.
GCGGCCCTCCTGGCCCCCGAGTTCGGCCTCAGCGTAGAGAAAACCTATCGTTACCTCACCTGGCCGGGCATGGACTACACGACGGCACCGTATGGCCTCATGGGCTTCGCCGACTTCATGCAGAAGGCCGGCTACATCAAGAAGGTCCCCCGCACCCTCGGCGACATCGCATGGGAGAATCTCGTCGCCTTCGTCGGGGACAGGGCGGGTGAGCCGTCTCCCATCCAACAACTGCAATCCCGGCGGTAGACCGGGAGCGCTCACGCACACGGACGAGTTACGCTTCACAGGGAATTCACTGGGATCGGGCCATGGTTGCCGGTCCACCGTCGGCAACAGGTGCGTGTTATGGAGACTACGTACGAAAGCGACATGCCTCGCCCGACGGGTTCGACCGCGCCTGGGGTTGGGTCTCGCACCCCGACCGCGACCCGGACTCAAAGCCAGGTTCAGGCCCAGCCCCCGGCTCAGACTTGGTCTTGGACTCAGACTCAGGCTCGAGAGCAAGTTCAAGCGTCAAGCCACGCGTTCCGATGCCGCGTCGTGCCTCCTATTGACCAGGGATGCCGGCGCGGAACGCAGCTTCCAAGAGGCAGGAGGCCGCATTCATGAGGACCACCAGACTCCTCGGCACGGCGAATACCAGGACCCTGCGCCAGGCGCTATTCGTAGCGGCGCTGGCCGGGCTATGGGAATTCGTGGCCAGGGTAGGGCGTCTCCCGGCCCTGCTCTTTCCGCCGTTCAGCGACGTCGCCGTCGCGCTCGCCGCCGAGACGGCCAGCGGCGAGATCCTCGGGCG